>NZ_VDEK01000028.1:0-53185 GCF_007668225.1 Cereibacter sediminicola | reverse complement strand
CCCATGCGCAAAACGGCTTGACCGGAACGGCCCCGTTACCGAAGTCTGGAGCCTAATCCACTGCCCCACAAGCCGCCGCTTATGCGCCTTGATCGCATCAAGGCGACAAGAGTTGATTCCGCACGCCGAGATTCGGCCATTTTAGAAAATGCACCAAGCAACCGCGCCCGCGCCCGAGACCGAGACCGAGACCGAGACCGGCGAACCTCGGAGCGTGCAGCTGAACATGATCAATCTGTTGCTTGGCGCCCTTGGAGGGTGCCGCCGGGGCGGCACTGGTGGGTCAGCCCTCACCACATGCCGGTTCCCCGGGTGAGGATAGCGGTGCGGTTCCATCGGACGTCGTCCGCTTCACGGCGCGGCGGCGGGCCCCTTCGGGTGGACGTTGCGCGTTTGGGGCCCTAATCTCGCTCCGTCCCCGAATCCGCCGAGGCCCGATGTCCGACACACCCGAGCAAGGCTACCAGGTCCTTGCCCGCAAATACCGTCCGCAGACCTTCGCCGACCTGATCGGGCAGGATGCGATGGTGCGCACGCTGAAGAACGCCTTCGCCGCCGACCGGATCGCCCATGCCTTCGTGATGACCGGCGTGCGGGGCGTGGGCAAGACCACCACCGCGCGGATCATCGCCAAGGGGCTGAACTGCGTCGGCCCCGACGGAAACGGCGGACCGACCACCGAACCCTGCGGGGTCTGCGAAGCCTGCCGCTCGATCGCCGAGGGCCGGCACGTCGATGTCCTGGAGATGGACGCGGCCTCGCGCACCGGCGTGGGCGACATCCGTGAGATCATTGATTCGGTGCACTATCGCGCGGCCTCGGCGCGCTACAAGATCTACATCATCGACGAGGTCCACATGCTCTCGACCAGCGCGTTCAACGCGCTGCTCAAGACGCTCGAGGAGCCGCCGGCCCATGTGAAGTTCATCTTCGCCACCACCGAGATCCGCAAGGTGCCGGTCACGGTGCTGTCGCGCTGCCAGCGGTTCGACCTGAAGCGGATCGAGCCCGAGGTCATGATGGCGCATCTGGCGAAGGTGGCCGACAAGGAAGGCGCGCGGCTTACGGCCGACGCGCTCGCGCTCATCACCCGCGCGGCCGAGGGATCGGTGCGCGACGCGATGAGCCTGATGGATCAGGCCATCGCGCACGGCGCGGGCGAGACGACGGCCGATCAGGTCCGCGCGATGCTGGGCCTTGCCGACCGGGGCCGGGTGCTCGACCTGTTCGATCTGGTGATGAAGGGCGATGCGGCCAGCGCGCTGGCCGAGCTTTCGGGCCAGTATGCCGATGGCGCGGACCCGATGGCCGTCCTGCGCGATCTGGCCGAGATCACGCACTGGATCTCGATCATCAAGATCAGCCCGGACGCCGCCGACGATCCGACCACGCCGCCCGACGAACGCAGGCGCGGCCTCGAGATGGCCGAGCGGCTGCCGATGCGGGTGCTGACCCGCATGTGGCAGATGCTGCTGAAGGCCATCGAGGAGGTCTCGCTGGCGCCCAACGCCATGATGGCGGCCGAGATGGCGGTGATCCGCCTGACCCATGTGGCCGATCTGCCCGACCCCGAGGCGCTGATCCGCAGGCTCCAGTCCGAGCCGCGGCCCTCGGGTCCGGGGGGCGGTGGTGGGCTGCAGGCAGGGCTGCCGGCCGCGGCGCCGATGGCGCGGATGCAGGCCGCCGCGCCGCGCACCGCCGCCCCTGCGCCGCAAGCCTCGGGCGCCGCCACCGCCATGGCGCTCGCGCCCGGCGCCGTCCTCTGCCAGAGCTTTGGCCAGATGGTCGAGCTGATCCGGCAGAAGCGCGACATGAAACTGCTTTACGAGGTCGAGACGGGCGTGCGGCTCGTCCGCTTCGCCCCCGGCCGTATCGAGTTCGAGCCGGCGCCCGATGCCGCGCCCGACCTGGCCGCCCGGCTTTCGCAGCGTCTGCAGGGCTGGACGGGCACACGCTGGGGCGTGTCGGTCGTCTCGGGCGGCGGCGCGCCGACGCTGGCCGAAGAGCGCGACAAGGGGCGCCTTGAAGAAGAGGCGCGGGCACTGGAAAACCCGCTCGTGCAGGCGGTGATGGCCGCCTTTCCGGGCGCGCGGATCGCCGAGATCCGCAAGCTCGAGGAACAGGCCGCGGCCGAGGCTCTGCCCGAGGTCGAGGACGAGTGGGACCCGTTCGAGGACAATTGAGAGGAGCAACGAATGCTGAAGGGTTTGGGCGGTCTTGGCGACATGGCCAAGATGATGAAGGCCGCGCAGGGATTCCAGGAGAAGATGGCGCAGCTGCAGGAGGATCTCGGCAGCATGACCGTTGTGGGCGAGTCCGGTGCGGGCCTCGTGCGCGCCACGGCGACCGCCAAGGGCGAGCTGACGGGTCTCGAGATCGACCCCTCGATCTTCGTGGCCTCGGAGAAGGAAGTGGTCGAGGACCTGATCCTCGCCGCGATCAAGGACGCGCAGTCGAAGGCCTCCGAGCGGGCCAAGCAGGAAATGGGCAAGCTGACCGACGGTCTCGGCCTGCCGCCGGGCATGAAGCTGCCCTTCTGACATGGCCGAGGCCCCGGGCGACATCGAGCGGCTGATCGAGCTGATGGCGCGCCTGCCGGGCCTCGGGCCGCGCTCGGCCCGCCGGGCCGTGCTTGTGATGCTGAAGAAACGGGGGGCCGTGATGGCCCCTCTGGCGCAGGCCATGGCCGAGGTTGCGGCCACGGCGCGCGACTGCGCCCGCTGCGGCAACATCACCAGCGCCGACCTCTGCGACATCTGCCGCGACGACCGCCGCGCCACGGGCGAGCTGTGCGTGGTCGAGGATGTGGCCGACCTCTGGGCGCTCGAGCGCGCGGGCGTGTTCCGCGGCCGCTACCATGTGCTGGGCGGGGTACTCTCGGCGCTCGACTCGGTCGGGCCGGACGAGCTGCGCATCCCCCGCCTTGCCGAAAGGGTGCGGGAGGAGCGCATCTCCGAGGTGATCCTCGCGCTCAATGCGACGGTGGACGGGCAGACGACCGCCCACTACATCGCCGACGTGCTCGCGCCCTCGGGCGTGCAGGTCACCTCGCTTGCGCAGGGCGTGCCGATCGGCGGCGAGCTGGATTATCTCGACGACGGCACCATCGGCGCGGCACTTCGGGCGCGCCGGAGGTTCTGAGGGCCGCCGCCCCGCCGGGCGGCCGCCCCCTCGCCCGGCCTAGCCCCGTGACGGCACGAGCCGCGACACCGTCCCGTCCACCGGCCGCTGCATCCAGCGCACGAGGCGCTGGAATCCGGTCGCGACCTTGCGCCAGATCCCGCTCGCATCCGCGGCGACCGGCGTCATGAGCCGCAGGAAAAGCCAGCTCTGCCCCATCATGATCGTGAAGAACGCAAGCGCAAGCGGCAGGCCATCACCGATCGCGGGGACCCTCTCGGGCGCCAGATAGAGCAGGATGTTGCCGAAGGCGAAGGTGAAGAGGCTCGTCTGCCCGAAGAACAGCAGGGGTTTGCCCCAGCGCCGCCCGAGCCGGTCAAAGAGCATGACCGCAAGCATCACCTCGATCAGCGTCACGGTGAGGCCGACGGAGCCGTAGAGCGGGTGATTGTCGTTCCGCAGGCTCATGTCGGCCAGCGCGGCCAGGGTGGCGAAGGGCGCCTGCCAGTTCCACATCAGCGCCGAGGCTGTGCCGGCCGCACCCAGCATCAGCCCGAAGATCAGCCGGCCCTCACGCCGCGTCGATCCCTCGGCCGAGAGAAGGAGGCGGACGCCACGCCCGAGGATCATCCCGGCCGCGACCAGCGCCAGCCCGTGCAGCACCGAGGGGCCGCCCGCTTCGCTCGTGCCGCCGTAGAGGAAACTGGCGGGCTTGAGCAGGTAGTCGTGGCCGAAGACGAGCGGCGGCTCGGGCAACCGTGCGAGCAGGGGATAGGCGGCCGGAACCGCCACCGCGAACAGAAGCAGCGGGCTCATCCCGTGGCGGCGCCGCACACGCAGCAGCAATGGCGCCGCCAGCAAGGCCAGCGCGTAGAATTTCAGGATATCCGTGTAGGGCGTCACGCCCAGCATCAGGAGGCAGCGGATCGTATAGCCCGGCGACGACCCGCCCGACACATGGAGCGCGACCACCGACAGCGCATACAGCAGGTAGCATTGCAGCGCCCGCGTCCAGAGCCGGCGTGTCACGGCCTGCTCCGCGCCCGGGACGAAGCGCGGCGCGTACACGATCTCGAGCATGGCGCCGAAGAGGCAGATGAAGGTGACGGGCGCGGTCTGGATCAGGAAGCGCGTCAGCGTGGTGGCGGTGCCGGGGAAGGCTGAAAACACGTCGAACTCGATAAGGGCGTGGCTCAGCATCACCAGCATGATCGCGAAGGAGCGGGTGACATCCACGCCGTTGATGCGCGGTGTCGAGCTTCGGGAGATGGTGGTTGGCATGGTCGGTCCTGCACGGGAGGCGACTGCCCGGCGCTCGACCGGCGGCAGCCCCCAAGGCGGAAATGGCAATGTGTCGTCAATGCGGCACGATCAAAAGCGAACAGCCGCCCGAGGCGGCTGTTCGTGTCCTCGCCCATCGAACGAGTGAGATCAATCACAAATTGTCCGGCATCGCCCTGCCGGCGACGGGCCGCCGGTCAGCGGCGGGGATCCTCGTCCTCGTCCTCGTCCGCATCATCGCCGTGCGGCAGGTTGAAGAAGGAATCGGCGTCCGAGAAATCCGCAGGCCGCTTTTCCTCTTCGGCGCGGCCGAACTGCTCGAGCCCCGCCAGGCCCGACGGCATCCGCGGCTCGTCCGGCATCGAGAGCGACTGCTCGGTCGAGACGAGCTTGCGGCGCTCGTCATCGCTCATCACCACGCCCTCGGCGGCCTTGCGGCGGGCCGCCTGCTGCACCGCCGTGTCAAGCTCGGACTGCCGGCAGAGACCCAGCGCCACCGGGTCGATCGGCTGGATCGAGCCGATGTTCCAGTGCGTCCGCTCGCGGATCGACTGGATGGTGGGCTTGGTGGTGCCGACAAGCTTGGCGATGGCGCCGTCCGAAAGCTCGGGGTGGAACTTGACGAGCCACAGGATCGCCGCCGGCCGGTCCTGCCGCTTGGACAGCGGCGTATAGCGCGGGCCGCGGCGCTTCTCCTCGCCGACGGCGGCGGGATTGAACTTGAGCTTCAGCCGGTAGAGCGGGTCCTTTTCGCCCTTCTGGATCTCGATCTGGTCGAGCTGGTTGTTGGCCACCGGGTCGAAGCCCTTGACCCCGGTCGCCACATCCCCGTCGGCGATGCCCTGCACCTCAAGCTCGTGCATGCCGCAGAAGTCCGCGATCTGCTTGAACGAGAGAGTGGTGTTGTCGATCAGCCAGACCGCGGTGGCCTTGGACATCAGCGGCTTGTTCATCGGGCGATCCTCTGCAAATCTTGACCATGCCGGGAAAACGGCTGCGGCCTGGCCGCGTCTTCTCGTTTTCGGGAAGTTCACGCTGGCATATACTGCCGATCCGCAGCGAGGGGAAGTAAAAATGCGCATCCTGGCTGTCATACTCGCACTGGGCGCGGCACCGGCCCTTGCCGATCACGACCGGGCGGGCGACTTCACCCACTACATCCTTGCCCTCAGTTGGGAGCCGACCTGGTGTGCGCTGGAAGGCGAGGCCCGGGGGGCCGAGGAATGCAGCTGGGGCCGCGGCTTCGTGCTGCATGGCCTCTGGCCGCAGCGCGAGGAAGGCTGGCCGGCCTATTGCCTGACGGTCGAGCGCGACCCCTCGCGGCGCGAGACGGACGCCATGTCCGACCTGATGTCGCCGGGCCTTGTCTGGCACCAGTGGAAGAAGCACGGCCGCTGCGCCGATCTACCGCCGACGGACTACTTCGCCCTCATGCGCGAGGCCTTTGCCCGCGTGACCGTGCCCGAGCCGCTGCGACAGCTGGAGCAGGATATCTCGCTGCCGCCGCGCGTCCTCGAGGAGGCTTTCACCGAGGCCAATCCCGGGCTGATGCCCGACGGGATCACGATCACCTGCGAAGGCGGCCATGTGCAGGAGGTGCGGGTCTGCCTGACGAAGGACCTCGAGTTTCGTGCCTGCGCGTCGGACGCGCGAAGGGACTGCCGTCTGCCGGTCGCGATGATGGACCGGCCGTAGCGACCGGAGCCGGCGGCCGGGGGCGCTGCCCCCGGACCCCCGGGATATTTGGACAAGAGTGAAGGCCGCAGCGGTGGCAGGCTGTGGCGTGGGGGTGCTCTCGGGAGAACCGGTGGAGGGGGTCTCCGGGCGCTTGTGATCACCGTCTGTCGATACACGGGCCGCCTTCCGCGGCAGCGCCGCCTGAGGGGGTTCGATGCCCCCGAGGGCGGCTCCGCCTGCCGGTCCGGGTGATGGCCGGGCGTTGCCCTCAGCGATGGTCCATGCGCTGAAGCGCGGCGGCGTCGTAGCCGCTCCGCTCGAAGAGGTCGCGGGCCGCGCGCAGTTCCTCGGGTCCGATCCGCGGGTCACGGTGCAGCACCCATCCGGCGATGCGCGTCGGCGTGCCCACCACCAGCGTCCGCCCGTCGCGCGACTGCCCGAGGATCCAGTAGTCGCCCCCGAAGGGCACGCCTTGCAGATCCACCGTCAGTCGGGCCGGTGCCACCACCCGCGCCGTGCCCGAGACCTGACGCACCGTGCCGTTCACCTCGCAGCGGTTGGTCAGGGCGATGGTCCCGTCCGGCAGCGGCCGGTATTCCGCGGTCGTCCGGCGACAGCCCTGCTGGAAGGGCGCGGGATAGCTCGCCACCTCGTACCACAGCCCCGCGATGTCGGCGGGCTGCACCGTCGGATCGAGGAAGAAGGGCGCCCCCAGCCAGCGATCCGAGGGCACGTGCCGCTCGCAGGCCGCCAGAGCGAGAAGGGCAAAGAGGGCCATACCTTTCATCGGTAACTTCCTTGTCCAGTTGCCGCGTTGCCGGGTGCAGCCTTCAATGGCCGCGCCCCGTCCGTCCTGCCGCCTCAGGCGGCGTCGAGCAGTCCGCGGCCGCGAAGCAGCGCCTCCACCCCGGGCATCCGGCCGCGGAAGGCGGTGTAGAGCGCCTCTGCCTCATCCGAACCGCCGGCCGACAGCACATGCCGCTCAAGCCGCCGGGCCATCTCGGGGCTGAACGCGCCCCCCGCCTCCTCGAAGGCGGCGAAGGCGTCCGCATCCATCACCTCGGACCACATGTAACTGTAGTAGCCCGCGGAATAGCCGTCGCCAGTGAAGACATGCGCAAAGTGCGGCGTCGCGTGGCGCATACGGATCGCCCGGGGCATCCCGAGGCCCTCGAGCACTTCGGCCTGTCGCGCCATCGGATCGGCCGGGGCCTCGCCTTCATGGAAGGCCAGATCCACCATGGCCGACGAGATGAACTCGACGGTCGCAAAGCCCTGGTCATAGGTCGAGGCGGCGAGCAGCCGTTCCCGCATCGCGGCCGGCATCGGCTCGTCCGTCTGCCAGTGGCGCGCGTGCCGTTCCAGCACCTCGGGCACCTCGAGCCAATGTTCGTAAAGCTGGCTCGGCAGTTCGACGAAATCGCGCGCGACCGAGGTGCCCGAGATGTAGCCGTAGGTCACGTCCGAGAGCATCTGGTGCAGCGCATGGCCGAACTCGTGAAAGAGCGTGCGCGCATCGTCCCACGACAGCAGCGCCGGCTCGCCCTTGGCGAAGTTGCAGACATTGACCACGATGGGCCGCACCTCGCCGCCAAGCTTGCGCTGCCCCCGCATGGTCGAGCACCAGGCACCGGAGCGTTTCGAGGCGCGCGCGAACCAGTCGCCGAGGAAGACCGCCATGTGCCGGCCCTCGCGCGTCACCTCCCAGGCGCGCACGTCGGGGTGGTAGAGCGGCACGTCGAGCGGCCGGAACTCCAGCCCGAAGAGGCGGTGGGCGCAGTCGAAGGCCGCCTCGATCATCCGCTCGAGCGGCAGGTAGGGTTTCAGCGCCGCCTCGTCGAGGTCGAACTCGGCCGCGCGGCGCTTCTCGGAGTAGTAGCGCCAATCCCAGGGTTCGAGATCGCCGTTGATCCCGTCGCGGTGCATCATCGCCTCGAGCACGACCCCGTCCGCCTCGGCCCGCGCCTTGGCGGGCTCCCACACGCGCAGCAAAAGCTCTCGCACCGCGTCGGGGGTCTTGGCCATTTCGGTCTCGAGCTTGTAGGCCGCAAAACCCGGATAGCCGAGGAGCTTCGCCCTCTCCTCGCGCAGCGCGAGTATCTCGGCCGCCACGGCGCGGTTGTCGGTGGCGTTGCCGTTGGCCCCCCGAGCAACCCAGGCCTCATAGGCGCGCCGGCGCAGCTCGCGCCGCGGCGAGAATTGCAAAAAGGGCACGATCAGCGAGCGGTTGAGCGTGACGACCGGCCCTTCGGCCCCGCGTTCGGCGCCCGCCGCGCGGGCGGTCTCGACCACGAACGCCGGCAGCCCCTCCAGATCCTCCTCGGCCAGCGGCATCATCCACTCGCGCTCATCGGCCAGCAGGTTCTGCGCAAAGGTGGTGCCCAGCACCGCCAGCCGTGCCTTGACCTCGGTCAGCCGCTCGGCCTCGGCCCCCTCGAGCCGGGCGCCTGAGCGCACGAACATCCGCCGGTAGAGCATCAGCACCCGCTCCTGTTCAGGGGTGAGGCCGAGCCCGTCGCGCTGCTGCCAGAGCGTCTCGATCCGCTGGAAGAGCGGGCGGTTGGTCACCACCTCGGAGGAGAAGGCCGACATCTTCGGCGCCAGCTCGCGCTGGAGCGCCTCGCGCGCGGCGTTGCTGTCCGCCCCGGCGAGGTTGTAGAAGACGCCCGCCACCCGGTCGAGCGTCTCCTCGGCCAGTTCCAGCGCCTCGATCGTGTTGGCAAAGCTCGGGGCGTCGGGATTGTCGGCGATGGCGCGGATGTTGGCGCGCGCCTCGGCAAGCCCCGCCTCGAAGGCCGGACCGAACTGCTCGTCGCGGATCTCGGCGAAGGGAGGCAGGGCAAACGGCGTGGTCCAGGGCGCAAGCAGCGGATGGGTCATGGCGGGTCTCCTTCGCCCTCAAGGCTAGGGCGGCGACCCGTCGCCGTCCATCCCCTCGGGCGCGACCGTCAGCCGGCGCCGCCTCGGCCGCCGCAGACCGGGCAGCCTGCACGAGGTTTCAGCGCGATCCGCCGCGTCTCGCCCCAGAGCGCATCGTGGATCAGCAGCGCCCCGCGCAGCGTTGCGCCCGCACCCGTCAGATGCTTGATCGCCTCGACCGCCATGATCGAGCCCACCACCCCCGGCAGCGGTGCGATCACCCCCGCCTCGGCGCATGTGGGCACAAGGCCCGGTGCCGGCCGCTCGGGGAAGGTGCACTGGAAGCAGGGACCGCCGCGCGCCGGGTCATAGAGGCTGACCTGCCCCTCCCATTGCGTGATGGCGCCCGAGATGAGCGGCTTCTCGGCCGCCACGGCCATGCGGTTGGCGAGGTAGCGCGTGTCGAAATTGTCCGTCCCGTCGAGGATCAGGTCGTAATCGGCGAACAGGGCCGCCGCATTCTCCTCGGTCAGCCGCCGCTCGTAGGGGCGCACCTCGACGAAGGGATTGAGCGCCCGCATCGCCTCGGCCGCCGAGCGCACCTTGGGCCAGCCGATCCGCGCGTCGGTGTGGATCACCTGCCGCTGGAGGTTCGAGGCCTCGACCCGGTCGGCGTCGATCACGCCCACCGTGCCCACGCCCGCCGCCGCCAGATAGAGCAGCGCGGGCGAGCCGAGGCCGCCGGCCCCGATCACCAGCACGCGCGCCTCCTTCAGCCGCTTCTGGCCCGGGCCGCCCACCTCGCGCAGCATGATGTGGCGGGCGTAGCGTTCCAGCTCGGCCGGGCGGAAGAGCCCCGGCGCAGGTGGCGCCTCGGCGCCGCGCGCGCGCCGCCGCAGCGCGCCAAGGCCCAGCCGGTAGCCCAGCACCAGGGCCGCGAGCCCGCCGATGACCAGCCAGGGCTCGGCCCCCCCGCCGGTGGCCTGACGGAACGGATGTGCCGCAGGCAGCAGCAGATGCGCGAGCACCACGGCAAGCCACAGGACCGAGAGGGCCAGCAGCCGCAGCCGGACCGGAATCCCGAGGAACCAGGCCAGACCCCACAGAGCCGCCGCAAACAGGATCAGCGAGAGCATGTCATCCTCCGGCCCGTGGCCGAGCCTTCCCGCCCACCGGCCCCTGCCGCACGATGCCCCTCAGGCCGGGCGCAGATCATCGGGGCTCAGGCGCCAGGCGCGGCCGAAGCCGCCGTTCAGGATCGCCGAGACGGGCGTCAGGCGGGCGAAGGCGAAATCGGCGAAATCGACATAGAGCTTCGCCTTGTGGTGCAGGCCAAGCCAGTGCGCCCGCAAGTCGCCATGTTCGGGCGTGCCCCGGGCGATCAGCTCGGCCCGGACGCGGATCATCAGGCGCGGATGCGTCAAAGGGTCGCCCTTCGCGCCGGGGCTGCCCACCATCACGGCCGCATCGGGATGCGCCCTCAGGGCCGCCATGTGCGGCGCAAGCCCCGAGACCAGCGTCAGCGGTGTGCCCTCGGGATCAAGGCCAAAGGCGATCAGGCTGATTCCGGGCGTGTTGCTCTGCGCATCGGTCACGGCCAGCGAGGCATGGCGGGACTTCGACAGAAGCGTCCGCGCCAGCACGCGGGCATCGTCATCGGCCGCTAGCAGAGGGTCTGTGGGATCGGGCATCATCCGCGCCGAGGCTTGACAAGCAGGAAAGCGGACGTTCCGCTCTTGCTGCCAAGCGGTACAGGTATGCGATGCGCGATACAACCCTCACCTTCTGGGATCATTTCCTGCCGAAGATCGTGACGGTGCTGCGCGAGGGCTACGGGCTGCGCGACCTCAGGGCCGACGCGCTGGCCGGGCTCACGGTGGCCATCGTGGCCCTGCCGCTCTCGACGGCCATCGCCATCGCATCGGGGGTCGGCCCCGAGCGCGGGCTTTACACCGCGATCGTGGGGGGCTTCCTCGTCTCGGCCCTGGGCGGCAGCCGGTTCCAGATCGGCGGGCCCGCCGGGGCGTTCATCGTGCTCGTGTCCGCCTGCGTCATGCAGACCGGGATCGAGGGGCTGATCCTTGCCACCTTCCTCTCGGGCTTCCTGCTGATCGCGCTCGGCACGCTGAGGATGGGCAGCTACATCCGCTTCATTCCCTATCCGGTGACGGTGGGCTTCACGGCGGGCATCGCCGTCATCATCGGGGCCAGCCAGATGAAGGAGCTGCTCGGCCTGACCCTTGCCGGGCCCGAGCCTTCGGACGTGATCGAGAAGATCAAGGTGCTCTGGGCCGCGCGCGGGACGCTGACACCGCCGGCCCTTGCGGTGGCCGTGGGCACCATCGCCATGATCGAGGCGCTGAAACGGCTGGCGCCCCGCCTGCCGAGCCTGCTGATCGCGGTCGTCGTGGCCTCGGTCACGGTCGAGATGCTGGGCCTTCCGGTCGAGACGATCGGCACCCGCTTCGGCGAGCTGCCCACGATGCTTCCCATGCCCGCGCTGCCGGATCTCGGGACCGAGGCCCTGATCGCGGCGCTTCCCTGGGCCGTGAGCTTCACGCTTCTGGGCGCGATCGAGTCGCTCCTGTCGGCGGTGGTGGCGGACGGGATGGCGGGCACCCAGCACCGTCCCAACGCCGAACTGATCGCACAGGGCTGGGCCAACGTCGGTTCGGCCGTCTTCGGCGGCTTCTGCGTCACCGGCACCATCGCCCGGACCGCCACCAACGTGCGGGCGGGCTCGCGCAGCCCCGTCTCGGGGATGCTCTGCGCCCTCTTCGTGCTGGGGTTCATGATGCTGGCCGCGCCCCTGGCCGCCTATATCCCGCTGGCGGCGCTTGCGGGGCTGCTGGCCGTCGTTGCGTGGAACATGTTCGAGAAGGAGGAATTCTGGACGCTCCTGCGGACCTCGCGCGGGGATGCGATGGTGGTGCTGGTCACCTTCCTGCTCGTCGTGTTCCGCGACCTGACCGAAGGGATCGTCGTGGGCTTTGCGCTGGGTGGCCTTGTCTTCATCCGCCGCATGTCGGAAAGCGCCTCGGCCGAACCGGCCCCGGTGCCCGATCCCTCGGGCGCCGTCACGTCCGAGCGTGTGATCTACCGGCTGCGCGGCCCCTACTTCTTCGGCGCGGCGGCCATGCTCGGTTCGGCGCTTGACCGCTTTGCCGAGCGTCCGCGCGCCTTCGTGCTCGACTTCACCGAGGTGCCCTTCATCGACAGTTCGGGAGCGCGCTCCTTCGAGCTTCTGGCCCACAAGATGCACCGCCGCGGCGGCCAGCTCTTCCTGACCGGGGCCAACGTCGAGGTGCGCCGCGTGCTGCTGGCGCAGGGGCTGCGCGAGCCTCTGGTGCGCTACCTGCCGGACGTGGCGGGCGTGGACGAGTTCCTCGCAAACTGAGCGAATCGCCTTCTGCCGCAGATGCATGGGGCAGCGGCATGGTGCCGCTGCGGCCTTGCGAGCCATTTGCCGGGCGTGCGCCGCGGCGGGCACGGTCCGGCGGCGGGTCTCGTGACCCTGCGTCAGCCGACCGCGGACAGGCCGTTGAAAAACAAGCGCAAATGAGTTTGTCAATTTTCAGGATTTACAGCTTTTCGACGCGACAGTAAAGGAAATTACAGAAAAAGCGAGGCTGCAAAAAGAGTTACGCGAAAATTGACTGATGCGTTACACTCTGTCTATTGGAGGAGGGTGGCCGCGGTTGCGGCCGTGTGGCGGGCCACGCCAGGCCTGCATGTTGGAGGAGCTTTCATGGATCACGCTCAGACGAATGCGGTCTATTCCGCCTCGGCAGATTTCATTGCGCAGGCGCATGTCGATGCCGCCGGCTACGAGCGGATGTATGCTGCATCCGTGGCCGATCCCGAGGCCTACTGGGGCGAGCAGGGCAAACGGCTCGACTGGATCAAGCCCTACACCAAGGTCAAGAACACGAACTTCAAGCTGGGCGAGGTCTCGATCAAGTGGTTCGAGGACGGCACGCTGAACGTTGCCTGGAACTGCATCGACCGCCATCTGGCGACCCGCGCCAGCCAGACCGCGATCATCTGGGAGCCGGATGATCCCAACACTCCCGCCCAGCACATCACCTATCAGGAGTTGCACGATCAGGTCTGCCGCATGGCGAACGTGCTGGTCAGCCAGGGCGTGCGCAAGGGCGACCGCGTGGTGATGTATCTGCCGATGATCCCCGAGGCGGCCTATGCGATGCTGGCCTGCGCGCGGATCGGCGCGATCCATTCGGTGGTCTTCGCGGGCTTCTCGCCGGACGCGCTGGCGAACCGGATCAACGACTGCCAGGCCAAGGTGGTGATCACCGCCGACACCGCGCCGCGCGGCGGCCGCCGCACGCCGCTGAAGTCGAACACGGATGCCGCGCTGCTGCACTGCTCGGACCGGGTGCGCTGCCTTGTGGTCAAGCACACCGGCGACCAGATCCACTGGATGGACGGCCGCGACGTCGATGTGAAGGCGATGATGGCGCAGGCCTCGCCCGACTGCCCGATCGAGGAGGTCGGCGCCGAGGATCCGCTCTTCATCCTCTACACCTCGGGTTCGACCGGCAAGCCGAAGGGCGTCGTCCACACCTCGGGCGGGTATCTGACCTACGCGGCGATGACCCACCAGATGACGTTCGACTACCATGACGGCGACGTCTTCTGGTGCACGGCGGATGTGGGCTGGGTCACCGGCCACAGCTACATCGTCTATGGTCCGCTGGCCAATGGCGCCACCACGCTGATGTTCGAGGGCGTGCCGACCTACCCGGATGCGGGGCGCTTCTGGGCGGTCTGCGAGAAGCACAAGGTCAACCAGTTCTACACCGCGCCGACGGCGATCCGCTCGCTGATGGGCCTCGGGCCGGAGTGGGTCGAGAAGTACGACCTCTCGTCGCTGAAGCTGCTCGGTTCGGTCGGCGAGCCGATCAATCCCGAAGCCTGGAGCTGGTACAACACCCATGTCGGCAAGGGCCGCTGCCCGATCGTCGACACCTTCTGGCAGACCGAGACCGGCGGCCACATGATCACGCCGCTGCCGGGCGCGATCCCGGTCAAGCCGGGCGCGGCCTCGAAGCCCTTCTTCGGGGTGAAGCCGGTGGTCCTAGACCCGACCGACGGGCACGAGCTGACCGAGACGGCGACCGAGGGCGTCCTTTGCATCGCCGACAGCTGGCCGGGGCAGATGCGCACGCTCTGGGGCGATCACGAGCGCTTCGAGGAGGCCTACTTCTCGCAGTACAAGGGCTACTACTTCACCGGCGACGGCTGCCGCCGCGATGCGGACGGCTATTACTGGGTCACCGGCCGGGTCGATGACGTGATCAACGTCTCGGGCCACCGGATGGGCACGGCCGAGGTGGAATCGGCGCTGGTCGCCCATGCCCAGGTCGCCGAGGCCGCGGTGGTGGGCTATCCGCACGACATCAAGGGGCAGGGCATCTACGCCTATGTCACGCTGATGAACGGGGTCGAGCCGTCGGAAGAGCTGCGCAAGGATCTGGTCAAGTGGGTGCGGACCGAGATCGGCCCGATCGCCTCGCCCGACATCATCCAGTGGGCGCCGGGCCTGCCCAAGACCCGCTCGGGCAAGATCATGCGCCGCATCCTGCGCAAGATCGCCGAGAACGACTTCGGCAGCCTCGGCGACACCACGACGCTGGCCGACCCTTCGGTGGTGGACGACCTGATCTCCAACCGCAAGAACCGGGGCTGAGGCATGGAGGGCGTGACCGGGACCACGACCCGTCCGGCCGTGCTGATCCTGCTCGGGCCTCCGGGAGCGGGCAAGGGCACACAGGCGCGGATGCTGGAGGAGCGCTTCGGCCTCGTCCAGCTCTCGACGGGGGATCTCTTGCGCGCGGCGGTGGCCGCGGGCACGCCTGCGGGCATGGCCGCCAAGGCGGTGATGGAGGCCGGCGGCCTCGTGTCGGACGAGATCGTGCTCGAAATCCTCGCCGACAGGATGGCCGAGCCGGATGTGGCGCGCGGCATCATCCTCGACGGCTTTCCCCGCACCGCGGGGCAGGCTGCGGCCCTCGACGGGCTTCTTGGGCGCACCGGCCAAAGGGTGACGGCCGCCATCAGCCTCGAGGTGGATGACGCGGCCATGGTCGAGCGTGTCTCGGGCCGCTTCACCTGCGCTGCCTGCGGCGAGGGCTATCACGACCACTTCAAGCAGCCTGCCGTGGCAGGAACCTGCGACAAGTGCGGAGGGACGGATTTCAGGCGCCGCCCCGACGACAACGCCGAAACCGTGGGAGCGCGGCTTGCCGCCTACCATGCGCAGACGGCGCCGCTGATCGCCTACTACGACGGCTGCGGCGTGCTGGAGCGGATCGACGCGATGGGAGCCATCGACGAGATCGCCCGGTCCCTCGGCCGGATCGTGGATCGCGTATCCGCGTGAAGAGGCCAGCGTCCCTCGAGGAGGTGGGACGCCGGCAGGGAGAAGAAACCTACAGGGAGAAGGTCCAATGGTGGACAGAACTGGTCATGTGACATCAGACCGGACGTCGTCGAATGCCTACTGGTCGGCGAACGTCCGCATCATCCTCATCTCGTTGGCGATCTGGTTCGCCTGCTCGTTCGGTCTCGGCATCCTCCTGCGTCCGGCGCTGGAAGGCATCATGGTGGGCGGCGCCGACCTGGGCTTCTGGTTTGCGCAGCAGGGGTCGATCTACGTCTTCCTCGTGCTGATCTTCGTCTATGCGTGGCTGATGAACCGCCTGGACCGCCAGTACGGCGTGGACGAGTAAGGGAGGCAGGAACGAATGGATCAATTCACCCTCAACCTGATCGTGGTTGGCATCACTTTCGCCATCTACATCGGGATCGCGATCTGGGCCCGGGCGGGCTCCACCGCCGAGTTCTATGCGGCCGGCCAGGGCGTCCACCCCGTGGCGAACGGCATGGCGACCGGCGCCGACTGGATGTCGGCGGCGTCCTTCATCTCGATGGCCGGCATCATCGCGCTGGCCCCGGCGGGCGGCTACACGCAGTCGGCCTTCCTCATGGGCTGGACCGGCGGCTATGTGCTGCTGGCGCTGCTGCTTGCGCCCTACCTGCGCAAGTTCGGCAAGTTCACCGTGCCGGAGTTCATCGGTGACCGCTTCTACTCGGGCACCGCGCGCCTCGTGGCGGTGATCTGCCTCATCATCATCTCGGTCACCTATGTGATCGGGCAGATGCGCGGCGTGGGCGTGACCTTCGGGCGCTTCCTCGAGATCTCGACCGACATGGGCCTCTACATCGGCGCGGCGATCGTCTTCGCCTATGCGGTGTTCGGCGGCATGAAGGGCATCACCTACACCCAGGTCGCGCAGTATGTCGTGCTGATCATCGCCTACACGATCCCGGCGATCTTCATCTCGCTGGCGCTGACCAACTCGTTCCTGCCGCAGCTGGGCCTGATCGGCAACTATGCTCCGGGCGGCGGCGACCAGGCGTTCCTGGCCAAGCTCGACCAGGTGGTGACCGAACTCGGCTTCACGGCCTACACCGCCGACACCACCAGCCAGCTGAACATGTTCCTGTTCACCATGTCGCTGATGATCGGCACCGCGGGTCTGCCGCACGTCATCATCCGCTTCTTCACCGTGCCGAAGGTGGCCGACGCCCGTTCGTCCGCCGGCTGGGCGCTGGTCTTCATCGCGCTGCTCTACACCGTGGCCCCGGCCGTCGGCTCGATGGCGCGCCTGAACCTGACCACGACCATGTGGCCGAACGCCGTGGCCGGCAATGCGCTGGACGGTGACGCCATCAGCCTCGAGTCGATCCAGAACGACCCGCGCCTGAGCTGGGTGAAGACCTGGGAACAGACCGGCCTTCTCGTCATGGAAGACAAGAACGGCGACGGCATGATCCAGTACTACAACGAGGCCAACCCGGCGATGCAGGCCATCGCGGCCGAACGCGGCTGGGTCGGCAACGAGGTCACCAAGATCGACAACGACATCATGGTGCTCGCCAACCCCGAGATCGCCGCGCTTCCGGGCTGGGTGATCGCGCTCGTGGCCGCCGGTGCGCTGGCTGCCGCCCTCTCGACCGCCGCGGGCCTGCTTCTGGCCATTTCGTCGGCGATCTCGCACGACCTCATCAAGGGCTCGATCAATCCCAACATCTCGGAGAAGGGTGAGCTTCTGGCCGCGCGGATCTCGATGACGGGTGCGATCGTGATCGCCACCTGGCTCGGCCTCAACCCGCCCGGCTTCGCCGCGCAGGTGGTGGCGCTGGCCTTCGGTCTGGCCGCCGCGACGATCTTCCCGGCGCTGATGATGGGGATCTTCTCCAAGCGCGTGAACAAGGAAGGCGCCATCCTCGGGATGCTCGTCGGCCTCGTCTTCACCGCGGTCTACATCTTCCTCTACAAGGGCTGGTTCTTCATCCCCGGCACCGCCACGTTCGAGGACGTGCCCGCCAACTACTTCTTCGGCATCTCGCCGCTGTCCATCGGGACCGTGGGTGCGCTGCTGAACTTCGGCGTGGCCTTCCTGGTGTCGGCCATCACGAAGGCGCCCCCGCGCGAAGTGGTCGAACTGGTCGAGAGCATCCGCATCCCGCGCGGTGCCGGCAAGGCCACGGCCCACTGAGATCAACGGTGCGCCCCCACCCTCGGGGGCGCGCCACCCAGGTGCAGTGTCGAGGAGCCTCATGGAAGACGTCCAGACCATCGTGAGCTTTCTGGAGACGGTGCATCCCTACGACAGCCTGCCGCAGGACGAACTGGCGCGTGTCGCCGGTTGCTTCAGCCGCAGGGTGATCGCCGCCGGCGAGACAGTCTATCGTCACGGAGACCGGCTGGTCGGGCTCTATCTCGTCAAGCGTGGCGGGGTCGAGATCCTCGAGCCGTCGGGCGACGTGATCTCGGTGCTCGGGCCGCGCAACTCGTTCGGCGAGCGGGGGCTCATGCGCGACGGCCGCGCGGCCACCACGGCGCAGGCCACGACGGACGGGGTGCTGTTGATGCTGCCCGCCGACGAGTTCCGGCGGCTCTTTGCCGCCTCGCCCGCCTTCGAGCGGTTCTTCACCCGGCGACGGACCCAAGGGTATCGCGCGTCCGACCTGACCACGCAGAAGGTGGCCGACCTGATGGCGCGCAAGCCCGTGACCTGCGGGCCCGCCGAGACGATCCGGGCCGCGGCGATGAAGATGCGCGACGCCGGCGTGTCCTCGCTGGGTGTCGTGGAGGGGCCGACCTTCCTCGGCATCGTGACCACGCGCGACATGACCAACAAGGTGGTGGCGGTGGGGCTCGATCCCGCGACGCCGGTGGCCGAGGTGATGACCCGCGACCCGATCGCCCTTCCGCCCGAGGCTCTTGGGTCCGACATCCTTCATGTGATGCTCGAGCGGCGGATCGGCCATCTGCCGGTGATCGAGGAAGGCCGTCTGGTGGGCATGATCACCCAGACCGACCTGACCCGCTTTCAGGCCGTGTCCTCGGCCCAGCTCGTGCGGGATGCGGCCACGGCCGAGTCGCTGCCCGAGTTGCAGGCCGTGACCTCGCGCATCCCCAAGCTGCTGGTTCAGCTGGTGGCGGGGCACAATTCGCATGAGGTGGTCACGCGCCTCATCACCGACATTTCCGACACTGTGACACGGCGCCTGCTGACGCTGGCCGAGGCCCGGCTCGGGCCGCCGCCCGTGCCCTATTGCTGGTGCGCCTGCGGAAGCCAGGGCCGGCAGGAGCAGACGGGCCTTTCGGATCAGGACAACTGCCTGATCCTGTCCGACAAGACGCTTCCGGCCGATGACGCCTACTTCTCCGAGCTGGCTCGGCAGGTCTCGGACGGGTTGCACGCCTGCGGCTACATCCACTGCCCCGGCGACATGATGGCCACCAACCCGCGCTGGCGTCAGCGGCTTTCGGTCTGGCGGCAGTATTTCCTCGGCTGGATCGACCGGCCGGACCCGATGGCGCAGATGCTCTCGTCGGTGATGTTCGACCTGCGCCCGATCGGCGGCGACGAGAGCCTTTTCCACGAGCTGCGGGCCGATACGGCGGCGGTGGCGGCGAAGAACTCGATCTTCGTGGCCCACATGATCTCGAACTCGCTGAAGCATACGCCCCCGCTGGGCCTGATCCGCGGCTTTGCCACCATCCGGTCGGGAGAGCACAAGAACCACATCGACCTGAAGCACAATGGCGTGGTGCCGGTGATCGACCTCGGCCGCGTCTATGCGCTGATCGGCGAGCTTGAGCCGGTGAACACCCGCGCGCGGCTACAGGCGGCCGAGAATGCCGGCGTGATCTCGGTGTCGGGCGCGCGCGATCTGGTCGAGGCCTACGACATGATCGCCCAGATCCGGCTCGAGAACCAGGCACGGCTGATCCGGTCCGGCCGCAGCCCTGACAATTTCCTCGCGCCGTCAGACCTGTCGGATTTCGAACGCAGCCACCTGCGCGACGCCTTCGTGGTCGTCCGCACCATGCAATCCGCGCTGGGCTCGGCCCGCGGCGCGCGCACCTGAAGGCCTGAATCATGGTCATGGACCTCCTCGCCACCCTCGCCGCCGGAGCCGGTCTCGCCGGGATCGCGCTGCTCCTGCGCCGGCTGAGCGGTCAGCGCCTGCCGAAATGGATCGTTCCGGCGGCGGCGGGGGCGGGGATGCTGCTCTTTTCGGTCTGGAACGAATACAGCTGGTATCCGCGCGTGACCGCCGCCCTGCCGTCCGAGGTCGTGGTGATCTCGGCGCCGCAGGACCGTGTGGGCATCCGCCCCTGGACGTTCCTCTTCCCGGTCGCCACCCGCTTCATGGCGCTGGACCGGACGGGGATGCTGCGATCGGAGACCGATCCCGCCATCCGCCGCGCCGAGGTGGTGGTGGTGCAGCGGTGGCACAACACCCAGCGCGTGCCCATGGCCTTCGATTGCGCGCGCCGGCGCACGGCAAATCTCGAGACCACGTCGGAGCTTCGGCCCGACGGCACCTTGACCGGCACCAGCTGGCTGTCGGTCCCGGACGACGACGAACTGCTGACAGCGGCCTGCAGGGAGGGGTGACATGGCCGACGGAGCCAGAAAGCGCCGGATCCTCGTGGTGGAGGACGAGGACAACATCGCCATCGCGCTCGACTATCTCATCACGCGCGAAGGCTACGAGCACGACCGGGTGGCAAGCGGGGCCGAGGCGCTCGGCCGCATCCGTGCCACCCATCCCGATCTCGTGCTGCTGGACGTGATGCTGCCCGAGGTCTCGGGCTACGAGATCTGTCAGGGCGTCCGGCTCGACCCGACGCTCGCCGACGTCAAGATCCTGATGATGACGGCGCGCGGGTCGGCCATCGAGCGCAAGAAGGGTCTGGCGCTCGGCGCGGACGGGTTCATCTCGAAGCCGTTCGAACTCAAGGCCCTGCGTGAGGAGGTCCGCCGGCTCCTGGGCGAAGGGGTCTGATCCATGCTCGATCGCCTCAACCTGCGCGTGCGGATCCTGCTCTTCTTCGCTGCGCTGGCAGTGGGGGCGAATGTGGCGGTGTCGATCGGCCTGTTCCTCGCCTATCGGCGCCTCAGCGCCCCCGAGCTGCTGCCCGCCTTCCAGCAGGTCGGCCTTGTGGCCGGGCTTGCGATCCTGGGCCTCGTCACCTGGATCTGGTATCTGTTCGATGCCAATGTGGCGCTGCCGATCATCCGGCTCGCCTCGAAGCTGCGGGCACGGGCCCATGCCGCCGTCGATGGCGCGATCGAAGAGCCGACGGCCCGCTACCTCGGCGATCTCGAGCCCGCGGCTTCGGCCACGGCCCTGACGCTGGCCGAGACGCGGAACGCCCTGGCCGAGTCCGTCGCGCGCGAGACGTCGCGCCTCTCGTCCGAGAAGGCCCGGCTCGAGGCGCTGCTGTCCGATGTGCCGGTGGGGGTGCTGCTCTGTTCGGGCGACCACCAGCTCGTGTTCTATAACGGACCGGCGACCGACCTGATGAACACGGCCGGCGCGCCGGGCCTCGACCGCAATCTCTTCGACTATCTGCGCGACGGGCCGATCCGCCACGCCCACCAGCGGCTCGTCGAGGCGGGCGACCCGGATGCGGCCTCGGACATCCTCTGCACGACGGTAGTCGGTGCGCGGGTGCTGGCCGCGCGGATGCGGCTGATCGGGGGCGAGACCACGAAGCCCGGCTATGTCCTCACGCTGCGCGACGTCACCTCGGCGCTTGCGTCCTACGCGCGTCGCGAGGCGCTGCTGGCCGAGGTGTTCGACCGGGTGCGGCGGCCGGCGGCCAACCTCCAGACGCTGTTCGAGGTGCTTCCGCCCGGCACCTGCCCGCCGCCGGATGTCGAGCGGGCGCTGCGGCAGGAAGTCGGCGGTCTCGCCGCCGCGATCACCGACCTCGGCGCCCGGCACGACGAGAGCCGGCACGACGGCTGGCCGCTGTCGATCACGCGCGCCTCGGATCTGCTCGACGGGCTGAGGGCGCGGATGGAACAGGCGGGCCTTTCGGCCGAGATCGGCGAAGCGCCGCTGCTGTTGCGCTGCAACGGGTTCGAGGTGATCGGTCTGGTGGCGACCCTGGCCGCCCGCGTCGCGGCCCGCCGCACCGGCAACCACTTCCGCGTGACCCTGACCGAGGACGGAACCGAGGCCATGCTGCGGCTGGTCTGGCAGGGCGCTCCGCTGCCCGTCGGCCTGCTCGAGGACTGGCTGGGCGAGCCGCTCGAACCGGGTGTGCCCGAGGTGACGGGCCGCACCGTGCTTTCCACCCACACGACCGAGATCTGGCCCGAACCTGCGGCTCCGGGAGAGAATGCGCTCTGCCTGCCGTTGCGCGCCGCCCGCCGTGCCGGCCGCCGCCCGCGTCCGATCCCGCGGGCCGTGGTCTATGATTTCGAGCTGCTCTCGAAGGCCCGCAACGAGAAGGTGGCCGAGGCGCGGCTCGAGGATCTGACCTACGTGGTCTTTGACACCGAGACCACCGGCCTCATGCCCTCGCAGGATGAGATCGTGCAGATCGCCGCCGTCCGCATCGTGAACGGCCGCCGCGTCGAGGGCGAGGTGTTCGACACGCTGGTCAATCCGCGCCGGCCGATCCCTCCCTCGTCCACCGAGGTCCACGGGATCACGGATGCGATGGTGGCCGAGGCGCCGGACATGATCGAGGTCGGGCGGCAGTTCCACAAGTTTGCCGAGGGCGCGGTGCTTGTCGCGCACAATGCGCCCTTCGACATGGAGTTCCTGCGCCGGGCCGAGCTGCTGATCGACCGTCGGTTCGACAATCCGATACTCGACACGGTGCTCCTGTCGGCGGTTCTCTTCGGGCAGACCGAGGTGCACAGCCTCGATGCGCTGGCGCACCGTCTGGGGATCACCATCCCGGAAGAGGCGCGCCACACGGCCATCGGCGACACGGTCGCCACGGCCGACGCCTTCCTGAAACTGCTGCCGATGCTGCAGGGCCGGGGCTTCGAGACCTTCGGCGCCGTGCTCTCCGAGGTGCGCCGCCACGGGCGGCTGCTCAAGGATCTGAACGAGGCCCATCTGACCGAAGCCTGAGCGGCTTCGCGTGCCCGGCCGTCAGGTGGCGGCGAACGGATCCTCCGGGTAGCCCACCCCGGTGAGATAGAGGCCCTGCGGCGGGCAGACCGGACCGCAGGCGGCGCGGTCGCGGGCCTCGAGCGCCTCCTTCACCCGATCCGGTGCCCAGGCGCCGGCGCCCACCCGCTCGAGCGTGCCCACGATCGAGCGGACCTGATTGTGCAGGAAGCTGCGCGCCCGCAGGCGGAAGCGGTATTCCACCCCGTTCGGCACCTCGACCGTCTCGAGCGTCAGCTCATCCAGCGTCTTGATCGGCGAGGCCGCCTGACAGCCGATCGCCCGGAAGGTGGTGAAATCGTGCCGCCCCACAAGATGGATTGCCGCCTCGCGCATGGCCGCACCATCCAGCGGATGCGGCACGCGCCAGACCCGCCCCCGGTCATGGACCTCCGGCGCGCGCCGCGCGAGCAGCCGGAAGAGATAGCGCCGCTCGATCGCCGAGAAGCGGGCGTGAAAGTCCTCACCCACCCGTGCGGCGGCGACAACCGCCACCGGCAGGGGTTTCAGATGGGCGTTGAGCGCCCCCGCGAGGCGGAACGGGTCCCAGTCCTTGCCAAGGTCGCAGTGGGCCACCTGTCCCGTGGCGTGAACGCCCGTATCGGTGCGCCCGGCCGCGGCGATCGTGTGGGGGCCGGGTTCAAGACGCCCCAGCGCGGCCTCGATCGCGCCCTGCACCGAGGGCAGGACGGCCTGCCGTTGCCAGCCCGCGAACGGGGCACCGTCATACTCGATCTTCAGCGCATATCTCGGCATGACGCGCCCCCTAGCACCGCAGCCGCGCCCTGCCAAGGACGGGGTGCGCCCGCCATTCACGAAGCGCCAATGGCCGGCTGCCGCCGATCCTGCGATCCGCGCCGGCGGATGCGGCCTGTTGGCACAGCGGCCCGTCGCGCCTACATCCATCCTCAAGGGCCGCCTATCCTTGAAGCGGCACAAAGAGAGGCAGGCGCGTGGTTCTCCGCAGACTGACCGACGGTGTGGCGCGCGGAATCGAGGGCGCCGTCAGCACCGTCTCCGAAACCTTCTTCGAGCCGGTGATCCGGCTCGGTGTCACCGGCCTGTCGCGGGCGGGAAAGACCGTCTTCATCACCGGCTTGGTGGCGAACCTGCTGGACCGGGGGCGGATGCCACAGCTGCGCGCCCACGCCGAAGGGCGCATCGACGCGGTCTTCCTGCAGCCCCAGCCCGACGACACGCTGCCGCGGTTCGATTTCGAGAACCATCTGGCCGCGATCCTTGGCGAGGATCCCCGCTGGCCCTCGTCCACGCGCTCGATCTCGGAGCTTCGGCTCTCGTTCCGGGTGCGGCCTTCGGGGATGATCTCGGGCCTGACCGGGCCGCGCACCGTCCATCTCGACATCGTGGATTATCCGGGAGAGTGGCTGCTCGACCTCGCGCTGATGGACAAGACCTACGCGCAATGGTCCGAAGAGACGCTGAAGCGGCTGTCGCTGCGCGAGGAAGCGCGCGATTTCATGGCGACCGCGCGCGCCGCCGATGGCTCGCTCCCGCTCGAGGAGTCGCAGGCGCAGGCGCTGGCGGCGAGCTTTACCGCCTATCTGCAGGCCGCGCGCCGGGCGGGCTGGTCGGATTGCACGCCGGGGCGGTTCCTGCTGCCGGGGGATCTGGCGGGCTCGCCGGTGCTGACCTTCGCGCCGTTGCCGATGCCCGCCCAGACGTCCCGCACGAGCCTCTGGCGCGAGATGGGCCGGCGCTACGAGAGCTACAAGGAGAATGTCGTCCGCCCCTTCTTCCGCGAGCATTTCTCGAAGATCGACCGGCAGGTGGTGCTGGTCGATGCGATGGGGGCGATCCATGCGGGGCCGCAGGCTCTCGAGGATCTGCGCCGCACGATGGCCGAGATCCTGACCGCCTTCCGCCCGGGTCGGAACTCGTTCCTCTCGACGCTGCTTCTGGGCCACCGGGTCGAGCGGATCCTGTTCGCGGCCACGATGGCCGACCACCTGCACCACACCCAGCACCCCAAGCTCACCGCCATCATGGAGGCGATGCTGCGCGAGGCGCGCGACCGGGCGGCCTTCGCGGGATCGCTGACGGCGGCCATGTCGCTCGCCTCGGTGCGCGCCACCGTCGAGGAGGAGGTGACGCGCCACGGCGAGACGGTCGAGGCGGTGCGCGGGCGGCTTCTGTCGAGCGGGCGGCAGGTGGCGATGTATCCCGGCGAGTTGCCCTCGGACCCCACGCGCCTCCTCTCGCCCGCGCGTGAGGGGGTGCAACGCTGGCTCGACGCCGAGTTCGCGCTGATGACCTTTGCGCCCGCGCGCGTGCTGCTCAAGCCCGGCGAGGGGCCGCCGCACATCCGGCTCGACCGCGCCGCCGAGTTCCTGATCGGGGACCGGCTGTGACCCGTTTCGACCGTCCGGCGGGGTGCCGGGCGGCTGTCCTTCATCCGCAGGGAGACAGGTCGTGAGCGACAAGCCCCCGAAGAAACCGATGCTTCTCGACTGGGACACACGCGAGGAGGGGCCGGCCGACGCGCCGCGCCTGGCCCGCCGCCCGCCACCGCCGCCCGAGACCGTCTCAGGGCCCACGCCCGCTGACGTGCCGCCGGTGCCCGACCTCGACCTGCCGCAGGGGCAGGGGATGCTGGCCGCAAGCCGGATCGCCACAGTCCGCACCTCGCGGCTGGGCCGCTTCGCGGGCTGGGTGTTCGGCACGCTGCTGGTGTTCGTCCTGTCGGTGGCGGCGGTGGATTTCGTCACCTCGCTCCTGACGCGCAACAGCCTGCTGGGGGCGGTGGCCTTCGTGCTGATCGGCACCGCCGTCGTCACCGGCCTCGCGCTCGCGCTGCGCGAATGGTGGGCCTATGTCCGGCTCGAGCGGCTCGACAGCCTGCGCGAGTCCGCGATCGCCGCCCGCGCCTCGGGCGATCTGAAGGCCGCCCGCCGCGTGGTGGGGGCCATCGAGAAGATGTATGGCCACCGGCCCGACCTGCGCTGGGGCCGCGCGCGGCTGGCCGAGCGGCAGGCCGAGGTCTTCGACGTGGACGGGCTGCTGGGGCTGGCCGAGAACGAGCTTCTGGTCTCGCTCGACCAGAGCGCGCGGCGCGAGATCGAGGCGGCGGCGCGGCAGGTGGCGGCGGTTACCGCGCTGGTGCCGCTGGCGCTGGCCGATGTGGCGACGGCGCTTTACGCCAACCTCCGCATGGTGCGCCGCATCGCCGAGATCTACGGCGGGCGCTCGGGCAGCTTCGGCAGCGTGCGCCTGTTGCGCCGGGTCTTCACCTCGCTGATCGCGGCGGGGGCTGTGGCCATGACCGACGACCTGCTCCACTCGGTGGCGGGCGGAGGGGTTCTCTCGAAGGTCTCGCGCCGCTTCGGCGAGGGGATGGTGAACGGTGCGCTCACCGCGCGGGTGGGCGTGGCCGCGATGGAGCTGTGCCGCCCGCTGCCCTTCCACACCGCGCCGCGCCCGAAAGTCACGAACCTCATCAGCCGCAGCCTTACGGGCCTCTTCGACAGGTGAGGCTCCGCGCCACTGGACCGGCCCGCGGGGCGCGTCTATAAGCCAGCCCATGAGGCATCGCATCGCGATCATCGCCCGAATTACCGGCCCGGCGTCCTGACTTCAGGCGCCGGGTGACGACGTTTGCGCGGCGCCAAGGCCCGGGGGGCCGCGCCCGATCCCCCACATTCCCAAAGGACCGCATCCGATGTCCGCCGACACGACCACCGTCCCCGACTACAAGGACACCGTCTTCCTGCCCGAGACCGACTTTCCGATGCGCGCGGGCCTGCCCCAGCGCGAGCCGGAGTGGCTGGCGCGCTGGGAACGGATCGGGATCTACGACCGCCTGCGCGAGAAGACCGGCCGCAAGCCCTTCACGCTGCACGACGGCCCTCCCTACGCCAACGGGCACCTGCATATCGGGCACGCGCTGAACAAGACGATCAAGGACATGATCGTGCGCTCGCACCAGATGATGGGCTTTGACGCGCGCTATGTGCCGGGCTGGGACTGCCACGGCCTGCCGATCGAGTGGAAGATCGAGGAGCAGTATCGTGCCAAGGGCCTGAACAAGGACGATGTGGATGTGGTGGCCTTCCGGCAGGAGTGCCGCAAGTTCGCCGAGGGCTGGGTGCAGATCCAGCGCGAGGAGTTCAAGCGGCTGGGCGTGACCGGCAACTGGGCCGATCCCTACCTGACGATGGACTTCCACGCCGAGGCGGTGATTGCCGAGGAATTCATGAAGTTCCTGATGAACGGCTCGCTCTATCAGGGCTCCAAGCCCGTGATGTGGAGCCCGGTCGAGAAGACCGCGCTGGCCGAGGCCGAGGTCGAATATCACGACCACACCTCGCACCAGATCTGGGTGAAGTTCCCGGTGGTGGTGGCGGGCGCCTTCCCCGAGGCCGAAGCCTGCCTGCACACCGAGGCGCTGGTGGCGTCGGTCGTGATCTGGACCACGACGCCCTGGACCATCCCGCAGAACCGCGCCGTGGCCTTCAACCCCGAGATCGCCTACGGCCTCTACCGCATCGAGGTGGTGGCCGAGAATGCCACCTCGAAGGTGGGCGAGACGGTGATCCTGGCCGACAAGCTGGCGGAGGGCATCTTCAAGGCGGCCCGGATCGAGGCCGCTACCCGCCTGCGCGCCGTCTCGTCCGACGAGCTGCGGGGCCTAGTGCTGTCTCATCCGTTCCGGGGGCTCGAAGGCTCCACGGGCGAGTGGGACTTCGACGTGCCGATGCTGCCGGGCGAGCATGTCACCGACGATGCGGGCACGGGCTTCGTCCATACCGCGCCCAGCCACGGCGACGATGACTATCAACTCGGGCTGAAGTTCGGCCTGCCCATGACCTACAACGTGCTCGAGGACGGCTCCTACCGGGCGGACCTGCCGCTCTTCGGCGGGCAGGTCATCATCACGCCCGAGGGCAAGGAAGGCCCCGCCAACGTCGAGGTCATCAAGGCGCTCGCCCGCGCGGGCGCGCTCTTCGCCAAGGGCAAGCTCAAGCACTCCTACCCGCATTCCTGGCGCTCGAAGGCGCCGCTGATCTACCGCAACACGCCGCAATGGTTCGTGGCCATCGACCATCCGCTCGACGACGGGATGGGCGAGTATGGCGACACGATCCGCAAGCGCGCGCTGCGCTCGATCGAGGAGCTGGTGAAGTTCACGCCGATCTCGGGCCGCAACCGCCTCCATTCCATGATGGAGACGCGGCCCGACTGGGTGCTGAGCCGCCAGCGCGCCTGGGGCGTGCCGCTCACCTGCTTCGTGAAGAAGGGAGCGAAGCCCGCCGACCCGGACTTCCTGCTGAAGGACCCTGAGGTCAACGCCCGCATCTCGGCCGCCTTCGAGGCCGAGGGCGCCGACGTCTGGTATCGCCAGGGCTTCAAGGCCCAGGTGCTGGGCGGGCTCCACGATCCCGAGGCCTATGAGCAGATCTTCGACGTGCTCGACGTCTGGTTCGACAGCGGCTCGACCCATGCCTTCGTGCTGCGCGACCGGCCCGACGGCACCGAGGACGGCATCGCCGACGTCTATATGGAGGGCACCGACCAGCACCGCGGCTGGTTCCATTCCTCGATGCTGCAGGCCTGCGGCACCAAGGGACGCGCGCCCTACCGGGGTGTCGTGACCCACGGCTTCACGCTGGACGAGAAGGGCATGAAGATGTCCAAGTCGCTCGGCAACACCGTGGTCCCGCAGGAGGTGATCGACCAGTATGGCGCCGACATCCTGCGGCTCTGGGTGGCGCAGGCCGATTTCACGGTCGATCAGCGCATCGGCAAGGAGATCCTGAAGGGCACAGCCGACAGCTACCGCCGCCTGCGCAACACGCTGCGCTACATGCTGGGCGCGCTCGGCGGTTTCTCCGAGGCCGAGCGCGTGGCCCCCGCCGACATGCCCGAGCTGGAACGCTGGGTGCTGCACCGGCTGGCCGAACTCGATACCGAGGTGCGGCGCGGCTATGCCGCCTACGACTTCCAGGGCGTGTTCCAGAAGCTCTTCACCTTCTGCACCAGCGACCTCTCGGCCTTCTACTTCGACATCCGCAAGGACGCGCTCTACTGTGACGCGGCCACCAGCCTCCGCCGCCGCTCGGCGCGCACGGTGATGGACCTGCTGTTCCACCGGCTGACCACCTGGTTCGCGCCGATCCTCGTCTTCACGATGGAGGATGTCTGGCTTTCGCGCTTCCCCGGCGCGGACAGCTCGATCCACCTGCAGGACATGCCCGACACGCCCGCCGACTGGCGCGACGAGCCTCTGGCCGCGAAGTGGGCCACGCTGCGGCAGGTGCGGCGCGTGGTGACGGCCGCGCTCGAGGTGCAGCGGACGGCCAAGGTGATCGGGGCCAGCCTCGAGGCCGCGCCGGTCGTCCATGTGCGCGAGCCCGACGTGCTGTCGGCGCTGAAGTCGGTCGATTTCGCCGAGGTCTGCATCACGTCGGACCTGGCGCTGACCGGCGATCCGATGCCGGCCGAGGCTTTCCGCCTGCCCGAGGTTCAGGGCGTGGGCGTGGTCTTCGAGCGCGCCGAGGGCGCCAAGTGCGAGCGGTGCTGGCAGTATCTGCCGGACGTGGGCACCCACAGGCATCCGGGCACCTGCGCCCGCTGCAACGAGGTCCTCGGCTGAGCCGATTCCGGCGGATCTGACCGGGGGCGAGGCAGGTGCCCTCGCCCCCGGTCAGGATCGCGCACTGGCCGTCGGGCGGACGGCAGAAGATTGTTCTGCGGACGGTGCGGATGAGCCTTCCTGTCCTTCTGGCGGTCCTGTGCGCGGCCTTCCTCCATGCCGGCTGGAACGCGATCATCAAGGTCGGCACCTCGAAGATCTCGGCCATGGTCATCCTGTCCGTGGCCGAGGTGCCGATCGGGCTGGCGGTGGCCCTCACGCGGCCCTGGCCTGCGGCCGAGGTCTGGCCGTGGGTCCTCGCGGCGGGCTGCTGCCATTTTGCCTACAAGGCCTTCCTGACCTTTGCCTACGAGCATGGCGACCTGAGCCGCGTCTATCCAATCGCGCGCGGAGCCGCGCCGATGGTCGTGGCGCTGGTGGGGGCGGCGACGCTCCCCGACGTGGTGAGCGCGGGGCAATATGCAGGGATCGCGGTCCTCGGGGCGGGGATACTCCTCATGGCGCGCGGCGTCTTCACCTCGGGCGAGGAGCGGCGGCTCCTGCCGCTCGCGCTCGGCTCGGCGGCGGCGACGGCCTGCTACACGATGATCGACGGGCTGGGCGCGCGGGTCTCGGGGGATGCGGTGGCCTATGTGGCCTGGGTCTTCGTGGCGGACGGGATCCTGTTCGGCGCGGGCATGGTGGCCTGGAAGGGACGGGCGCTTCTGCGGGTTGACCGCAATGCCTGGGCCGCCGGGACGCTGGCCTGCGCCGCGTCCTACGGGGCCTATGCGATCTCGATCTGGGCCATGACTGTGGCCCCCATCGCCGTGGTGGCGGCGCTGCGCGAGACCTCGATCCTCTTTGCGGTCCTGATCGGCTGGCTGGTCTTCGGCGAGCGGATGACACGGGACAAGGCGGTGGCCGCGGGCCTCATCGTGGCGGGCGTGATGCTCACACGGCTCTGAGGCAACGTGCCGCGGAAACCGCCGATCGCGGCTCGACCCGGATCAGGGACCGCACGCATCCGCTGCAGCCCCCCTTAGCCCAGCCGCGCGAGCCCGACCCGGCCTAGGCCTTCGCGCGGGACGGGATGATCTGCTGCACCACGCCCGCCAGCACAAGATAGACCGAGGTCACGACAAGGCCCCAGTGCGCCCAGCTTTCCTCGTTGAACTCGACCCAGGCGGCCCATGCGGCGAAGAAGACCCAGGCCGTTGCGACCGGAAGCGAGACCATGCGCCAGCGCGCCGTCCGCACCGGATGGATGAACTTGAGGTTCGTGAACATGGCGAGCGTCAGCGCCAGCACGATCCCCAGGATGGTCCATTCCCCCGGCGAGATGGCAAAGAGAACGAGCACCACCATGTTCCAGCAGGCCGGGAAGCCGGCAAAGGAATAGTCCCGGGTTTTCATGCGGGTATCGACGAAATAGATCGCCGAGCCATAGACGATCACGATGATGACCAGCCAGCCCGTCCATCCCGTCAGCAACCCCGACTTGAAGAGCGCATAGGCGGGTATGAAGACATAGGTGAGATAGTCGATGATGAGATCCAGCACCACGCCGTCGTAGGTTGGCCAGTTGGTCTTGACGTCATAGCGGCGGGCGAGCGGACCATCGATCCCGTCCACGAACAACGCCACGACAAGCCACAGGAACATCAGGCTCCATTCTTCCTCGACCGCAGCCAGCATGGCGAGCATCGAGAGCACGGCCCCCGTGGCGGTCAGCAGGTGAACGGACAGGGCTTTGAGGCGTGCATTCATCTGTCCCTCATGCCGCATCCGAAGCCATGAGGCAAGGCGCGAGGCCCCGGTGCGACACGTCCGCCGCCAGACCTACGGCACTTGCGGCACGGCGCGGGCGGGGGGGGCCGCCTGAGGGGGCTTCGAACCCCTTCAGGCGGCGCTGCCGCGGCCACGGGCTGGCCGAGGCTCACTCGCCGCGGGGGAAGCGCTTGCTCTCCTCGAGGATGTTCAGATCCATGTGGTTGCGCATGTAACGCTCGGAGGCCTTCTGCAGCGGCTGATAATCCCACGGGTAATAGCCGCCCTGCCGGAGCGCCTCATAGACCACCCACCGGCGGGCCTGACTCTCGCGCACCGCCGCATCGAAGGCGGCCAGATCCCAGCGCGCCTCGGAGAGCGCCCGGAGCCGGGCCAGCGTCTCGCCGTGGGCGGGATCGGCGGCAAGGTTCGTCCGCTCGGCGGGGTCGGCCTCAAGGTCGAACAGCTGATCGGGATCGGCAAGGCACCGGACATGCTTCCACCGCCCGTCCCGGATCGCGACAAGGGGCGTCACCGACCCTTCGGCGGCATATTCCATCAGCACCGGCTCGGGACGCGCGGCGCCCTGCGCCAGCGGCATGAGGTTGATCCCGTCGGTCCAGGGCGCGATCTCGCCCATGTCGATCCCCGCCAGCGCGCAGAGAGTCGGCGTGACGTCGATGGTCGAGACCGGCGCCGCGATCCGCCCCGCCGGCAGGTCGGGTGCGGCGATCATCAGCGGCACCCGCGCCGAGCCCTCGCGGAAGCTCATCTTGAACCACAGGCCGCGCTCGCCCAGCATCTCGCCGTGGTCCGAGACGAAGACCACGATCGCCTCCTGCCGCGAGGCCTCCAGCACCGCGAGGATCTCGCCGATCTTATCGTCGATGTAGGAGATGTTGGCGAAATAGCCCTGCCGCGCCCGGCGCACATGGTCGCGCGTGATCTCGAACGCGCCGAAGTCGCAGGCGTCCATCAGGCGCTGCGAGTGGCGGTCCTGCTGGGCATAGGGGATCGGCTCGGGCGGCTCGAGCATCGGATGATCCTCGTAGAGATCCCAGTATTTCCGGCGCGCCACGAACGGATCATGCGGATGGGTGAAGCTGACCGTCAGGCACCAGGGCCGCGCGTCGGCGCCGCGCGACAGGTCATAGAGCTTCTGGATCGCCTGATGCGCCACGTCATCGTCATATTCCAGCTGGTTGGTGATCTCGGCCACACCGGCGCCGGTCACGGAGCCCAGGTTGTGATACCACCAGTCGATCCGTTCGCCCGGCTTGCGGTAGTCCGGCGTCCAGCCGAAATCGGCCGGGTAGATGTCGGTCGTCAGCCGCTCCTCGAACCCGTGGAGCTGGTCGGGTCCCACAAAATGCATCTTGCCCGAAAGGGTCGTCTGGTAGCCCGCGCGCCGGAGATGGTGCGCGAAGGTCGGGATGTCCGAGGCGAACTCGGCGGCATTGTCATAGACGCGGGTCCGCGAGGGCAGCTGGCCGGACATGAACGAGGCGCGAGCCGGCGCGCAGAGCGGGCTGGCCGTATAGCTGTTCGCGAACCGCGTCGATCGCTCGGCCAGACGCTTGAGGTTCGGCGCGTGCAGCCAGTCGGCCGGCCCGTCGGGAAAGAGCGTCCCGTTGAGCTGATCGACCATCAGGATGAGGATGTTGGGTTTTGTCATGAAGGGCCTTCCCGGACTGTCTCGGGAACCTCTGCCCCGCCTCGGCAGGACCGTCTGTTCCGCAGGCGACCTGTTGGCGCCGGCTTCACCGCCCGAGGACTGCCCGGCCCGCGGTAGCGCGTGCCCGCGTCCTGGGCCAGCCGGGCCGAGAGCCTGCCGCCTTATCGACCCGGGCCTTCCATGCAAAAGGGCGGGCCTGCGCCCGCCCTTTTGCTGCCGAGGACGGATCCTCAGGCGATCGAGATGTTCGTCGCCGATTCGCGGCCGTCGCGGCCCGACTCGATGTCGAAGGTCACGGCCTGGCCGTCGTTGAGGGCGCGGATGCCGGCGCGCTCGAGGGCGGTGATGTGGACGAACACGTCCTTCTTGCCGCCTTCAGGGGCGATGAAGCCGTAGCCCTTGGTGGCGTTGAACCATTTCACGGTGCCTTTGGCCATCGTGATGTCTCCTGTTCATGTGCCGCCCGCGGAAGTGCGGCGGCTCGGCTCAGTCAGGGCAAGATCGAAGGACTGTTGCCGGCGAGGGAGACAGTGGTCGATAAAGATAACGTCGCGGCCGGAATTATGACCAAATATCCGCCGCGTTCAACAGAAATTGCGAGGTCGGGCAGAAGGTCGCCGGTGCGTCGCATTGGCAGCGGCGAAGGCAGGCGCTAGGCTCGCCGCAAAGGACAGTCTGGAGGCTGAGAATGACCTGGGGAACATTGATGAGCCGCGCCCACGGGATGTGCGAGTTCTGCGGCGGCATGGACGACTGCCTGCCGGTCGATGTCGAAGGAGCGGGTGAAATGCTCGTCTGCGCCGTCTGCGACAGCGATCCGCCGGTCGAGCATTGGCGCTGTCTGGAGGAGGCCTCGCGGACGGACGTCCCCGAGGTTCAGGTTGCGGTCTGGCGCAAGCTGGGCGAGATCGACACGCCCTGGGCCGCCGAGATCAGGTCGAGGATGACGCTTCTGCCCGAAGCGCAGGCGCTGGTCTGAGGGGCTCAGGCCCGGACCGGATCCGGGCCACTCCCCTGCCCCGCTCAGATGCGTCCGGTGAGGACGAGGATCAGCACGATCAGGACGACGACCCCGATGGCGCCCGACGGGCCATAGCCCCAGCTGCGGGAATAGCCCCAGCTGGGCAATGCGCCGATCAGGATCAGGATCAGGATGATCAGCAGAATGGTCGAGACCGTCATGGCGTCCTCTCTGGCCGGGGGTGTTTTCCGGCCAACGCCTTGGCGCAGCGGCGGTTCCGGGGCGCCGAAAATCATTCACATTATTGAATGTGGTGACGGGCCCTGTTAGGCTGGCGGCATTAACCCTGTCAAGGAATGGCCCGATGACCCTCGATCGCATGGTGATGCTCTTTGCCGGCTGCATGGTGCTTGTGAGCGTCCTGCTCACCCTGCTCGTCTCGCCCCTCTTCGTCTGGTTCACGGTCTTCATCGGACTGAACCTGATCCAGTCCTCGTTCACCGGCTTTTGCCCCGCGGCCATCGCCTTCCGCAGGATGGGCGTCCGAACGGGCTGCGCCTTCGACTAGGGCTCGCTGACGCCGGTCCCGGCGGATGGGCTTCGGCCTGGGGGGTGCCTCAGGGCAGGCGGCGCGGCTCGAGCATCTTCAGCCGGTCGCCCATCTGCGTGTTGACGTCCCCCATCGAATCAAGCGCCTCCTGCGTCCGGCGCGCCCGCTCGTTGAAGGGGGAGGTGCGCCGGTCGAGGTCATTCACCGCGCCCTCGGGGATCTGGGTCTTGTCCTGCGGCGGCACGACCCGGACACGCTGGCGTTGCAGCGCCTCGACCTGTTCGCGGTGCTTGCAGATCAGATAGTCGAGCGTCAGCTCGTCGTCGGTGCGCAGCGGCGTGCCCTTCGACTTGACGCAGGCTGCCTGCGCCGCCCCCGGAAGGGCGAGCGCCAGAGCCGCGGCAAGGAAGAGCCGCCGTGCCGTCATCGGGTGAACTTCTTGTATTTCACCCGGTGCGGCTCGACCGAGTCGGGGCCGAGACGGCGGATCTTGTCTTCCTCATAGGCCTCGAAGTTGCCCTCGAACCATTCCACATGCGCATCCCCCTCGAAGGCGAGGATATGCGTGCAGAGCCGGTCGAGGAAGAAACGATCGTGCGAGATGATGATCGCCGAGCCCGCGAAATCGTCGATCGCCGCCTCAAGCGCCTGCAGCGTTTCCACGTCGAGGTCGTTGGTCGGTTCGTCCAGCAGCAGCACGTTCCCGCCCGAGCGCAGCAGCTTGGCCATGTGCACGCGGTTGCGTTCGCCGCCCGAGAGCAGCCCCACCTTCTTCTGCTGGTCGGTGCCCTTGAAGTTGAAGGCCCCGCAATAGGCGCGGCTGTTCATCTCGGCATCGCCCAGATGGATCACCTCGAGCCCGTCCGAGATCTCTTCCCACACGGTCTTGTTCGGGTCGAGCGCGTCGCGGCTCTGGTCCACATAGGACAGCTGGACCGTCTCGCCGACGGTGATGGTGCCGGAATCCGGCGGCTCCTGCCCGGTCAGCATCTTGAAGAGCGTGGACTTGCCCGCGCCGTTCGGCCCGATCACACCCACGACGCCGCCCGGCGGGATCGAGAAGCTGAGGTTCTCGATCAGGAGCTTGTCGCCCATGTGCTTCGTGAGGTTCTCGACCTCGATCACCTTGCCGCCCAGACGCTCGCCGTTGGGGATGATGATCTGCGCGGTGTTGATCCGCTCGCGCACCGACTGGCCGGCGAGTTCGTTGTATTTCTGGATCCGGGCCTTTTGCTTGGCCTGACGGGCCTTGGCGCCCGAGCGGATCCATTCCAGTTCGCGCTGCAGCACCTTCTGCTTGGCCTTGTCCTCGCGCGCTTCCTGCACCATCCGCTTGGCCTTCTGCTCCAGCCACGAGGAATAGTTGCCCTCGTAGGGCACGCCCCGGCCGCGGTCGAGTTCGAGGATCCAGCCGGTGATGTCATCAAGGAAGTAGCGGTCGTGGGTCACGATCAGGATCGTGCCCTTGTAGTCGATCAGGTGCTGCTGCAGCCAGGCGATCGACTCTGCGTCGAGGTGGTTGGTCGGTTCGTCCAGAAGCAGCATGTCGGGCGCTTCCAGCAGAAGCCTGCAGAGCGCCACCCGGCGCCGCTCGCCGCCCGAGAGGGCCTCCACGTCGGCGTCATCCGGCGGGCAGCGCAGCGCCTCCATCGCGATGTCCACCTGGCTGTCGAGATCCCACAGGTTCTGCGAGTCGATCAGGTCCTGCAGCTGGGCCATCTCGTCCGCGGTCTCGTCCGAGTAGTTCATGGCAAGTTCGTTGTAGCGGTCGAGGATCGCCCGCTTGGCCGCCACGCCCTCCATCACGTTGCCGCGCACGTTCAGCGCCGGGTCAAGCTGCGGCTCCTGCGCCAGATAGCCGACCTTGGCGCCCTTGGCGGCCCAGGCGTCGCCTTTGAAATCGGTGTCGATGCCGGCCATGATGCGCAAGAGCGTCGACTTGCCCGAGCCGTTCACCCCGACGACGCCGATCTTGACGCCGGGCAGGAAGTTCAGGTGGACGTTCTCGAAGCACTTCTTGCCGCCCGGATAGGTCTTCGAGACGCCTTCCATGTGGTAGACGTATTGGTACGAGGCCATGCCAACTCTCCAGATCGCGGTTTGGCGGCCCTTTTACCGATTGCGCTGGACAAGCACAACGCGGGGATGGTTTCAGGTCGCGGACTTGTGGAGGAGGTGCCGGTGCAGGGCTGGCCGGTGGCACGGAAAGGCATGGTCGTGGGACTGCTGGGAGGATCGTTCGATCCGCCGCACGCGGGCCATGTCCACATCAGCCTCGAGGCGCTGAAGCGGTTCCGGCTGGATCGGGTCTGGTGGCTGGTCTCGCCCGGCAATCCGCTCAAGCCCCGCCCCCCCGCTCCGCTGCCCGCGCGCATGGCCGAGGCGCGGCGCCTGATGCGCCATCCGCGGGTGGTGGTGACGGACATCGAGGCGCGCCTCGGCACCCGCTTCACTGCCGAGACGCTGGCCGCCCTGCGGGCGCGCTATCCGGGCGTGCGCTTCGTCTGGCTGATGGGGGCCGACAACCTTGCCCAGTTCCACCGCTGGGACCGCTGGCAAGGCATCATGCGGACGGTGCCGGTGGGGGTTCTGGCCCGTCCCGGGGCGGGGCTGCGCTCTCGCACCAGCCCCGCGGCGCGCATCCATGCGCGCGCGCGGGTGGAGGCGGCGGATCTCGCCGCCGCGCGGCCGCCCGCCTGGTGCTTTCTGAACCTGCCGATGGTGGATCTCTCCTCGACCGCGATCCGCGCCACCGGCCGCTGGCGCTAGGCCAGCCGCGCCATCAGCGTGATCTCGGCGGTGAACAGCTTCGACACGGGACAGTTGGCTTTTGCCGTCTCCGCCGCCTCGCGGAAGGCCGCCTCGTCCGCACCGGGAATCGTTGCGCTCAGATCGAGATGGACCGCCGTGATGGCAAAGCCGTCGCCCTGCTTCTCCAGCGAGACGGTGGCGGTGGTCTCGATCCGGTCGGCCACCATGCCCTTCTCGCCCAGCACGTTCGACAGCGCCATCGAGAAGCAGCCGGCATGGGCCGCGCCGATCAGCTCCTCCGGGTTGGTGCCGGGGCCGTCCTCGAACCGGGTGTTGAAGCCATAGCGCGCTCCCGACAGCACGCCCGACTGGGTGCTGACCGTGCCCTGGCCGCTCTTCAGGTCGCCCGTCCAGACCGCTGAAGCCTTGCGTTTCATGGTGCCCTCCGTTCTCCCGGGGCAGGCTCGCCCCACGGGCCAACGGCAGCCCTGCACAACGGTTCCACGAGGCGGCCCGCCGTCCGGCCCCGAACCGGAGGTCACCACCGTCCGCGGCAGCGCCGCCCGAGGGGGCTCGATGCCCCCGAGGGCGGCTCCCCCGCGCGGCTCAGGCGGCCAGCGCGCCCGAGAGACCCCGGTCGATCAGGACAATGGTCTCCTCCACGCCGTAAAGCGCGATGAACCCGCCGAACCGCGGCCCTTCCGAGGCACCGAGCAACACCTCGTAGAGCGCCTTGAACCAGTCGCGCAGCGGCTCGAACCCATGCTCGCGGCCCACGGCAAAGACCAGCGACTGCAGCGCCTCGGCGTCGAGCCCGCCCTCCCACGCCGCCAGCCGGTCTCGCAGGTCGGCGATCGCCGCACGCTCCTGGTCTGTCGGCAGGCGGTAGACCCGCTTCGGCGCCACGAAATCGTGGAAATAGCGCACGGCGAACCCCGCCGCCGCGTCGAGGTCGGGATGCGTCTCGGGGCTCGCCTCGGGCGCATAACGCTTGATGAAGCCCCAGAGCCCCTCCTTGTCCCGTGCCTGCGCGACCGAGGCGAGGTTCAGCAGCATCGCAAAGCTCACCACCATCTTCGATTCCGGCGGATGGCCCTGGTGGATGTGCCAGACCGGGTTGTCGATCTGCTTGGCCACATCCTGCGTCGGATAGGCGCGCAGCTGCTGGTGATACTCGTCCACCGCCTTCGGGATCACGTCGAAATGCATCCGCTTGGCGGTCTTGGGCTTGAGGAACATGAAATAGGAAAGGCTCTCGGTCGAGGCGTAGCTCAGCCACTCGTCGATCGTCAGCCCGTTGCCCTTCGACTTCGAGATCTTCTCGCCCTTGTCATCGAGGAACAGCTCATAGGTGAAATGCTCGGGCTTCTTCCCGCCGAGCACCTCGCAGATCCCGTCATAGATCGGCGTGTTGGTCGAGTGGTCCTTGCCATACATCTCGAAGTCCACATCGAGCGCCGCCCAGCGGGCGCCGAAGTCGGGCTTCCACTGCAGCTTCACGTTGCCGCCCGTCACCGGCAGCGTCGTCTCGGTGCCGTCTTCGTCGTCGAAGGTGATGGTCCCGTCCTTGGCGTTCACCTCCTTCAGCGGCACATAGAGCACGCGGCCGGTGGTGGGCGAGATCGGCAGGAAGATCGAATAGGTCTGCTGCCGCTCCTCGCGCAGGGACGCCATCATGATGTTCATCAGCGCGTCATAGCGTTCGCAGGCGCGCAGCAGCACCGCGTCGAACTGACCCGAGCGGTAGAAGTCGGTGGCCGAGATGAACTCGTACTCGAACCCGAACGTGTCGAGGAAGCGGCGCAGCATCGCGTTGTTGTGGTGGCCGAAGCTCTCGTATTCCCCGAACGGGTCGGGAACCGAGGTCAGCGGCCGCTGAAGGTTCTCGCGCAGCATGTCGCCGTTCGGCACGTTGTCGGGAACCTTTCGCATCCCGTCCATGTCGTCCGAAAAGCAGATGAGCCGCGTGGGAATGTCCGAGATCGCCTCGAACGCGCGGCGGATCATCGTGGTGCGCGCCACCTCGCCGAAAGTGCCGATGTGCGGCAGGCCCGAGGGGCCGTAGCCGGTCTCGAACAGGACATAGCCCTTCTCGGGTGCCTTGCCCTTGAAGCGTGCGAGAATCCGGCGGGCCTCTTCGAAGGGCCAGGCTTTCGACGTCATCGCGGCATCGCGGAGCGCGGACATGGGCGGCATTCCTCGGCAGGCGGGCGACCCCGTGCCGCCCGAACCCCCGTCCTCTATTGCCGGGGGGCCAGCGCGTCAATAACGGGGACGGGAGAGCGCGCGCGCGCCTCCCCCTGCCGCACAGCGGCCGTGACGGGGGCGCCGAGGGACAGGCCACCTCGGCCGGGGCACGAAAGCTGCGCCGCCCCGCTGACGCCTCCGTGATCGGGCAGACCCCGACTTGCCGGACGCGGAGGCGATCCATATTGTGCGCCGCGACATGGACTTCAGGATGCGCACCTTGGCCGATACACTCCCCTCGCTCAGCCCTCAGGATGCCCTCGTGGCCATCATGATCGCCGTATCCTTCTCGGACGAGACGGTGCGGACGGTCGAGCTGATCGCCATCGAGCGCATCGTCACCCATCTGCCCATCTTCGCCAACTACGACGGGGACAGGATCCGCCCCATCGCACAGACGATCATCGACCTCTTCGAGGAGGACGAGGGCCTCGACGCCCTGTTCGGCCTGATCCGGGCGGCGCTGGACGAGCGGCTTCACGAGACCGCCTATGCGCTCGCCTGCGACGTGGCGGCGGCGGACGGGACGCTCGGCCAGCCGGAACTCCGCATGCTCGAGGAGATCCGCAACGAGCTCGACATCGACCGGCTGCATGCCGCGGCCATCGAACGCGGAGCCCGGGCGCGGCACATGCTGGTCTGAGAGCGGGAACCGTCGCGCCTTCAGTGCGCGTCGCACGGGGGCTGTCTGCCCCCGGCCGCCCCGGCGGGGCGGCTCCCCCGAGGATATTTGGGCAGAGTGAAAGACGAAAGAGGGTGCCGGCGGCTCGGGCCCTGGCGTGTCTTCTTGAGCCGCGCGCGGGGCGTCAGGCGGGCAGTGCGGCCCAACGTTCGATAAGGGACCGTTGCAAGCCACGGGCGCGGCCGAGCCACTCGGACCCGCCGGGCGGGCGCTCGCGCGCGTCCATCGGCAGAGCCGAGCGGCGGGTGCGGTCGGCACAGTAGATCGCAAAGACGAGGTCGCGGCCTGTCTCGGGGCGGGCGATGCCCGCGAGCCCCGAGACGAAGTTCAGCGTCCCGGTCTTGGCCGCGACCGCGATGGGAGGCCTGCGCGTCCTCGCGCCTGCCGGATCGCCCAGGTCTGTCCGCTTGAGGATCTCGCGCAGGCCAAGCCCCTCACGTTCGGCTGCGAGCAGCGCCGTCACCATGTCGCGTGCCGAGACGAGCGAGCCGCCACCGAGGCCCGAATGGTCCTGGAACGCGGTGGAGAGGCCGAAGCGGCCATTGACCCAGGCGTTCATCGCGGCCGCCGACTGGCCGAGGGAGGGCGCGCCCGAGGCGGCCAGTCCCACCGCCTCGGCGGTGATGTTGGTCGAGAACTTCAGCATGTCGCGCAGGATCTCGCGCAGGGGCTGGCTCTGCCATTCGACGAGGCTCGTGCCCTCGGGGCGGACCCGCACGATCTGCGCGTCGGGCAGGGTGATGCCCTGCGCCCGGGCCAGCGTCTGGAACACCTCGGCGGTGTAGGTCTCGGGGTGACGCACCGGAAGCCAGCGGCTTCCCGCCTTGCCGAGCGCGCTGCTGGCGACGGTCCAGCTGTCCGAGCCCTGATCGCCGGCGTAGGTGTAGATCGGCAGGTCGCGGGTGACGACCTCCATCCGGGCCATCGCCACCTGCGGCACGAACCGCTCGGCCCGGGCATCCATGGTGACGGACCAGCCGGTCTTCGCCCGCCGCCATTCGAAATGCACCCGGTTGAAGTTCAGGTTCAGGCCGGAAAGGGCGGGATTGTAGCCGACATGGGCGGGCTGCTCGGGATCGATCAGCGGCACGGCGGGCAAGGCGCTCGCGTCGGCGATGTAGCGCCCCGTCACCCCGCGCACACCGGCCGCGCGCAGCTTCGCCGCCATGTCTCCGAGCGCATCGGTGGAGAGTGTGGGATCGCCCGCGCCCGACAGCACGAGATCGCCCTGCACGATCCCGTCCCGGACCGGCCCGGTGGCGAGGAGGCGCGTGGTGAAGCGGAAGTCCGCTCCGAGCGTCTCGAGCGCGTAGAGCGCAGTGATGGCCTTGGCGGTGCTGGCGGGCGGCAGGCGCAGCGCGGCGTTGCGGGCCTCGAGCAACTCGCCGGTGGCGGCATCGGCCACGGCAAAGGCCACCGCACCGCCAAGCGAGGCCCGCGCGATGAGGCTGTCGGCGTCGGGCGGCGGCTCGATGAAACCGCGGCGCGGCGGGCGGGGCGATGTGAGGGGCGCATCGGGCAGCGCGGGCGTGGCGGCGCCCGCGAGAAGCGCGGCCAGCAGCCAGCGCCGGGAGACATTCATGCGATCATCCTCATGGGGCGAAGGTAGCGGCAACTCCCGCCGGCTGACAAGCCTGCCGGCGATCACGCGCGATGACCGCTGCGTGCGCCCGCGGGCGCGACCTCAGGCGAGGCGGTCGGCGATCCGTTGCGCGAGCCGCCGCGCCACCTCGTCCTTGCTCAGGCGCGGCCAGTCCTCGATGCCGTCTTCGGTCACCAGATGAATGGCGTTCTCGGTGCCGCCCATGATCCCCGTGCCGGGCGAGACATCGTTGGCCACGATCCAGTCGCAGCCCTTCCGCGCGCGCTTGGCGCGGGCGTGATCGACCACCCGGTCGGTCTCGGCCGCGAACCCCACCACGAGGCGGGGCCGTCCCGTCTCCATCCGCGAAACGGCGGCGAGGATGTCGGGATTTTCAGCGAACTCCAGCGCCGGGCCGCCCGCCTGCTTCTTCATCTTGGAGCCGGCCGCATTGGCCACCCGCCAGTCCGCCACGGCGGCGGCGAAGATGGCGGCATCCACCGGCAGGGCCGTCGTGACGGCCGCCATCATCTCCTGCGCGGTCTCAACCCGCACCAGCTCCACCCCGGCCGGAGGCGGGACCGAGGCCGGGCCGGTGACGAAGGTTACCCGCGCGCCCAGATCGCGCAGCGCCGCGGCGAGCGCTGTCCCCTGCGCGCCCGACGAGCGGTTGGCGATGTAGCGCACCGGGTCGATCGGCTCATGCGTCGGGCCCGATGTCACGAGCACCCGCCGCCCGGCAAGCGGCCCCGCACCGAGGGCGCCCTCGATCGCGGCAAGGATCTCGGCCGGTTCGGCCATCCGCCCGAATCCATATTCGCCGCAGGCCATGTCGCCCTCGTTCGGGCCCACTGTCCGCACGCCGTCGCCGCGCAGCGTGGCCAGGTTCCGGCGGGTCGCGGGATGTTCCCACATCCGCACGTTCATGGCCGGGGCCACCAGAACGCGGGTGTCGGTGGCCAGCAGCAGGGTCGAGGCGAGATCGTCCGCCCGCCCCTGGGCCATCCTGGCCATCAGATCCGCCGTCGCGGGCGCCACCACCACCAGATCGGCCACGCGGGACAGCGCGATATGGCCCATCTCGGCCTCTTGCGTGAGATCGAAGAGTTCGCGGTGCACGGCCTCGCCCGCCAGTGCCGAGACCGACAGCGGCGTCACGAATTCGGCCGCGGCGCGCGTCATGACGGGCGTCACCGCGCAGCCCCTCTCGCGCAGACGGCGGATGAGCTCCAGCACCTTGTAGGCCGCGATCCCGCCGCCGATGATAAGAAGTATCCGCTTTCCGTTCAGCATGTCCACGCCCCCGAGGCCGAGGCTCTGGTGTAGGAGGGGCGCGGCCGCGTGACAAGCCACCGGGGCGCGCGAGCCGGGCCGGACGTCGCCCCCCTGCCCCGCTACGGGGTCGTGCCGGCTTCGCGCAGACCCGCGCAGGGATCGTCCCGCTCGACGGGTGCGGTCACCACCCACATGTCAAAGGGCACCTCTCCTTCCGGCACCTGCTCGAACTGCCCCACCGAGAGCACGCGCAGATGCGGGGCCGCCTCGGACAGAAGCGACGGCACACCGACGTCGCGCCGGGCGTGGCCCGTCCCCGTGATGACGGCCACCGGCCCTCCGGTCGCCTCCATCGCCTCGAGCACGGCAAGGGCCAGCGACGCATCGCGCAGGCGCTGCGCCTCGACCATGCCCGGCAGCAGCTCGGTCGGCAGCGCGTCGCAATGGGCCACACGCTGCTCCTCGGTCCGGCGGGCCAGCTCTGCGGATTCGAGCGGACGGTCGAGCCCGAAGCGCGCCGCCTCGGCGCCGAAAGTGGCCGCAGCGCCGTCCGCCACCGCGCGACGAACATCCTCGCGCGGCATCTCGGCGCCGAAGACCTGCGCCTCGGGGGCGGCGAGGAAGATGGGATGATACATCGCAAAGTCGGGCCAACCCGACCGATCCCAATCAAGATGCAGCGCAAGCTTGCGCTCGTTCGGCAGAAGATCGGGTGTCACGAGGGCCGCCTGCTCGGCCGTCAGCATCTCGAAGACCAGCGCCGCGGGCCTCAGGCCGGCCACGGCCACGGCCTGGTTCTCGTGATGGCGGGGGTTGTCATGCACCTCGCCCAGAATCACCACATCCGCCGACGGCAGCCGCGCAAGCTGAGCCGGCTCGATCCGGTCGGCCAGCCCCGGCCGGGCCACGACGGCCAGTCCGGCCGCAAGGAGGAGGCACTGTTTCATAGAAGGAAGTGATGCACCTCCCGCGACTGGGCTTCAAGGCTCCGCCGCATCTTGGCAAAGGCCGCCGCTTCAAGCTGACGCACCCGCTCCTTGGACAGTTTCAACTCTTCGCCAAGGCTTTCGAGCGTGCGCGGCACGTCGCGTAGCTTGCGCTCGGTCACGATGAACCGCTCGCGCGCGTTGAGCTGCTGCATGGCCACGACCAGCCAGCCGCGCAACCGCTCGGCATCGAGCGAGCCCTCGACCACTTCCGAGGCCTGGGCCGAATCATCCTCCAGCGCGTCGATCCACTCGCGGCCCTCGTCATCCGCCGACTGCGTGGCGTTGAGCGAGAAGTCCGAGCCCGACAGCCGCCCCTCCATCATCTCGACATCCGAGAGCGGCACGCCCACGTCATGCGCCACCAGTTCGCGCAGCTGATGCGCGTCAAGCTGCTCGCCCCGCTGAGAAGCCTCGCGCTCGAGGCGGGCCTGCACGCGGCGCATGTTGAAGAACAGCGCCTTCTGGCTCGAGGTGGAGCCGGTGCGCACCAGCGACCAGTTCCGCATGACATAATCCTGGATCGAGGCCTTGATCCACCAGACGGCATAGGTCGAGAAGCGCACGCCCCGATCCGGGTCGAACTTGTCCGCGGCCTTCATCAGCCCCAGCGAGGCCTCCTGGATCAAGTCGTTCATCGGCGCGCCGTAGCGGCGGTATTTCGAGGCCATCGAGATCGCAAGCCGCATGTAGGCGGTGATCAGACGGTGCAGAGCCCGCTCGTCGCGCCGGTCGCGCCAGGCATAGGCGAGGCGAAGCTCGGTCTGGGCATCCAGAAGCTCCGCCCTCATCGCTTGGCGGGACATCGTTTGATCGGTATATCCGTCCAGTGCCATCAGGACCCCCTGTCGAACCCGGCCGCGTCTCGGGAAATACTACGGAAAAAACACATGCCCGGATCACACGATTTCGCGCTGCCACCGCTCACCCTGGTGCTGGGCGGGGCGCGGTCCGGGAAATCTCGGATGGCGGAGCGGCTGGTCATCGGTTCGGGCCGCCCCCGGTTCTATCTGGCAACGGCCGAAGCATGGGATGACGAGATGCGCGAGCGGATCTCGGCTCACCGCCGCGACCGTGGCGACGGGTGGCAGACCGTCGAAGAGCCTCGTGATCTCTCTCCTGTCTTGTCACGGATGCCTCCCGAGGCTTGCGTGCTGCTGGATTGCGCTACGCTCTGGCTGACCAATCATCTGCTTGCCGACAGCGACCTCGATGCCGCGATCGCCTCGCTTCTTCATGCGCTTGACGCCTGTCCTGCGCCTGTTGTCGTGGTCTCAAACGAGGTTGGCTGGTCGATAGTTCCCGAAAATTCTCTGGCAAGGCGCTTCCGCGACGAACAGGGACGCCTGAACCAGAGGCTTGCGGCCCAGGCGGATCTGGTCGTGGCGGCGATGGCGGGCCTGCCGATGGTTCTGAAGGGCTGCCCGCCCGAGGGGGTCCTGTGACCCGGCTGCACTGGGTCCGGCATGGGCCCACCCACGCCACGGTGATGCTGGGCTGGACGGACCGGCCGGCGGATCTCTCCGACCGCGAGGCCGTGGCACGGCTTGACGCGGCCCTGCCGCGCAAGGCGCTCCTGGTCTCGTCCGACCTGTCGCGCGCCTCGCGGACCGCCGATCTTCTGGGCAACGGCCGCTTCCGCCTGCCCCACGACCCGCGCCTTCGAGAGATCCATTTCGGCGCGTGGGAAGACCGCAGCTTTGCCGCGATCGAAGCCGGCACGCCCCAGCGCATCCGCGCCTTCTGGCGCGACGCAGGGCCCGCCCGCGCCCCCGGCGGTGAGACCTGGCACGAGCTTCAGCACCGCGTCACCCAGGCCGTGCGCGAGCTGTGCGCGCGTCACCCGGACGAGGAGATCGTGATCGTCTCGCACTTCGGGCCGATCCTCACCGCGCTGCAGCTCGCGCTTGGGCTGAGCATCCAGGCGGCCTTCGCCCACCGGATCGAACCGCTCTCGATCACCTCCATGACCCTCGGCCCCGGCGGATGGAGCATTGGCCCCATCAACCGGCTCGCGTGAAAGTCGCCGGTGACGCACAGCACCCTGTTGCAGGCGCCGCATCAAGCCGCTATACCCCACCTCGACGCACCCGTAGCTCAGCTGGATAGAGCGCTGCCCTCCGAAGGCAGAGGCCAGGGGTTCGAATCCCTTCGGGTGCGCCATAAAATCAAAGACTTAGCCAGAAACGCCGAACAGCCGCCGCAATGCAGTGAGCGTATAGTGAGCAGCACGCGGTTTCGGCTCACTCTTGCAGGAATCTGTTCAGACCATCGCGATCTTCGGGCCTCGGTCCCATGGGGATGCTCTTGCCGATCCACTCGGCATCGGTGCCGCCCAGTGCCCGGTAGGCCTCCCGCGCGTGCAGCATCATGGCGTGCCGAAGCGAATCGTCCTCGATCTCCACGCGGCGCCTCATGCCGTCCTCGGCCTCGATCTTCGGCGGCCACGCCACCATGCCGTTCTTCGGCGTCCGCACGAGCGCGCAGCCGTAGAGCGCCAGCCCGCGCGCGGCGCAGTCGAAGAACGCCAGGATGGTGAAGCCTGCCCGGTTCGGCTTCGGTCTCGCCACGCGGGTCAGGCCACGGATCTCCACTTCGCTCATGTCGGTCTCCTTCAGATGAACAGGAAGCCGCCCTCGCGGCCCTCGTAGGGTGACGGCGCGGACTCAGCGGCGAGGATGCGGCCCACGGCCATGGCGGCAGCGACAGCCCCGTCAATCCGGCCCCGCGCCTTCGCCTTGGTGAACTTCTCGTTCTCGGCGGCGTCCTTCTCGGCCACGACATTGCCGAAGCACATGCGCAGGAGCGGGTTGCCGCCGTGTCGGAAGTGCCCGGCGAGGATCGCCCGCTTCAGTTCCTTGACCGGCGCGGCCATGCTGACCATGCCTTGCCCGAACTGGTTGATGGTGAAGCCGCGCTCTTGCAGCGCCGTGTTGACGGCGGTCGAGTTCCAGCGGTCGATAGCCACCTCCTGGACGCCATGCCGCTCGCCCAGATCGGCGACATGCTCCACGATGGCGGAATGATCCACCACGTTGCCGGGCGTCAGCGTGAGGAAGCCGGCTTCGGCCCACCGCAGATAGTCGGCGCGGTCCTTCTCGGCCTTCAGCGCGAGATTGGCCTCGGGCAGGAAGAACATCGGCAGCACGTCGTAGCGCCGCGCCTCGCCGTCGCCTTCGGGGAACACCGCGACCACGGCCGTCAGGTCTTCGACGCTCGACAGGTCCACGCCCAGCCAGCACGCCCGGCCGGTCAAATCCGCCACGGGCGTCATGTCCTCGGCCCGGTCGTAGATGTCGAGCGCGAGCCACGGCTCGGCGGCGCCCTCCTGCCACATGTTCAGGTGGAACCGCTTGAAGTCGGCGATCTCGGCCGGGAAGTGCTCGATCCGCCGCGCCTTCGTCCGCAGCTCGTGCAGCGACAGGAAGCCGGCATCGATCGCCGGGTTCGCTGCCCGCCATGCCGCCTCGTCGCGCCAGTCCGCATCCGGCTCGGCCGCCAGGATGATCGGCGCGAAGGTCGGGTCGTCCACCTCACCGGAGGCGACCTTGTGCGAGTACGCCCACATGTCGGCGGCAAGCCCGCCCGTGCCCTCGCCGGCCGTGGTGATGATGACCGTGAGCGGGTTCGACCGCTTCACCATGGAGTCGGTGACGGTCTTGAACAGCTTCCTGCCCTCGGCCGTCGGCCATGCGTGGATCTCGTCGGCAAGGAAGAACGAGACGTTCAGGCCGTGCTTGCTGTAGGCCTCCGACGAGATGGCTTTCAGTGTGCTCTTCGTCTTCGGGTGCGACAGGAGCTTCCGGCTCTCCACCGGGCGCACGCGAGCCGACAGGGCTTCCTCCTGAAGCACGAACTGGTGCGCCGCATTGAAGGCGATCCCGGCGTTCTCCCGGTCGGCGGCAGCCATGACGACCTGCCCGCCGGCCTCGGCCTCCGGCCCCATGAAGTGCGCCAGGCTGATTGCGCTGGCCAGCGTGGTCTTCGCGTTGCCCCTCGGAATCCAGATGCAGGCGATCCGCACCACGGGACTGCCGTCCTCGTTCACCGGCCCGTAGATCCGGCGAATGATTGCCTCCTGGAACGGGTGCAGCTTGAACGGCTCGCCCGCGAAGTCGCCCTCCCAGAGCGACAGGTTGCGGACAAAGCGGCAGATCCGCTCGGCGCGGCCGGTCGGGTCAGGATAGAGACTCGGGTCGGGAATGAAGATCGGGCTGCCCATCAGGTGCGCCTCGCCGCCGATGCAGCCCGTTTCCAAGGGGAATGCGGGGAACAGGGGGAACACGCCTGATATTGCTTGCCTTTCTCTGTTCCCCCACGCTGGGGATCACGGGGAACAGCGGGGAACAGGTCAGGCGAGCAAGTCGCCGCTCCATTTGTCATCGCTCGGCTTTCCTTCTGCGCTGCCCGATCCGCGCCGATGCGGCGTCAGGCCCAGTTCGGCCGCGAGTAGCCTTGCCTCACGCATGGCACCCATCAGCATCTTGAAGGCCGGATGCGTCACCGGCCCCTTCTCGGTCGCGATGACATGGCCTTCCGCCGCCATCATCTCGTTGTAGATCCGCGACAGGCCCACGGCCCGGCAGTAGCCCTCAAGGGTCGCAAGCGTGTCGTCGGTCAGGTGGCCGCGCCCGTCGAGGATCGGCGCCACACGCTTCCACTCGGCCGCGCCGTGCTTGTCCAAGCCTCCGGGCGGCGGCGGGCAGAGACCGGCGGCAACGCCCTCGATCACGTTCAGCTTCGGCTTGCGGCCCTTCATCCCCAGAACTCCCATTTCGAAGTCGTCATTTCCGGCGATGTTGCGCGCGAGACTACCCCGCCGGTTTCCTTCCCCCTCGGGCAAATTCGATCATCCCCCCGGCCCTTGACCGGGTTGCCAAAGCCGCCATCCTCGCGGACGGTCTTCCGGTCGTGACAGGGCTTGCACATCGGCTGCCAGTTCGACCGCTGCCAGAACAGCTTCTGGTCGCCCTTGTGAGGAACGACGTGATCCACGACCGTGGCTGTCGCACCGCAGGCGCAGCGCGGATGCAGCTTCAGGAACTCGGCCCGCGCCTTTGCCCACTTGCCGGTGTAGCCACGCTCGTTAGCGGACGGCCGGCGCGCCTCGGCGGCAGCCTTGGCGGCGGCGGCGCAGATCGGGCAGCGGGCGCCAGTGAACGGCGGATGCCCGGCAGCACAATGGCGAGGCGCGGCCCACGGCATCAGCCGAAGCTCCACACTCGATGGTTCCGGGTCAGATCCTCTTCGCGGGCGGGCGCGAGGTCTTCCTCGTCGCCGTCGTAGGACTGGCTCAGGCGTTCGAGGATCGCCATTCGGATCGGCTCCGGCACGGTCGTGTAGCCGCAGGAGAAGCGGATGGTGACGGCCTCGGGATGCGCGGCAGTCGCCGGCCAGCCGGTCGCCGGATGGATCACGGCGCCCTCGTCGCTGCCGATCCCGGCGACGATGTAGGCGGCCGGGTCGAGCGTTACGGTCGAGCCATCGGCGGCGACATAGGCGACGGATGTCACCTCGCGGCACGGCGGCAGCGGCAGGCGGATTGGCCCGGTGAAGCGGTCGAGGGTGATCTCCCACACTTGCGGCATGATCGCCCGCCCAAGATAGCCGTTCGGCCCGTCGAGGCGTTCGGTCGCCGCGCGGATGTAGGTTTCGAGGATCGCGTCGTCCTCGTCGTGGTCGATGCGCAGGCGGGCCTTGGCCTCGCCCAGCGGCACCGGAAGTTCGGTCGGTGGCGTGATCTGCTTCAGCATGGCTTCCCCCGGAAGAGCGGCAGGCCGGGAAGCCCCGGCCCGCCTTGTTCGCTTAGACGCTGGTGGCGACCTTCAGCAGGCGGATCGCCTCGGCCTTCACCACGTCGCCCCCGACACGGCGGCGGCCATGGAAGCGCGTCTGCCCGTTGGTCGCGCGGCTGTAGGGGTCACGCATGACCGACAGGCTCAGCCGGTCCACCACGCGGTAGCCCTGCTTCAGATCGCCGAACATGATCGGCAGCGCGTTCGCGGCCACGTCGGGCATGTCCGGCAGTTCGATGACCGGGCGGCCCAGGATGGTCGGCGGGTTGCCCTCGGCCAGGCTCTCGGCCCAGAGGAAGGCGCCGTCGGTGGTCTTCAGCTTGCGCACGGCGCCGATGGTCGAGCGGTTCATGCCCCAGACCGCGTTCGCCGCGTAGAAGCCCGGCAGCGCGTGGAACAGGTTGATGATCGCATCAGCCGAGATGGCAGCCGCCGCGCCGCTGGCCACGAGCGGAACCGACGTGTCGGTCAGGATGCCGCCGGGTTGCCCGGTGCCGGTGCCCGAGACGAAGGCCGCGCCTTCCAACCGTCCGAACTCTTCGGCGAAGTCCGCCGCAAGCTCGCCCTGAAGGTTGTACTGGTTGTCTTCGAGCAGCGCGTTGCTGACGTCCACATAGCAGGCGGCCTCGTGCGGGGTCAGCACGATCTCGCCATAGGTCGGATCGGTCGAAGAGCGGTTGCCGGTCTCCGAGACCCACGCGGCAGTGAGCGTGCCGGTGCGCTTTGGCATCCGGGCCTCGGCCGCGCCGATGCTGATGACACGGGCATATTGCCGGATCGGCGCGAACTGGACGAGGTTCTTCACCACTTCCTTGACGAACTCGCTCGGCGCCAGGTAGCCGCCGCCGTTGGTCGCCATGTCGAGCGACTTCAGTTCCGCGCCGGCCGCGTCACCGTGCTTGATGTAGGCGCCGAAGGCCTTGGTCTGGATCTCGCCCGGCTCTTCCTGCTTCGTGATGATGCCCGGCCGCGCCAGCTTCTGTTCGATCCGGCCGGCAGCCTTCGCGACGTTGCCCACGCTCTCTTCGACGGCGGCGAGGCGGGTGTCGAGGCTTGCCACCGTCTCTTCGACGGCGGTCACGCGGTCTTCGTTCGCCGCTTCAGGCGCGGCAGCCTTCTGTTCATCAGCCATGATCCGGCTCCTGTTGCTTGCCGCACGCGCGGCGGATGGTGCCGCGACGGCGGCAGTCTTCACGCTGGTGATCCGCGCGGACGAGGCCGCCGGGATGGACACGAGCGAGATTTCGATGAGGTCGATTTCGGTCAGCAGGCGCGCCCCGCCCGGCAGGCGCTCGGCCCGCTTCGTCCGGTAGCCGATGCTCAGCCCGTTCAGCGCGCCGGCCTTCAGCAGCGCATAGGCCTCGGCGCCCCGCACCGTTTCCAGCACGAGGCGGCCGGTGACATGGAGGCCCTTCTCGTCCTCCCGCATGTCGAGCCAGCGCCCGACAGGCTGCGTCGGGTCGTGCTGCCAGAGCAGGAGCGGCATCGTCCCGGCTTCCCGGTGTGCCTTCAGGCTCGCGGCGTAGGCGCCCCGCGCGATCACGTCGCCCGCGCTGTCCGGCTCGCCGCCGAAGGGCGAGGCATAGCCCGAGATGAGACCGGCCTCGGCCGCCTGGAACTTCACTTCGAGGTCAAGCCGCTCCATGCGCGCCCCCTGCGTCTTCGGTGTTGAGGGGAAGCCGGAACTGGTCGCCGCCCGCGTAGGGCGCGCGGTTCTCGGCTAGGTCCGCCCACTTCGATGGATGAACGAGGCGACCGCACCATGTCCGCCAGTGCCCGCCGACGGACACGCCATAGGGCGCAGCCTCTTCGTTAAGGTCTCTCCCGCCCCAATTAACCGAATTAACCGAATTAACCGGCGCAGGAGCAGAGACGGCCGGGGCGGGCGCGGGCGCCTCGGCCATCGTCGAGGTTGTTTCGGTTCTCTCGGAAGACCGGGCGTCGAAGTCCCGTGCGATGGAGAACCACTTGCTCATGTCGCCGCCCGGATTGCAGGGTTGACGATGAAGCGCCGGGCCGGGCGCCCGCCACGCGGCCCGCCTGGAACCGGAACCTGCCGGATCAGATCGCCGACGACGAGCGCATCAAGAGCCGGATCAAGATCCGCCTTCGTCGCCAGGCCGGCCCGGTCCAGACGCAGCACGTCCGACGAGTTGAAGTCCTCCCATCCTTGCTCGATGATGAGTGCGGCCAGCTTTCTGCCGGCCCGGTCTTCCTTGGCGATGGCGCCGTCGGCGTAGGACCGGACGGCCATCGGCAGAACATAGGCTTCGATAAAGCCAGCGGCCCGGCCGAAGTGGTTCGGCGTGATCTCGAAGACATCCGGCCCCCCGGCTGCCCAGTCGAGGAACGCGAGGATGAGCGACAGCCTCACGGCCATGCCCGGCAGCTTGCCGATGAACGACAGGAGCAGGCCTTCATTCTGCCCTTCCAGATCGCGGCACAACTTCCTGAACTCGTTCAGATAGTCCCGCGCTTCGTCATTGAAGTTGATGAACCACGGGCGCAGTTCGCCGTGCTCGTCGGTCACCATCGGCAGTTCGACGAGCCGCCGGAGCGCGTTTTCGATGAAGCCTTCATCCGCCAGGCGGTTCGGCCTCTTGATCGGCGCCGGCTCCGGCCAGACCGGGATGAAGCGGGCGAGAAGCCCGTCGTCGTCGGTCTTCATCAGCAGCGACTTCAGCTTGTCCGGCTGGATGCCGCCGACAACTCCGACCGTCAGGCGGCTGATCCAAACCGGATCGCGGCCCATACGCTCGACGCTGTAGCCCTTGCCGCCGTAGGCTTCGAGCCAGAACGGCCGGTCGGTGCCGCCCGAGTAGCGGCTCATGTTCCCCAGCCAGCCCGACAGTTCATCGCGGAACATCATCGTGCCGCGCGGTTGCCCGGCGAGGATCACGGACAGCTTCTCGACCGTCGTATCGGCGAGCGCGTAGCGAGGCATCACAGGTTCAGGCCCCGGATCGGCTTCGCGCGGCTTCGGCGGAATGTCGTCGCCCGCCTTGATCGCGGCCTTGACGGCTTCCTTCCACGTCGATTCCGCCAGCTTCGCCACCTCGGCACGGGCGCGCCACTCGCTTACACGCGTCTGCGCTTCCTGCCGGGCGTTGCGCTCCACGATCCGCAGCGGCGCGAGAATTGCGTCGAGACCGGGTGACTTGCCTGCCGACGGGTTGCCGATTGCCATGGTCCAGATCAGCGGCGGCTCGGTCCATCCATCCCACGGGCAGGCCCACCGGCTGTTCCCAATCATCGCGCCCGCCACGCTCAGCAGGCCGGCGACAACGTAGTCGGCGGGCGCGCCCTTGGCCTCGGCCGCGCTGCCGATCCACGAGGCCCACGCGGGCGCGAAGACTTCGTTCAGCGGCAGAACCGGAGCTTCAGGCAACTGCGGTTGAAGGTAGCGAGGATCAGGTTCGCCCCAGCCGTGCTCGTCAGCCGTCTGATCCGAAGATGCCGGGAACTCATAGGCCCGGATCGCCCGGCGCACCTGGTCGGCGCTGATGCCCTCTTCGGCCGCGTCGGCGAGGTCATATCCCTCTGGCGCGTCTTGCCTCAGCGCCTCGCCCGGCAGATGCAGTATTTCAGCCGCGCCAGCCTCTCGCACCAGTCGGGCAACCTCGTCGCCGAACTCGCGGCCGGGCTTGTCGGCGTCGGTAGCGATGATGACGCGGCGGCCCTTCACGTGCGCCCAGTCAGCCTTCGACGGCGCCTTCGCCCCGCCCGGCGGCGTCGTGCCGATCACTTCGGGCAGCAGCCCGGCAGCGGCCTCGGCGACCTTCTCGCCCTCGCCGATCAGCAACGCCGCTTCACCGTGTTCACCTATGCGCCCGGCCGGGGCGGCACCCACGCCGAGGAGATCCT
>NZ_VDEK01000027.1:0-53418 GCF_007668225.1 Cereibacter sediminicola | reverse complement strand
CCGGGGGGTCAAAATTGGACGCCGATTGGGGGTCAATTTTGGATGCCGATTGACAGCGAAGATCGACCTCTATGATTTCCGGGTGACCCTTCGCCGTGACATAGGCGTGCCGCATGAAGTCCGGATCGATGTGAACCATGACCTCCTTCGACTTGCCGGCCGCGAACACCTGCAACGCGGTAGAGTTGAAGGGGATTTTGAAGGGGTTGACGCCTTCCGAGGTGGTGTGCATCTTGCGCTTCACGCCGAGGTGCAGGCAGCGCTCGCGACGGTCGGGCACATCGATCCCGCCATAGAACTTGGTAACTTCGTCGTACTTCTGCCAGGGCGTCGCGCCAAACATGCCGGTGCCGCGGTGCGGGGCGAACGGATATTCGTCGACGAAGTAGCGCGTGATGATCCCGTAGAGTTCGTCATGGGTAATCCGGGCATTCGCCTCCGGCTCGTAACCCTCCAGTTCACCCGGACGACTGCCCGCATAGCCATCGAGGAAATTCAGCACCTGCCACTGCAGGGTCCCGAACGGCCGTTCGACAAAGGCATTGTCCGTGGAGTGATAGGTGCGGCTCGTCATGACGATCGAGTCGATGCCGAGCTGACTTGCGTAGACCGTGCCGTTCCGCGTTGCCGTTCCGTTGTCCGCCGTCGTCAGGAGCAGACCCGCGGGGGGCGCCGGATCCCGCTTGCAGCCGTAGCGGACCTTTTCCTTCGTCTTGTCGCGGGTCGCCATGCGAAAGAGCGCGTGGCTGTGATCGGCATCGGCCGACTCGGCGATGATCCAGGCCAGCACCAGACGGGTCGCGACGTCGATCATCAGATGCAACCAGAGCCGGCAGATCTCGTTGTCTTCCAGATCTTCCGACGCCTTCGCGGGATCGATCTCCTTCGCGCGCACGAGGCCTTTGCCGTCGGTGTGGATCGACAGATAGACTTGGTCCGTAGCAACCCGCTCGCCGAACATCAGGGCCGGAATGTCGGTTGATCCCGCGCCCTTGAGGTTCGCTCCCTGCCGCACCCCCTTCCGGCCGAGAGTCTGGGTCACCTCGGAGAGCGCGTTCTTCCGGGTGCGAAGCGTGGTGATGGAGGGATACCAGCGGTCGCGCGCGATTTCCTCCGGCGGAATGGGAAACTGCGTCTCGGCCATTCTCGCGAGCGCAGTGAGGGGCGGCTTCTTTTCATCGTGCCAGAGGTTGAGCGCGTAGGAGATGAAGCGCTCCTGCCAGCAGCTCATTCGCTGGCGATCTTTCGCCTCCCTCGGCCCTTTCATGTGGTCCCGATCCAGCAGCACCACGCAATTCCGACCGAACCTGAGGTAGGTGTCGACGTATTTCCTGAGGGTCCTGCCCTGAGGCCAGTCGAGGCTGACGGTAACCCGGCCGCCCCTCTTTGCCCCCAGCACCGGACTACCGTCGGCGATGTTCCGGGCACGCTCCTTCAGTTCCCTCAGCACCCTGCCCTCGGACCGGGTGGTCTTGTTGGGGCTCATGTTCCGATGGGTCAGCTTGGTGCCATCCGCTTCCATTGCAAGAATGGCGAGCACCACGGGGAGCCGTCCGCGAACGGCTTTCTGCTGCTCTTCCGGCAGTTGCTCGAAAGTCTCGTATCCCCCCGTGTAGGCGCGCACCGCCTTGAGCATTTCGTCTTCGGCCGGCTTGATGACGTCGCAGGCGCCGTCACGGATCGCCTGATCCACGCGCGCGAAGGACAGCGTGATGCATTCGCCGTCCTCCGTGTTCTCGACCGCATAGCCGTCCTTTTCCTTGCCGGTCACCAACCAGGAGCAACGGTCAAGTGACAGCCGGGAGCCCATAGGGATTCTGAACAGAGGCTGCGACGTCATGCGTTCAACCTCACCCGGGACCGCACGTTGATCACCGCGTGCCAGTCCGCCCACAGCACGCGCCGTCCGATCAGGCGCATGGCCGACTGCCACGCCTGCGCCGGCGGGAGATCGCACTTCGCGATGAGATCCTGCAGCAGCCAGTAGCTGGTGCAGCGCGCGACGTCCTCGACATGGGCGTCGGCGGCAGGATCGGCCTGGCGGTTGAGGTACCAGATGCGACGGAGGTTGTCGCGGAACGCCCGGGTGTAGTCGTCGGCATTCACGGTAATGGCATCATCCGCGAAATCGGTCGTGAGGCTCCCGAAGATGTCGTCGATCTCGTCCTGCGTGCTCTGCAGTCCGAGACTCCAGCCGTTGCGGACGTATATGGCGCGCCGGAAGCCGTCCCGGAAGGTCAACCGGAGATCGAAGTAGTGCTCGCGTTCCTTCTTCGCGCGACGGCACGGGAACAGGATCGGTGGCAACTGCACTTCCAGACGGTAAAGCTCCGGATCGAGCAGGGCTTCCAGCGCCACCGCGGATTCCGCCTGGCTGTCGAAATGATAGAGCTGCCGCACACCTGCGGTTGCGGCCGTGGCGGCGGTGAAGGACACCTTCCGGGCAGTGTTGCTCCGCGTCAGCGGGTTGCGGGCGCCGGCGTAGGGCAGCACGCCGTGGATCGGCGCCACTTCAAGTGCCGTCTCCTTGCGCTTCTTGCGTTTTTTCGGGTCGTCAGATCTTCCAGGCATCGACAATAGGTCTCCAGCCCCGGAAGGCGCACTTCCGGGGGGCACGCTTCAATTTCTGGGACTCTGACCGCGCTTGCCTGGGCCTCTTCGGGCCTCTAGGGTGGCAAGATGTTACGGGCGACCAGTGCCCCGACTCATGGCGCACCTCCGGGGGCGCCTTTTCTTTTTTCTCCTCATCTGCAGCGCGGATGCGCCGTTTCGCTCAGGCCATGGTGAGTCGGAGGCGCGAAAACGCGAAACAGAAAATTCCGGATGCCCGCGAGAAATGTTGATTCTCCTCAAGCCGTTGGACGACTTGATCTTTTTGCTTCGGGGCGTGCGGTTCCGGATTTTTTTAAATGGGCCTCGCAGAAAAAACCCGGCGAACTTTGGCGCGCGAGGCACGCAAGAATCCCGAATTTATGCGCCCGCCACTCAGTGCAGCGGCGGCCGCCGCTCCATCCTCTGGGCGCGGTCGAGCATGCGGATCAGCGCACGCAGGTCCGGCACGTGACCTCGCGCGGCGGCCCGGTCGAGGGCCTCGCAGATCGCGTCGAGCGACACGTCCGACAGGCCGCGCCGCGCACCTTCGATGCGCGCGAATGTCTTCAGGTCCGCGCAGGTCGGCCCCGCCAACCGGATGGGCGGACAGCGGCTCAGAAGCGGATCGGGCAGGGTCCGGTAATCGTTGCAGGTTAGGACCCAGATCACCCACGACATGTCGAAGCCGAGCTCGAAGTAGGGACAGGTCCAGCCGTGGGCCGACAATGGCTCGAGCAGCGGCAGCAGCGCATCCGTCAGTGCGAAGGTCTGCCCCTTGATGCTGGTCACCCGCCCGGCCTTTTCTACCTCGTCGACGACAACCAGTCCGTTCGCCACCTTCTCCGCCAGAATGAAGTTCAGCAGCCGGCCGGGCGCCGCGTTGCCCCAGCCCCTTTGCGACCCCACCAGGCCAAAGCTCGCGCCCTCGCAGGTGGCGTCGAAAACCATCCGGGGCACGCCGATGAGATCCGCGAGCGTGCGGGCCCAGGCGCTCTTGCCGGTTCCCGGCGGGCCGTAAAGGAGGAAGGGAGGCAGGCGCACGCCCGGCTCGCCGGATTGCGCCGAATGGCTCAGCGCATGCCACATCTGCTCCGTGGCCGGCGCCATCCAGGGGAACCTGGCATGAAGCTCGGCGGCGATCTCGTCGGCGCGATGCTCGGACGGGAGGCTCACCAGTTCGACGCCGTCGCGGAGGACCTCGAGCCGGCGTCGATCCTCCGGCTTCAGGAGGGACAGCGGTGATCCCCTCTGGGCGCAGGCGACGATCCGGTCGGCGCGGCGCGCAATGCGCTGCCGCTGGCTCCAGCTCAGGTCCGCCTTGCCCGGAGCATCCTTCTCGTCGTCGTCGGCTGCATCGTCCACCTCCGGCAGTGCATCCGGTTTCTTCGCTCCGGCAAGCAGGCGTCGGAGGAAGCGCGTCAGCCGCCGCTCGATCCGCGGCTTGAGGGTGGGATCAGGAAAGGCGGCATGCAGAATCTGTATGCGGGACACGGTGTTACCTTGGGCATGAGGAGGCCGGCGGGCGCCGGAGCGTCCGTTCGGCAGGAGGATCAGGGCAGAGAAAGTTGACCGCGGGTCAGTGTCGCGCGGCGCGCCTTGCGAGGCGGCGGATGCTGTCGATGCGCGCGGCCAGCAGGTGCGCAAGCGCTTCTGGATCGTCGAGCGGAATGTGGCTGGGGAGACCGAAGCCGATGACCTCGGGCAGCTCGCGGATTTGCGGAAACTCAGGTCCGACGATCTGCCGCAACGTGTCGAACGGCACGCCCAATTTGTACCAGCGGCTGAAGGTCCGGGCCCAGCCCTCGTCGCGGTCGAGCGCGATCAGGGGCGAGGTGGTGATGAGCGCGTCGCCGAGGCGCGGGTGGCGGGAGACCCGGCCCCAGAGAAGCGGGACGCCGCCGAGGGTCAGCATCGGCCGCCAGTGATCAAGGCAAGGTGCGTTGGCGAGATCGGACCCGGTCGGCCGGGCCTCGGCCGCTGCGATGGCGGCCAGGTAGAGATGGAGCAAGAAATCATCGTTGGAGATCACGAGGTCGGTTCCTGTGTAAGAGACGTCAGTGTCCGTCCCGCGGCGGAGCCGTCGCGGGTCAGGTGTCGGATGGAAAGTGTGGTGGCGGGGCGCGAAGACCGGCTGGTTCAGCTTGCTGGGGCGCCCGCGGCGGGTTGCCCGCGCTGTCTTTGGCGGCGGAATGTCCGGCGGATGCCGGAGCCGGACGGACCCGCAATCGGACGCGTGACATAGCCCCGGGATGCGGCAACCCGGTCATTCAGCACCCTCGGCGCGTCGGTGCGCACTCCGGATCGGAGGCCTATGCCCTGCCGGCGCCGCCGCTCCGGCAGGGCATTCGCCGGAATGCCGATGGCGAGCGCTTGCGGACGATCCGGGATCTCATCCTCGTTGGCGATGAGGCCAATCACGCTGCGCGCGTGATGATCGGTCGGATCCGGGTCGGGCCACATGGTGCGTTCCTGCGCTTCCGCGCCATGGGGGTCTGAAGGAAAGTCGAGGTCTTCAGACCTTGCCCATGAAGCGTCGATTCTGTCTGCGCAGCAAGGAACAGAATCCGGAAATCGAGTCAAATCAGTTACTTAAATGCGAAAAACTGTCTTCCGCCACCCTATGGACGCAGGGCCGGCCGGTCGTGAAGCCCTCGGGTGGCACGTTTCAGTCGGAAGTTGCCGACGGCGTCAAGGCCACTGTCCTGACGTCGCGCCATGTGTTTCAGGGTCACGAAGCGCGTCCTGACCAACCTGGCAAGGGGCACCACGCGAATGCCCGGCGCAGGAGGCCGACCACTTGGCCTTTGCTTCTGTCGGCGTCACGCGGCGGCACCCTTCGCGAAAAAGCATGGAGCGTTTGCGGATCCCGCAGCGTGGTCCAGAGACCTGACCCAGGTGACGCAGGCCGGCGGCTGGTGCGGCAGGTTGACGCTGTGAGTTCGCGGTGACCGCGAGCGGCGGTGGCTCGAGGCTGCAGCGCCTCGCGCCGCGCGGACAGGGTCCGCTCACGGCCTCCATCGTTCCTCCCATTACGCGAGCCGCACCGACGATGCGCCACGGGGGGTACCTGCCGTCCGGAGCCGGGGCATTCGCGTTGTGATCGAGTGGAACCCATTCGGGTCGCTGGATCGTTGCATACATCATGACAGCCTCTCCCGAACTCCTGCGACCTGCGACAACCGGATGGAGCCACCCGCGCCTGCCGGTGCTGCTCTACCGCGCCGCCCTGCCGGACGATGCCGATGCCGCCGAGGATCTGTTCCGGCGCCATGGCTGGTGCCCCGCGTGGCGGAACGGCATCTTCCGGTACGACCATCACCACTCGACCGCCCACGAGGCACTGGGGGTGCTGCAGGGCAGCGCCGTGGTTCGGATCGGCGGCCCCGAGGGCCCGCCGGTTGGCCTGTCGCGGGGCGATGCCGTCGTCCTTCCGGCCGGGACGGGGCATTGTCTGATCGAGGCGAGCGACGTCTTTCAGGTCTTCGGGGCCTACCCGCCCGGGCAGGACTGGGACATCCGTCGCGACCCGGCGGACGCGGAGACGCATCGGCGCCTCGAGCGGGTAACGGTTCCGGACCGCGATCCCTTCGGCGGCCCGCTGGCCGTTGGCACCTGGCGCCTTGAGGAGCGCTCATGACGGGGGAGAACGAGATCGACAGCCACCTGATGCGGAAACTGATCTCGAGGGCCCGCGTCGCTTCCGGCGAAGCCGGAAAAGCCGGGATCGCGGCGGCGTTGATACGCGACGGGCAGATCCTTGCGGAAGGAGTCAACCACGTCCACCTCGCCCCCGATCCCACGCAGCACGCCGAGATCGTAGCCATCGGTCGAGCCGCCGCCGCGCTTGGCCGGGCAGACCTCTCCGACTGCGTCCTGATGAGCACGCTCCAGCCCTGCGAGATGTGTCTGGCCGCCGCGCGTTTCGCCGGAATTCGCCGCATCGTCTTCGCGGCCCGCCAGGAGAACGTGGCGGCGAAGTACTTCGCCTTCCCGCATCTGACCCTCGACGACTTCCAGCGCGCGGGCCCCGGCTTCGAGACCGTGGGTGGCATCTGCGAAGCCGAGGTGCTGGCTCTCTACGTTGAAGGCCAAGAATGATGTGATGTCGGCCCGGCGAACACTTTCGTTGGCGTTGTCCGCGAGCTCCTGGCGCGAAAGCTCGCGCAGCCCCTTCGTCTCGTTCCCCATTTCTGCGCCTGGTCCAGGTCGGCTGCACACCTCATGTCCTGTTCCCTGACCATACTCTCTCTGTACGGACAACACCGGCGACATTGGGCGCTCGGGGACGCGGGGACCCTTCGAGAACCGTAGACACGTTCCTGGACACCTGCCGCTCAGCCCAGCAGGCGGCGGATCTCCGCATCTGTAAGCTGCACCGACCCAATGCCGGTATCACTTTCCGCGAGGTCGCGCGGCAATGGCAGTGGCTTGAAGGCGAAGGCCTCGTACCTTCGCGTCGCCGCACGGTCCGCCCGATCGGCGGCAATGCCGAGGACGACGGACAAGACCAGTATCAGGCACATCAGCCCGATAAACACGGTGTCGCTTTCGAGCGGCCAGTTGAGGATCTGCATGGGGCTGTTCCTCCTGTGACCTGAGTGTCGCGCAAATATGGGAGTTCATCAAGCCGAGGGAATCCCGACCCGTCGCAGAAGCGCCATGGCACTGGCAAGATGGCAAGTGCCAGGCGCGGCGCGCGTCACCATTCCTGCGAACTGCCCCCGTGTGTTGACCGGCGGTCAAGCTGATCTTCATGGTGAAAGGTGACGCGGGTGACGACCGCATTGCGGGCGGCTCGGCCGCCCGCAATCCCTCGGCTGTCTCTGTCGTTGACAGCGCCACCCTGTCGGGCGAAGCCAGCCCGGATCACCTGATGAGGGCACGATGGCGGGCGACGAGGACATCCGGACGAAGCTGGCAAAGCTCGAGGCGCTGTTTGCCCGCGGCGCCACGGCGCCGCGGGCGCCGCGCTCGACCGGCTGCAGGCGCGCATCGCGGCGGAGGCCCCGTCCGAGCCCGAGACCGAGGTGCAGTATGCCATGCCCGACAGCTGGTCGGTCCGGATCTTCGTCGCGCTCTGCCGCAAGCACGGCGTCCGGCCCTACCGCTATCCAAGGCAGCGGCGCACCACGATCATGGTCCGCGCCCGCGCCTCGGAGTTCGAGCGCACGGTGCTTGCCGAGTTCCAGACCCTCCACAGCGAACTGGTAGCCTATTTCGATGGAACGGTGGATCATCTGATCGCCGACGCCATGAAATCGGACGGCGACGATGCGACGCTCGATGTCCGTCCTATCGGGCGCTGATCCCGTGGCTCATCCCGTTACCGCCGAGGAACTGGCCGCCGCTTTGCCGCATGTCCTGGCCGCGCCCAAGACAGATGCACCAATCGTCTCGCTGTGCTGGCGCGCGGGGTTCAACCGGCGAAGCTTCCCGGATCGGCTTCTGCTCACCCGCCGCTGCGGCATCCCCGGCGAACGCTGGCTGAAGCAGCCGTGGCTGTGCCTGCCGGACGGACGGCCGGACCCGCGCATCCAGGTCTCGATCCTGTCCGCCCGCGTCTGCGACCTCGTCTGGCGCGACCGTCAGGGCACGCCGCATCCCGGCGACACCATCGTGGCCGACCTCGACACGTCCGAGGCGAACCTGCCTGTCGGCAGCCTGCTTCTCGCTGGCACGGCGGTGCTGCGCGTCTCGGATGTCTTCAATGACGGCTGTGTGAAATGGAAGGCGCGCTATGGCGTGGCGGCCAAGGACTGGATCGTCGCGCCGGGTCATGCAGCCTTGCGGTTGCGCGGCATCCTTTGCTCGATCGAAGAGGGCGGCGTCGTGGCCGCGACCGACCGGCTGCGGAAGATCTAGCCTTCGTCCGCACGGACCGGCCGCACCACCGTGCCGGCCGCTGCCAGAGCATCCGCCGGCGCCAGCGTCCCCACCGGTCGCCGCCCCCCCCGATGATCACGACCTCCGCCATGGGCCCCCTCCGTCGGGGGGTTTTGGTCGAAGGCTTTCGGCACCCGGCGCTTGGACCCGAAGGGGATGATGCCAGCGGTGTGAAAGCCTGCCCCGCCGCTCGGCCGTGTCGGGCGGCATCTCGCCGCTGACTTGCCACCGGGAGCCCTTACACCTTCCGCCCCGCCGGGGCGGCTGAGCGTAATCCACAACCTTGGCACGGTGCCACGCCGGATCGCTCTCGATTTTTTCGTCAGGCCCGTTCATGTTGCGTGAGCAGATGTAGAGTACCTTCGCGCGCGGAACTCCAGGATATGGAACCGCGAGCGCGACGCAGGAGCAGGAAATGGACGGTCAAGGCGGATTCCGGTTTGTGGACCTCTTCGCGGGGATCGGCGGCCTTCGTATCGGCTTCGAGGCGATCGGTGGACGGTGCGTGTTCACGAGCGAGTGGAACAAGTTCTCGCAGCAGACCTACCGGGCGAACTTCGAGGATGACCATCCGATCCATGGCGACATCACGAAGATCCACGAGGATGACATCCCCGAGCATGACGTGCTCCTCGCGGGCTTCCCCTGTCAGCCCTTCTCGATCGCGGGGGTGAGCAAGAAGAATTCGCTCGGCCGCGCGCACGGGTTCATGGACGAGACCCAGGGCACGCTCTTCTTCGACGTCGTGCGCATCCTCGCACGGCATCGGCCGAAGGCGTTCCTGCTGGAGAACGTCAAGAACCTGCTGTCGCATGACAAGGGCAACACCATGCGGGTGATCCTGCACGCGCTCGATGAACTGGGCTACATCGTCGACTACAAGGTCGTCGACGCCCGTCACTGGGTGCCGCAGCACCGCGAGCGGATCTTCATCGCGGGCTTCCGGAGTGACATCGGGACCAACTTCTCGCTGGACGACATCATGCGTCCGGCCACCGATAATCCCGTCCTTTCGGCCATCCTTCATCCCGAGGATGGCAGCGAGACCGTGGAGCCACCCTATACCGTCGGCCCCGACGCGAAAGTGGCCGCCAAGTACACGCTAACCCCCAACCTCTGGAAATATCTCCAGAATTATGCAGCCAAGCACAAGGCCGCGGGGAACGGCTTCGGGTTTGGCCTGTGCGGCCCGGACAGCGTCGCCCGCACGCTCAGCGCCCGCTACTACAAGGACGGGTCCGAGATCCTCATCGACCAGCCCCGAGGGATCCCCCGGCGGCTGACCCCGCGCGAATGCGCCCGCCTGATGGGCTTCGACCGTCCGGGATCGAACCAGCCCTGGAAGATCGTGGTGTCGGACACGCAGGCCTATCGCCAGTTCGGCAACGCTGTCGCCGCGCCCGTGGCGATGGCCATCGCCGAGGCGATGGAGCCGTGGATCCGGAACACCGTGGCGCTGCATCCGCGGAGGAAGCGCAGTGTCTGAACGGGTTCCCATGAGCCGGTCCGAGATGATGTCCCGGATCGGCCCGAGGAACACCACGCCGGAGATGAAACTGCGGCGGGGACTGCACCGGGCCGGCTTTCGCTTCCGGCTGCACCGCAAGGACCTGCCGGGAAAGCCGGACATCACCTTGCCCCGGCACCGCGCCGTGATCCGGGTGCAGGGATGCTTCTGGCACATGCACCCGGGATGCCGGAACTTCCGGCTCCCGAAGACGAACACTGCGTTCTGGGAGGCGAAGATCTCCCGCAACGTGGCGAGGGATGCCGAGCAGGCCCTGTCCCTGCACCAACTGGGCTGGCGCGTTCTGACGGTCTGGGAATGCGCGACCCGGGACATGCCCGCGGATGACCTGCTAACCGCGGTGACTGACTGGCTGCAAGGTTCGACGGAAACCGGGGAGATTCCCGCGACGACGACCCTGAGCCAACAAGAAGATGGAGTGGATGGTGAACGACCTTATTAACAACCCTGACGCGTCCCGACTGATCTTCGGCCTGCGGGACACCGGCTACAACTTCAGGACTGCCGCGGCGGACATCATCGACAACTCCATCGCGGCCGGGGCCGACGAGATCCATGTCCGGATCGAGATGAGGCCTGACGGCAGGAAGTACGTCTATTTCGGCGACAACGGACACGGCATGGATGCGGCCGGCGTCCACAGCGCGCTGCGGTACGGATCTCCGGTGCGCGCCAACCTTGCCAGCCTCGGCAAGTTCGGGCTGGGTCTGAAGACCGCCTCCAGCTCGGTCTGCAAGCGCTTCACCGTCATCTCCCGCAAGATCGAGGGCGCCCCGTTGGCCAAACTCGCGTGGGACCTCGATCATGTCGAGACGACCGACACGTGGGAGATGTTGCGTGAACCGGTCGAAAACCATGAGGCGGAGGCGTGGGAGGAGCTTTGCGGCGAGCGCGGCACCCTCGTCGTCTGGTCGAAATGCGACCGGCTGCTGTCGAAGCATTACGACGAGCCCGGTGGCACGAGGGAGCAGGCGGCGATCAAACGCCTCCGGGTGGCCCTGAAGGACCATCTCGGCATGATCTACCATCGCTTTCTTGACGCGGAGGATGATCGTCAGCGAACCATCCGGATGACGGTCGACGGCGAGCCCGTCGAGCCCTGGAACCCCTTTTTCCCCGAGAAGTCGGAACAGGTTCTGGCGGACTCCCAGCAGGTCATCGGCATGGACACGGCTGAGGGCGACGGTGGCGGCGAGGCCCGGATCAGGGCATGGATCCTTCCCCATTCCTCGAGCCTCACCGAGGTGGAGAAGAAGAAGGCGAACATCACCAACCGCGGCCAAGGCTTCTACATCTACCGGGAGGGCCGCCTGATCAACGCGGGAGGATGGCTCGGCGTCTTCGGCTCGCACGGAACGTTCGAGCCGCACATGTCCCTGCTGCGGATCGAGTTCGACTTCGGTCACGAGCTTGACGAGGCGTTCTACGTCGACGTGAAGAAGTCGCGCATCCTGTTCGATCCGGCGATCGAGGAGCACCTCACAACGCTTCTGCGGAACGCGCGCCGCGAGGCGGAGAACCGGTATCGCCGGAAGGAGCGGGAAAAGGCCGCAGGCACCACGCTGAACCACACCTCGGCCAACACCAGCATCGCGACGACGCCGAACCTGAAGACCCCGGTTGTGGAGGAGGTCGATGCCGCCGCCCAGACGGCCGTCGTGACGAACGCGATGGGATCCCGGATCAGGCTCCGGCAGCCGGTGCAGAACAACGTCTCGCCGACGGCGGTGCATGTCGATGCCGTTGATACGATCACGACGGGCGAGCTCTGGGTCCCGGCGCTGCGGAGCTCGGGCACGACGGGCCACGTTCCGGGCGTGGAGCTCAACCGGCACCACGATTTCTATCAGAAGGTCTACCTGCGGGCGGCCTCCAACGGATACGCGGTCGAGGGCATGGACCTGCTGTTCTGGGCCTTCGCCGCAGCCGAGCTGGAGTATTCCAACCCGGAGATGCAGCCGATCTTCGCCGACATCCGCGAGGTGGTCTCGTCGAACCTGCGCAAGCTCCTGCGCGCCGTGCCGGTCGCACAGCCGGCCGACGCCGAGGATGTCGTGGACGACGGGGACAGCTGAGATGCTCGTCTCCCGGCGCGAACTCATCGCGAGGGAACTCGCCGAAGGAACCGGCGCGACGATCGCGGTCGGCTTCCTTGATGGCGGCCTGCGGCGGGGATTGCGCATCTGGTTTGACGATCTCGACGAGAAACATGGTCCGGTTGCGGAACTCCGTCCCTACGGATTGAAATCCCACCGGGTGCATCTGGCCTTCGGCCCCTTCGCGGCGCGCGTCCTCGCCACGATCCGGGCCGCGGAGGCCGAAGACGTCCAGCTGGCCCGGTCGCTGGTGCGGTCCATTGCGCGGGTCGCGGAGGTGACCGTGACGGATCAGGGACTGGACGACTGGCAGGTGGCGGATGCCCGCTTCGGAATCACCGCCACCTTCCGGCACGACACCATCAACCCGGACACCGACGAGGCCGTGATCCTGACCTGCCGGGAAGTTCTCGTGCCGCTGGTGGCGGCCATGGCGGAACTGATCGGCTATGACGTCGTGGAGGAGGTGCCCGGGACGGACCTCCCTGCGGTCGAAGGGGCCCTCAGCCGGGCGACCGTAAACCGGCGCGAGCGGAACCCGCGCAACCGGCTCCTCTGCCTGCGCATCCATGGGCGGACATGCCGGATCTGCGGAACCGATCCGGAGGCCGTCTATGGCGCGGCGGGCGGCATCATCGAGGTCCATCACCTCGAACCCGTCTCGATGCTGCACGAACCAAAGCCCTTCGATCCGGAGACGGACCTCGTGCCCCTCTGTCCGAGTTGCCACCGCGCCGTACACACCCGTCGCCCCTGGCCATACACGCCGGAGGAACTGATGGGCATGATGGGGATCCATCGTGGTTGATTTCGCGGCGCTACCTCACCGTTTCGGCGACCTCGCCGGCCATCTGCCCGAAGGCTTCACCCTCTCGGAGCGTGTTCTCGATCCGGAGATCCGCCTCGATCTCGAGAACGGCCGTATCGTCGTGCGGCTGATCGGGATCCGGAACGTCCGCGGCAACCGTCTGGAACTTCCCGCCCCGACGCCGGCCCATGGATGGGTTGTCGATGGAACGGTCCTGCGACCGCTGCCTTCGGATGTCGGCGACCTCGTCCGTGCCGCCACGGGCGACCTCGACCACGGGCGGATCCGGTTCGGCGACGCCATCCGTCTGCTGCGCGGCGAGGACACGCCTTTTGCCGTCTCCGCCTCGGAAAGCTTCCTCGCTCCGGGAGGGACGGCCGCGGCCGATCTGCCTGGCGTGGTGGACGTGCCGGGCCTGCAAGCGACCCTCTTTCCCTATCAGGCACGGGGCGTGGCGTGGATGCGCGAGGCGGCCGCGCGCAACGGCGGCCTGATCCTCGCCGACGAGATGGGGCTGGGAAAGACGCTCCAGATCATCGCGCTGCTGCTGCTCTCTCCGCCTCCTGCCGATGCCCCGGCCCTTGTCATCTGCCCGACGAGCCTGATCGCGAACTGGGTCCGGGAGATCGCGCGCTTCGCGCCCTCGCTGACGGTGGCGGTCCACCGGGGACCGCAGCGTCCCGGGACGTGGCGCGGGCTGCAGGGCACCAACGTCGTCATCGCCACCTACGACACGATGGTGAACGACATCGCCATCTTCTCCGCCTTCGAGTGGTCCTGGGTGATCTGTGACGAGGCGCAGGCGATCAAGAACCCGGACTCGGTCCGCAGGCGATCGATCGTCACCATTCCCCGCCGCCATGCGGTGGCGATGACCGGGACGCCCGTCGAGAACACGTTGGTTGACCTGTGGTCGCTGGCCGACTTCGTGGTGCCGGGTCTGCTTGGCACTCGGCAGTCGTTCGAGAAGACCTGGCCGGACACCTTGGAAGCCGCCCGGGATCTCGCGACCGTCACCGACCCGCTGATCCTGAAGCGGCGGGTGGCGGACGTGGCGGGCGACCTGCCAGAGCGGATCGACATCGATCTGCCGCTGGAACTGGACGGTCCTCTTGTGGAGGGTTACCGGCGGGCGCGCGAGGAAACGCTCGCTAGGTATCCGGTGGCCGGACCACTGGTCGCGACCCTGCAACTCCAGCTTTTCTGCGCGCATCCATGGCTGCGGCCGTCCAATCCGGACGATGCCGACGGCGAATTCGCGGAGCTGGATCGCGGTCACGATCTGCCCCTGCTCACTCCGAAGCTGGAACGGACCCTGGAACTCTTGCGGGAGGCGTTCCGCAACGGCCGGAAGGTCCTCGTCTTCGCCCTGTTCAATAGGCTTGGCGATCTTCTGCGCGAGGCGGGGGCCGATCTCCCGGACGCGTTCTGGGGCGCGATCAACGGGTCGACTCCGCAGGAGGACCGCCAGAAGATCATCGACGACTTCACAGCCCATGAGGGTCCGGGCTGCCTTGTCCTGAACCCGAAAGCGGCCGGCGCCGGGCTGAACATCACTGCCGCCACTGTCGTCATCCACCTGACCCCGGTCTGGAACCCGGCGCTCGAGGCTCAGGCCAGCGCGCGCGCCCACCGGCGAGGTCAGACCCTGCCGGTGACGGTCTACCGGCTTTTCTACGAAGACACCGTCGAGAGGGTCATGCTGGACCGCTCGGCATGGAAACAGGAACTGGGCAACGAGACCGTGCCGACCGCGATGCGGGACGGGGCGGATCTGCAGCGCGCCTTGGAGATCACACCGGAGACGACATGAGCAGGACCGCCTTCCGCAAAACCCTGAGCGCGAACGACGTGGGCACGACCGGCGGGCATCAGGGAGGCATCCTGATCCCGAAGGGCGAGAGGGAGCTTCTGGCAATCCTCCCGCCACTGGATCCTACGATCAAGAACCCCTCCGCGTGGCTGACCTGTATCGGAGGGGACGGCGTCCCGCACAGGTTCCGTTTCGTTTATTACAACAACAAGCTGCACGACCCGAACGGCACGCGGAACGAGTACCGCATCACTTACATGACAGCCTGGTTTCGGGACGCCGGAGCGAAAGCAGGCGATGTCTTCGAGATCGGCATCTCGCCGGACGACGCTCATTATTCGATCCGGGTGATCAATCCCGACGCCGATCCGGAACTCTCGCACGAAGGGGCGCCGGTCCGGATCAAGCTCCGGGGCTGGAACCGGGTGCATTGACGTAACGATGCTCGTGGCAGGAGCATGCGCTGACATCCGGCACGTGTCTGATAGGGTTGGTGTTGGTCGTCAGGGGAATCCTGCTGATCGCCACCCAAGGCAGTCTGGCCGCCTTCACACGCCCTGACGCACTCGTAGCGCGATTTCTGCGGCAACAGGCAAAAGCGGCGATCCGCGACCAGCGTGTATGGCGACGCAATGCGCAGGGGACGGACACCGCCTTTGAGGTCTCTGGTCCAACTTCGCACAGTGCCGTCGGCATTTGCCGCCGACATGGATGAGCTGGTAATCTATTGTAATATGTGCAAGCATCTTCCTGTTGCATGTTCGAACGAATCTTTGGCGGTTGGGTAATGCCTGAAAGCATATTTGTAGAGAAGCTGGTTCAGATCACGGGCGTAGGTATCTGGCGTGACCAAAAGCCTCAAAGCCCAGATGCTGATTTTGCGCGAAAGACGATTGTTTATGGGTTCAATGGAACAGGGAAGACCAGCCTATCCCGAATCTTTTCTTCACTCGAAGCAAATTCGCTAGCCAATGGGCTCGATGACCGCGCGAAGTTTCAGGTCAAGTTCTCCGACGGAACTACAGCTACCGATGCGAGTCTTGCACATCCGCTCGGAAACCACCTATTAGTCTTCAACTCGGATTTTATTTCCAGAAACTTTCAATGGGATAAGGGCTCGGCGTTACCGATCTTCCATATCGACGAAGAGAGCATTGAAAAGGTGAACGAGCTTCGGCGACTAGAAGCCGACCTAGAGAGCGCTTCAGCCGAGGTTCGCGCAACCAAAGTAAGGCAGGAAGCGGCAGAAAGAAGATACAAGGATAAGGGCACGGAAATCGGCGGACGCGTGCGCGACGTCAGGGGTACCGGCTATACTCAGCAATTCAATAGAGGGAATGTCGACCGCGAGTACTCCGAAAAAGAGTTCAAGGAACAAGACAACCTCGAAGACGTTAAAATTGACGAATATCGTGCGATTCTTCGTCAGCCCGAACCACTCCCGAAAGTTAGTCTAGCATTCGAACTGTCCGCGGAATATAGGGAGAAGTTTAAAACTGCGTGTGACCTAGTGCAGCGAGACTTCTCCGCACAGCTTTCGTCGGACCTCACCGCGCACGCCAACATGTTGGCGTGGCTGGCAGAAGGTCACCGCTACCACGAAGAAAACCGCCTCGGGTCATGTCTCTATTGTGGCAACGAGATATCAGGCCAACGAAGAAAATCCTTGACCGAGTTGTTCAGCGATAGCTGGCAACAGCAAATGAACGCGCTCAAAACGGCTATTGAATGGTGCGGGCAGTCACGCTCGTTGCTCAGAGGATGGCTCGAGGGCTTTCCATCGCGGTCATCCATTCAACCCACCTTAGCCCAAAGTTTCGACGAAGCCGAAAAGGTGTTCCGGGCTGAGGTCACTGCAACCGGGACCGCGGTGCGTGAGCTTCAAGCTGCGCTTGAGGGGCGTCAACGGAACCCTATGGAAAGTCAAACCGTTCCCGACAGCGCGACCAAGCTCTTGGACTTTGCATGGTCAGCTAGGTTCACTGATGCCAAGAACCGTTTTCTCGCAGTCATCACTGAGCACAATTCCATCCATGATCAGTTTAGGCAACGCAAGGACGCCGCCGCTAGCGCACTTAAAGCCCATGTGCTCTTCGGCGAGCAAGATTCATACCGTCAGCTGAAGCGTATTGCTGCGGAGGCGGAAAATGATGCCCAGATGGCGCAAAGCACCGCGAAAGATATGAACGAGAAGGCTGAAGCGTTGCGCAAAGCTATTCGTAAACATGGGATCGCGGCCAACGAGCTCAATAGCCTGCTTCACGAGTACCTCGGGCACAATTCAATTCGGCTGGAGGCCAAGGAAGAAGGGTATCAATTGGTTCGCGTAGATGGTTCGATCGCGCAGAACCTCAGCGAGGGCGAGAAGACCGCTCTCACCTTCTGCTTCTTTCTAACTCAATTTGGCGCAGAAGGGCGAGACAAAAAGAAGCTTGTGGTAGTGATCGATGACCCGGTGTCGAGTCTCGACAGCAATGCGCAGACCTACGCGTTCGGTTTGATCAAAAAGCATACCAAGCGTGTCGCGCAGGTCATTTTGTTGACTCATAACCTCAAGCTCATGCACATGGCGAAACGAGCTTTCTTCCGAGGTGTAAACTTCTCGGAATCGGTCCCCCAAGGACTTCTTTTCGTTGACTGCCGCGATGATGGAAACGGCAGCCGAAAATCAGCTCTGATGAAGATGCCATCGCACTTGGCGAAGTACGACTCGGAATACCAATACCTTTTTTCTATCGTGCTCGAAGCCTCTGAAAATCGGAGTACCGACTATCTTTATCTACTGCCCAATGCGATACGGAAACTCTTGGAGATATTCACGGCATTTGCTGCACCGGACAAAGCCAGTTTCGCCGAAGCGCTGTTCGACGACTCAGGGAAGATCAAAGGGTTGGATCAGGCAGAGATGAACCAACTTGAGCGAGTATGCCAAATCGAGTCTCATGGTGACATCGAGGCCGTCACTTCGCTTCCCCCACTTACTGTCGAAGAGAGTCATCGCGCGGCAAATGGCGCAGTGAAATACATTCGGGAGCGTGACAGAACGCACTACAATGCGATGCTGCGGATTGTGAAAAAACCGGACGCCGACTGAAAGCCCGCCGCACTCTACCATCCAAGGCGGGGCCGGGCGGGGCGGTTCACCTCGCGCGACAGGCAGCAATGGGCTGCGAGCGCCTCCCGCCACGGCACTCTTGAACGGCAGCTTCGGAGGGTTGCGTCGGAATGAACGACCGGCCGCCGCTAATTCAGTCCCGGAGGGCCAACTGCTTCGCTGCCGCGGGGCCGTGCGCGGGCTTCTTGTTCACGGCTCCAGGCGGCGAGGCCGGGCTTGCCTGCCGCGCGCGACGGTCCTACGCAGGATGCCGAGGCTCGGGGCGGGAGGGGACAGGCGACGGTGAAGCACGGGCACGATCTCGGCGGCATCATCGCCCTTGCGCACCGCGAGGAGGGAGTGGGCCGCGCGGCTGGCCGCGGTGGTCGACGAGCACTTCCTGCCCGCGCTCGAGGAATTCGACCTCGACTTCGACGACCTCACCGACATCCTAGGCGAGCAACTGCCCTGGACGCTCTGGGGCTGCGCCTTCGAGGACTTCCTCAGCCGCCGCTGGGAGCCGGACGGCCGGACCGTCGTCGATGTCTACCTCAAGCGCCGCGGCTGGTCGGAGAAGGTCCTGAACCGCGCCTACATCGAGGGTCTCCGCGACGCCCACGTCAGCCTGCACGAGGTGAGCCGCGCGGTCCCCGGCCAGAGCATGGCGCTGCGCGACCTGCTGACGGGCGGCGAGCCGGTGACGGTGCGCGAGAAGAGCGCGACGCGGCAGCTCAAGCAATGGGACCGGATCGTGGCCCGGGTGGTCTCCGTCCGCGATCATCATGTCATCGCAGGCGGGGTCCTGCCGTTTTCGGCGGAGGCGGTGGAGATGCTGTTCGGCGGGCTGCGCGACGCGCTGCGGCTGCGCAAGCCGACACGCCGCGACGTGACGGTGGACCAGCTCCGCCATTGCGCGCCGATCTTCAGCGGCGCCCGGTTCTTCACCCACCTGCCCGGGCTCCTGAACCCGCCGGCGCCGCACCTGACCAACACCGACGGCGAGGAGCTGGAGTTCCACGAGCTTCGTTTCCCCTTCGTGCCACGCGTGGCGCAGGGGCAGGTCGTGGCGGCTTTGTCGAGAGTGCCGGACCTGTCGCGCGACGGATCGAAGTCGTGGGACTGGCTTGCCCGGACGAAGCCCGTGGCGGGCAAGAAGACCGGGCGCACCGGGCCTCGCGCTCGAAACCTTCCCGGAGGGCGGCACGGTGCTCGGATCGCTGGAGTTGAAGGGCAAGGCGCTTGCGCGTCAATTCGAAGGAGCGCGCCGCGCGGGGCGGGGCGATGATCATGGCCGCTGCCGGCGACCTCCTGCGGCCGCCGCTGACCACGATCCAGACCGTCGAGCAGGCGATGCGCGACCGCGTTACTCGCGGCGAGCGCGAGGAACCGGCGGAGGAGATCCCGCCCGACGTCGCCCGCCAGATCCTGCAGGACCATCTCGACCGGCACTACCGCGACACGCTCGATCAGCCGATCCCCGTGCTGGGCGGCAAGAGCCCCCGGCAGGCGGTCCGCAGCGCAGCGGGCCGCAGGAAGGTAGTGGACTGGCTGAAGTATCTGGAGAACAGCAGCGCCCGAAACGAGGGCTCGCCGCTTGCCAACTATGATTTCCGCTGGATATGGGAGGAACTGGGGCTGGCCGAGGAGCGCAAGTAACGGAAAGGCCCGTCCCGCAGATGCCTCGGCACCCCGCGGTGCGTGGCCGCCGTTGCAACCTCCGCCCCGGCGGAGCAGACTGCCCTTGGAAGCGCCAGGGACGGTATTGGCATGGCTCTCGAGGACACGGTACAGAGTGCATTCGAGTGGCTCGCCCACGCGCCAGGCGCTCGCAGCGACCCGGAGGGCACCGCGCGCGCGGTGGAGGCGGCGCTGGCCGCGGCTCCCCATGACCTCGACGTGCGGCTGGCGGCCTACCGCTTCCACTTCTACACCCACCGGTTCGCGCAAGCGCTCCCGCATGCCGAGGCGATCCTGGGCATGGCCGCACGACGGCTGAACGTCGCCGCCGACTGGACCGCAGTCAGCCCTGGGGACGCAGACTTCCGGGAGGCCGAGACGGCGCAGGGTCTCTATCTCCAAGCTCTCATCGCACTCGCCTACTGCCACATGCGCCTCGGCCGCCTCGACCTCGGGAACCTCTATCTGACCAAGGCCGTCGAGCTTGATCCCAGCGACCGTTTCGGCGCCAGCCGCCTCCGGACCGCCGCGCGGGCGCCGGCAACGGAGGACGAGGACGAAGCATGACCTTGCGAAGCGGATCGCAAACATGGGCCCACTCCCTGGAGGCAGGCCTATCCTTGGGACTGCAAAGCCGAAACAGAGTCTCGCGTTCCAAGGTTGCGCCGCCGCGACAAGTAAGCCCGTCCTGAACTGTTGGGGAGCTTGGTCCGCAACTCGCAAAGTCGACGCTGACGGACGACCCAGCAATAGAAGCGTTCCAGCCCTTCTCCGACCTTTGAACTCACCGCAGCGCGGCCCGCGGACCGCCGCGGCGGGCGGCTTGCCGATCGTGAGGCCGCGGCATTGCACCCGCGGCGGTCGGCTCACTGCGTCGCTCCCCATAGCAAACGGCGGCTATGGCCGTTTTCGGCAGATGCGATGCGGCAACTGCGACGATCGGCAACCGGCCCTCACGTTGAGCGTCAGGCCCCTCACTACGTCCCTCTGCCACCGTATTCGCAGCCCAAGCCTCATCCCCACATCCCGCGCATCCGGGCGGCGACGTCGATCGGCGGCGGGAGCGGCGCGGGGCGCGGACCGTCGGCAAGGATCGGGGGCGACCAGTGCGTGACCTCGAACGCGTCCAGCATCTCGCGCGGGATGAAGCGGCTGCGCAAGGCGTGGATGTGGCGGTCGCCGTGCCTCGTCTGGCCGGTGACGTAGAAGCGCAGCGGGACGCCAAGGGTCAGCCGGTCTTTCGCCCGCGTCATCGCGACATAGAGGAGGCGACGCTCCTCCTCGATCTCGGCGGAGGTGCCGGTGCCGAGGTCGGAGGGGATGCAGCCGTCCACCACGCTCAGCACCTGCACTGCGCGCCATTCCTGCCCCTTGGCGGAGTGGATCGTCGAGAGGATCAGGTAGTCCTCGTCCTTCAGCGGCACGCCGGCCTGGCCACCGGTGGCGTCCGGCGGATCGAGGGTGAGATCGGTCAGGAAGCGCTCGCGCGACGGAAATCCGGCGGCGATCTGTTCGAGTTGCAGAAGATCGGCGCGGCGGTATTCGGCATCCTCGTGCAGCCGGTCGAGGTGCGGATCATACCAGGCACGGGCGCGGGCCAGACCGGCCGGCCAGTCGGCGTCAAGGGTGCCAAGCGTGTCGACGAGGCCGACCCAATCGGCACCGGCACGCGGGGGTGGCGGCAGCGTTCCCAGTGCCGTCAGCGGATCGGGCTGTGCGGCAATCGCCTCCAGCGCCCGCCCGGCCGAGGCCGGCCCGACGCCCGGCACCAGCTGCAACACGCGAAACCCTGCCACCCGGTCGCGCGGGTTCTGCGCGAAGCGCAGCAGCGCCAGCAGGTCCTTCACATGGGCGGAGTCGAGGAACTTCAACCCGCCGAACTTCACGAAGGGCACGTTGCGCCGGGTGAGTTCGACCTCGATCTGGCCGGAGTGGCTGGAGGTGCGGAACAGCACCGCCTGGTCCTTGAGCCGCATGCCTTCCTCGCGGTTCCTCAGCACCTCGTCGACGAAGAAGCGCGCCTGATCGGCCTCGGTCTGCAGGGTGACCAGCCGCGGCTTCTCGGCCGACGCCCGGTCGGTCCAGAGCGACTTGGTGAAGCGCTCGCGCGCCTGTTCGATCACCCGGTTGGCGGCGGCAAGGATGGGCTGCGTCGAGCGGTAGTTGCGGTCGAGCGTGATCACTTCCGCAGGGGGCGCGAAGGCGGCGGGGAAATCGAGGATGTTCCTCACCGTCGCCGCGCGGAAGGCATAGATCGACTGCGCGTCGTCGCCCACCACCGTGAGGCCGCGGCCATCCGGCTTCAGTGCCAGCAGGATGCGGGCCTGCAGCCGGTTGGTGTCCTGATACTCGTCGATCAGCACATGGTCCCATTGCCCGCCGATATGGGCAGCAAAGCCGTCGTGCTCCATCACCTGCGCCCAGGCGAGCAGCAGGTCGTCGTAGTCGAGCACGTTCTGCGCCTGTTTCGCCGCGACATAGGCCGCAAAGAGCCGCTTCAGCTCGGTCTCCCACATCGCGCACCACGGGAAATGCCCGCGTAACACCTCGGCCAGCGGATCGCCTGCGTTGACGCAGCGCGAATAGATCGCGAGGCAGGTGCCTTTCGCCGGAAACCGCGTCTCGGTCTTCGACAGTCCCAGCCCGTGGCGGGCGAGGTTCATCAGGTCGGCGGAATCCTCGCGGTCATGGATGCTGAAGTCCGGGTTCAGCCCGATGTTCAGGGCGTTCTCGCGCAGGATGCGGGCGCCGATGCCGTGGAAGGTGCCCGCCCAGGCCAGCGCCTCGGCGGCGAAACCCTGCCCCAGCGCCTGCGCCGTGATCCGCTCGACGCGCCGGGTCAACTCCGTTGCCGCCCGGCGCGAGAAGGTCATCAGCAGGATGCGGCGTGGATCGGCGCCGTTTACCAGAAGATGCGCGACGCGATGCGCGAGCGTCGAGGTCTTGCCCGACCCGGCCCCCGCGATCACCAGAAGCGGCGGCGAGGGCAACGGCCGGCCCACGCCGAATTCCACCGCCTGCCGCTGCCGGTCGTTGAGCTTGTCGAGCCAGGCCACACCCATGCCGCGCTTCCTCCCGCGACCGCAGCGGCCGCGAGGGTACCATAGCGGGAGCGGAACGCAAAGAGAACGCAATTGATGGACCTGGTCGGCGGCGCACATCCTGCGCCCTCGGGCCGGTGAACCCGGTGCGGTCTCAGATCTCGCCTGATCCGGCCGACAGGATGTCGGTCGCCCTGTGGTCCGCATCCACGCCTTCGATCAGGAACACGTCGCCCTCGCTGTTGCGCAGGCGGAGCGGCAGGATCGCCTGATAGGCGTCCGATCCGTACCAGCCTCGGGCGCGTTCGAGATCGGGGAAGGCGATGACGATGAGATCACCCGGGAACGCTCCCTCCAGCACCTGCGGCGTGGCTCCGTGGATGATGAACCGCCCGCCGAAAGGCGCGAGCGTGGCGTCGATGCCGGTGAGGTAGGCGACGATGTCGACGCCCATGTCGACCCAGTGCAGATGTCCGATGGCATAGGCGGTCATGCGGTTTCTCCCTTGTCACCGGAAGCCATGGTGCCCTCGCTCCGATGGAGCGCCTGCGCCTCGGCAAGAGCCAGGCCAGCGACGGCGAGCGCCTGCAGGACGAGGAAGGTCCAGCCGGCTGCATTCGGCGTTACCAGGTGCGTCAAGGGCAGCAGCAGGCTGATCGCGACCCAGAGGCCATTACCCCGGATCACGACACGCGCCGCCCAGCGGGGCACGCAGGTCCTTCGGGCCTGCAGCGCCATGAACCCGGCCACCGGAAGCAGGACGAGACCGGCGCCGAACAGCAGGTGTGGCGGCAACTGCGTCAGCTGCGCGATGGGCTCAGCTGCCAGCGTCAGCAGCCCGGCCATGGCGGTGCAGGTCGCGGCATCCAGCGCCAGCAGCGTCTGAAGCGAGAGCGAGGGGGTGGGTCTCATGATCGGCTCCTTCGTGGATCGTCGCCAACTCCGGCAGCGACCCCTCGAACATCCGCACCGCATCGGGATCGGTCGATTACCTTGCAGGTAATTGCCGCTCCGGGACCCGGTGCTAGCTTTGCGATCATGACCGGGATGACCGACAGCGCAGGGGACCTCATCCGCCAGTGGCGTCAGCGCCGCGGGCTGAGCCAGATGGCGCTGGCCGCGAACGCGACGATCTCGCAGCGCCACCTGAGCTTCGTCGAATCCGGTCGGGCGCGCCCGAGCCGGGACATGGTGCTGCATCTGGGCGAGCATCTCGGTGTGCCGCTGCGCGAGCGCAACGTGATGCTGACGGCGGCCGGCTTCGCACCCCATTATCCGCAGAGCGCGCTCGCCGCCCCGGAGATGCGCAGCGTCCGCGACCTCATCCAGCGGCTGATCGACGGCCACATGCCGCATCCCGCGCTTGCCGTTGACCGGCACTGGACGCTGATCGCGGCGAACGCCGCGGTCCAGGCGCTGCTTGCCGGCGTCGCGCCGCATCTGCTGGCGGGCGAGGTGAATGTCCTGCGCCTCAGCCTGCATCCCGAGGGGCTGGCGCCGCGCATCCTGAACCTGCGGGAATGGCGGCACCATCTGCTGACGCGGCTGAGCCACGACATCGAGGTCTCGGCCGATCCGGCGCTCGCGGCGCTGCGCGACGAGCTGGCGGCGATGCCCATGCCGGCGGCGACCGGCCCCGAGCGCTTTGCCCCGGCGCGGGAGGCCCGCATTGCCGTCCCGTTGCGGCTGCAGACCGAGGCCGGCCCCGTGTCCTATCTCGGCACCACCACCGTCTTCGGCACCGCCGTCGATATCGCCCTGTCCGAGGTGACGATCGAGGCGTTCTTCCCGACCGGCACCGGAACATGAAATGGCGCGGACTGGGGGACGCCGGTTGCCGAGAAGCAGGTTCCTGACGGTCGTCGCTGTCTCGCGATGCGCCTCTGGCTTCCGCCGACCCGCCACCCATGCCGGCTGCCGTTGCCGCCGCGCGGATCCGGGACAGGGTGAGCCATGACCGACCTGACCCTCCGGCATGTGCCATTTTCCCGGTCGACCCGCATCCTCTGGCTGCTTGAGGAGATCGGCTGCCCGTATCGGCTGGACCTGCTGACCCCCGCGACGACGCTCGATGCCGCGCTGCATCCGGCCGAACCTCCGGCCCTGCGCGACGGCGAGGTGGCCATGCATGAGACCGGCGCCATGACCGAATGGCTGTGCGAAACCCGCGCGCCGCAGCTCTGGCGTGCTCCCGGAACCTCCGGCCGGATCGGCTGGCTCGACTGGGTGCATTATGCCGAGACGCTGGCCCAGCACGTCGCGCGCCGAGCAGAACCGCCGGCGGCCGATCGCCTGATCAACGCTCTCGATCTGCTGAACGCGTGGCTCCAGGAGTCCGAATGGCTGCTGAGCGGGTTCTCCGGCGCGGATTGCCAGGTCGGCTATTCCGTGTGGATCGCGTCCCGGGTCATCCCTCTGGAAGGCCATCCGGCGCTGCATGCCTATCTCGGCCGGTGCGAGGCGCGTCCGGCCTTTCGCGCCGCCTTCGGCGCGACCGATGTGAGATTGTCCTGAATGGCGCTGCCGGTCGGGCCGGATGCTGAGATCGGGAAGACAGTTGCTGAAGGTGCATCGACCGAGTTTGTCAGCCACGTTCCCGGCGCGCCGCGTCGTCGCATGCGAGGGTGACGATGCACCGCGACCTATCCCTCGATGCCCCTGAGAGGAAAGCCCACATGGATCTTCCCCGTGAGAACGTTCAGTCCTATCCCCGCCCGCCAGTGGTGGAAGAGGTACGTCAGCGCCTCACCATCACCCTGGGCGGCGAGGTGATCGCCGACACCACCCGGGCGCTGCGGGTTCTCGAGACCCATCACCCGCCAACCTACTACCTTCCGCCCGAGGACATATCCGCCACCCTGACGCCCGCCGTCGGGAGGTCGGTGTGCGAATGGAAGGGCGTCGCGCGGTACTATGATGTGACCGGAGGCACCAGAACGGCCCGCCGCGCCGCATGGGCCTACGACGACCCCACCCGGCGCTTTGTCGCCCTCACCGGCTATCTGGCGTTCTATCCCGGCCTGATGGACGCGTGCTTCGTCGGCACCGCCCGCGTCACGCCGCAGCCCGGTGAGTTCTACGGCGGCTGGGTTACGCCCAACCTTGACGGCATCCCTAAGGGCGCCCCGGGCACCAACCACTGGTGAGTGGGGCGAACGTATCGAGCGCTGCACGTGCGCGAGCGGCTTCGTCCCAAGGCTGCTCGCAACACCTGCCGCACCTGGCGCGCGGCTGCTCTGGGGATGGGGCATCAGGCGCTGGCCGGCAGTTTCCGTGCGTATCCTTGTCCGCCTCGACCGCGTCGCACGGCTAGGATTCCGACGTCTTCGTGGCGGTACGGCAACCTTCCAGAGCGTGCCGGATACCGGCCTCGCTTGCGGTCGACAGATCCAGCCCGGCGTTCCGGGCATCCCGGTAAACATCCCGTCGGATCCTTACCACGATTCCAATCTCCGGATCCACCTTGCTGGCAGAGCCGCGCGACCGCTCTGCGGACGCGATGAACCGCGCGACTCGCTCCATATCCGGTTCGATCGACTGGTTCCGCGGCGTGGCGCGCCATGCGACGAGGCACATCACCAGGCCCATGGCAGTCCCCGCGATGCTGACGATGGTCTGCTCGTGTCCTGTCATCACTGCCCCTCGGCCACTCTTGTTGCCGCAGGCAACATGGTCCACTCCGGGTGGCGGTGTGGTCAAGCGGGCATTTGCGGAGGTCACGGAAGAATATCGGAAGCGCAGCCGAGATCGGCGAGCGCGAAGGATGGGATCAAGGAGAAGCTCTCGCTTGGACACTTAAGGACAGGCGCCGGGGCGCCGGTGACGTTCAGGGGGTCCGGGCGCGGCAGGAGGCGTGCCCGCTCAGACGGCCCCGGCCCGGAGGGATGCCAGCTCCGACATGTCCTTCCCTCAGGCTGTCGTGGCAACGTTAGTGCAAGATCCTACACCGGCCTCGGCGCCTGTCCGTTGCGGCGCCGTCCCATGGCTGGTCGACCTGGACCGTCTGCGCTAGGACGGCAACACCGTTCCCCTATTCGAAACCGTTTCCCGTGCCCCCGGACCCCGCGCCCCCCTCCCACGCCGAGGGCGAGCTTCTCGCCGGCCTCGTCGAGCGCGTGACCTTCCACAGCGCCGAGTCCGGCTTCTGCGTCCTGCGCGTCAAGGCCCGTGGGCACCGCGACCTCGTCACGGTCGTGGGCCATGCCCCGGTGGTCTCGGCCGGCGAGTGGATCACCGCTGCCGGCACCTGGATCAACGACCGCACCCACGGGCTGCAGCTGAAGGCGCGGTTCCTGAAGACCGCGGCGCCGTCTTCGCTCGCAGGCATCGAGCGCTACCTCGGCTCCGGCATGATCCGCGGCATCGGGCCGGTCTACGCCAAACGCCTCGTCCAGGCCTTCGGCAAGGAGGTCTTCGACATCATCGAGGCCGCGCCCGAGCGCCTGCGCGAGGTCGGCGGCATCGGCCCGCTCCGCGCCGCCAAGATCATCGCCGGCTGGGCCGACCAGAAGGCCGTGCGCGAGATCATGGTGTTCCTGCACGACCACGGCGTCGGTACCGCCCGCGCCGTCCGCATCTACAAGACCTACGGCCGCGAGGCGGTCGAGGTGATGACCGAGAACCCTTATCGGCTAGCGAAGGACATCCGCGGCATCGGCTTCCGCACCGCCGACATCATCGCGATGAAGCTCGGGATCGAGCCGACAGCGATGGTCCGCGTCCGCGCCGGCATCGCCTACGCCCTGACCGAGGCGATGGGCGACGGCCACTGCGGGCTGCCGGTGGCGGACCTCAAGGCGCTGGCGGGGAAGCTGCTGGAAGTGCCCGAGGCGCTGGTCGACACCGCGCTGGAGCTGGAGGTGGCCGAAGGCACCGTCATCGCCGACCGCGTGGGGGAGACCAACTGCCTGTTCCTCGCCGGCCTCTGGCACGCCGAGCGCGGCATTGCCGACCGCCTGCGCCGCCTCGCCTCGGGGTCCCCGCCCTGGCCCGCCATCGACGCCGACCGCGCGCTGCCCTGGATCGAGGGCAAGACCGGTCTTGCGCTGGCGCCGAGCCAGGCCGAGGCCGTGCGCCTCGCGCTGCGGTCGAAGGTGCTGGTCATCACCGGCGGCCCCGGCGTCGGCAAGACCACGCTGGTGAACGCCATCCTGCGCATCCTCGGCGCCAAGGGCGTGCGGCTCCTGCTCTGCGCGCCGACCGGCCGTGCGGCGAAACGGATGACCGAGGCGACCGGCCTCGAGGCCCGCACCATCCATCGCCTGCTCGAGTTCGACCCCAAGGCCTTCGGCTTCAAGCGCGGCGAGGAGAGCCCGCTCGACTGCGACCTGCTGGTGGTCGACGAAAGCTCGATGGTCGACGTGCCGCTGATGCATGCGCTGCTGAAGGCGGTCCCCGACGGCGCGGGCCTGCTGATCGTCGGCGACATCGACCAGCTGCCCTCCGTCGGACCGGGGCAGGTGCTGGCCGACATCATCGGCTCGGGCGCGGTGCCGGTGGTGCGGCTGACCGAGGTGTTCCGGCAGGCGGCGGCGAGCCGGATCATCACCTCGGCGCACCGGATCAACCAGGGGCTGATGCCGGACCTCGCGCGCCCCGAGGGCGAGACCGACTTCTACTTCATGCCGGCCGCCGACCCGCCCCAGGCGGTGGCGCGGATCCTCGAGCTGGTGCGCGAGCGCATCCCGCGCCGCTTCGGCCTCAACCCGGTGCGCGAGGTGCAGGTGCTCTGCCCGATGAACCGCGGCGGCGTTGGGGCGCGGTCGCTGAACGTCGAGCTGCAGGCAGCGCTGAACCCCGGCGCCGAGGGTGTCGAGCGCTTCGGCTGGCGCTTCGCGGCGGGCGACAAGGTCATGCAGGTCGAGAACGACTACGACAAGGAGGTCTGGAACGGCGACATCGGCTTCATCGGAGCGGTCGATGCCGAGGAGGCCGAGCTGGCGGTGGATTTCGACGGCCGGACGGTGAGCTACGGCTTCGGCGAACTCGACGCGCTGGTGCCGGCCTACGCCACGACGATCCACAAAGCCCAAGGGTCCGAGTACCCGGCGGTGGTGATCCCGGTCATGACGCAGCACTTCACCATGCTGCAGCGCAACCTCCTCTACACCGGCGTCACCCGGGGGCGAAAGCTGGTGGTCCTCGTCGGCCAGCCCAAGGCGGTGGCAATTGCGGTGAAGAACGTGACCGGGCGACGGCGCTGGTCGCGCCTCGCCGAGTGGCTGGCGGCAGATGGTGCCAGAAAGCTTGATGGCGAATAGGTCTGCTTAGCCCAGCTTAGAAGGTCATGCTGCGCGTCAGCGGTCTGACGCACGCGCGGCACGGCATCCGCAGCGCTCTGTGAAATCGGCCGCTCAAGCCGACGACGTGAACGGGCGCGATGCGCAGGAAGCGGCCGTAGCGCACGGGAAGGCGCTTGGCACGACCTGTTCAGCCCGGCCCACAGCGGCCTGTCGATCCTTCGAGCCCAATTTCCCAAAGGCGCCGCTCGAGCACGCCGCAGCGCGGGATCAGTCCCTTCTCGGGTTGTGCCGCTTGAGCCTCGCCGAGCGATAGCGCCATCAGTCTTTAGCCGCTCGTCGTGCAATTCGCGCCTCCGCCCGTCGTCGGGATAAAGTGCTGAATGCAGCCCTCGCAGCTTTAGTACGCATCGGAGAAGTGTGGCCAGAGGTGCGGCCGATCATCGGGCCTTCCAAGCGCCGTCGGGCCCAACGACCGGCCCCTCGTTCTTTCAGTCCGACAGCGGACGGAACACGCCCGGATAGCGGTTGAACGCCAGCCGCTGTACAAGCGAACCGTCAACCGTGCGGACTTCGGCGATGACATTTCCATCGGGCTGCTCCGCAATCTCTCCGAGTTTCAGGCGCGGGTTGGCGTGAGCGTCGAGCAGCCCCTGCAGGTAGACACGCACCCGTTCCGGCGTCATCTCCCGGGCGGGCGTCGCGGCGCCATAAAGGGCATCGGGTCCAAGACCTTTTCCGGCCGCGGCTCCGCCAGCCACCATCGGACAGCCCATTGCTCCACCCATGCCGGAGGAGGCCATCCCTGGCATCATCCCCTGCATCATGCCCATCATTTCGGGCGACATCATGCCGGTCATCCCGCCCGTCATCGCAGGCGGGCTTGCTTCCGGCGTGACCGTCTCGGTGGGCGCCGCCTGCGTTGCAGCCTCGGGCTGCCCCGCAGGATGATGGGCCTCATGATCCTCGGCGTTCGTCTGAGCTGTCGCAACCGCCGCCGTCAGAATGAAAAGCCCGGCGAGCATCACGAGGCGTGTGGTCTTCCGTTCCATCTTTCTTCCTTTCTCCAGATGAGCGGGCGCGTTCCAGAACGCGCCCGGCGACGCATCTCAATGGTCAGTTGTGGACCAGCGCGATCCGGTGCGCATCAGGACAAGGGCCAGTCCCAGGAACAGCGCGGCACCGAAGCCCCAGACCCACGCATAGCCGATCATGTCCCCCCACGGCGCGAGGGCGTAGGCCGCGGCAAGTGCGGTCCAGATGGCGGCAACCGCAAGCAGAAGTCCGATCTCGAATTTCATGGTCGTCTCCCTTGCTTCAGTGGCCACCGGTGCCTCCTGTGGCCTCGATGGGCAGCGCCCGCATCAGTTCGAATCCCAGCGCCGTGAAGCCGTACATGCCGATCACGATCGCCAGGATGCTCAGGGGTCCAGCCAGAGCGGCGACACCGGGACGGATCGGTCCCGCCCAGGCGAGGGTAACGGGCGCCGCGGCAGGCCTCTGCGGCAGCAGGCACGCGGCCAGGGCGAGCGCATAGAGCGCAATCGACAGCGCCATCACGATGCCGCCCCCGGCGACGACCGGCATGAGTTGGCCCCAGATCGCGGGAGCCTCGCCGCCATAGCTCGCGTCCAGCACCCGACGCGGCACGCCCAGATAGCCGGCCGCGATCCCGGCTGCCCCGAAGGCCAGCAGCCCGAGCGAGGCGGCGACGGGCAGGCGGAACGCCAGCCGAGGCCAGGCGGCCGCGCGCCCGGTCAGGGCGGGAAGCAGAACCGCCAGCGCCGCGAGGAAGCTCAGCGTCACCGTGCCCACGGTGAAGAAGTGGAAATAGCCCGGCACGAAGAAGCTGTCGGACAGAAGCGGCGCCAGATCGGCCTGGATGAGGACGAAGGCAAAGACGAGGCCCAGTCCCATGTTGACCACCGCACATCCGGCCGCCGCCATCGCCGGGTTCGCCCATGGCAGCATCCTGATCCAGCCGAAGAGGCCCCTCCCACCGCGCGAACGGGCGTGAACCTCGAGCGAGGTCACGATGATCAGGAAGGCGGTCAGCGTCGGCACGCTAACGAAAAGCGAGAGCAGCGAGCCCAGGACCCGGATCGGCTGGGGCAGGTCCGGCTCCAGGAACATGTGGTAGAGCGAGGTCGGCGGCACGAAGACGAGATACATCGCGAAGACCACCTTCGAGAACCGTTCCCCGAAGATCGAGGTGACTCCGGTCAGCTCGCGCATCAGCACATACCAGACGATGACGGTGCCCATCAGCGGCAGATAGTGCATGTTGTGAAACAGGATGTGCCAACTCGTGCCGTGCCCCTCGGGGAAGCCCGCAAGGCCCAGCGACCAGAGAAAGCCCGGCAGGAAGGCGTAGAGCGCCGCGAAGCCGCTGACCATCAGGAAGCCCGCCCAGATGAACAGGGCGAAGCCGGTGGCGGACAGCGCCTTGCCCCGGGTGAGGGTGCGGATCGCCGGCAGCGGCAGGACCAGCAGCGCCGCGCCGAGGAGCAGGTAGCCCGCGTTGAACAGCGCCAGTTCCTCGGGCGCATCGCGCGCGAGGTCCGGGTTCCCGTCATAGAGGAAGGGCGTACCGGTGCTCGCCACCGCCGAAAGGACGAAGCCCGAGACGAGAAGGCCGAAGCCCAGCCAGCCGAGGCGGCTCCAGTCCAGTCCCCGGCCGCGATCGGCGGCCGCGAAGGCCAGAAGGATCGCCGCCTGCACGAGGTAGAGCCAGTAGAAGAAGGCGCTGGTCCCGTGCAGCGTCAGGACGCGATAGCCGTCGTCGAACGGAAGCCGGATCAGGCCGCCGCGAACGAGGGCCGTGAGCGCGCCCCCGGCGACGCCGACCAGAAGCGCCACGATCGCAGCACCCGCCATGGCAAGCAGCAGGCTCCGGGCAGAGGGGGCGAGGCCCCCAAGCCGTTGGGAAAGCGGGCCGGTCATGCCTTTGCTCCTTCCACCACCGAAATCCGCGCCTGCATCGCGTCGTGGCCGGCTCCGCAGAAGAAGCTGCAGGTGACGAGCAACTCGCCCGGCTCGCGGAAGGTGAACTCCTGCTCGACCAGTTGCCCGGGACGCAGCCGGATCATGCGCCCGCCGGTGCCGAACTGGATCGAGGCCCCGTGCGCCACGTCCGTGGCCATCATGCGGAAACGGTAGGTCGGGCCGACCTCCAGACGCAGGTGCGAAGGCTCGTAGAACCAGCGGCTGGCGAGAAGCGGCACCACGATGGCCTCGGCGTGAGAGTCGGGACCCTGCGCCGCGCCATGCCCGGTGCCGTGATCCGTCGGCATATCCATTCCCGGCATGTGCATCGCGTGCAGGTCCGGGCCTGCCACATCGTGCTCGTCGCTGGCCGGTGCAGGTTTCGCATGCCCAGCGTGTGCGTCTTGCGCCGCGGCGGGTCCGCTGCGTGGAAAGACGCTTCCATCCGGTTGCTCGTAGCGCGCGACGAAAGCCCGGACCTCGTCCTCGAAGGCGGCCACCTCGGAGGACGCGTCCATCCCTCCGCCCGCATGCGCCGCATGCCCGGCGGCGCCGGCCGAGGGTGCGGGAGCCGCATCGATGAGATCGAAGGGGCCGGGCGCCACGCCATAGAGGGCCCAGAGTCCATAGAGGGCCGTGCCCCCGAAACCGGCCGTGGCGATGAAGCCGCGGCGCGTCGTGAAGTGATTTCTGTTCGTCATTTTCCTGATCTCGATGGAGGAACCGGCAGCCCCCGGACCCCCGCCGCAATCGGTGTCGGGTGCAGGAACCGCGCGTGCCCTGCGCCGCGACGGCCACCGGGGGCCGAGGCGCAGGTTTCCGCATCCGGCAGCGCGCCGGCGGCTGGATCAGGTGGATTTCGGCGGGCGCCGGTCGGGAGGAAGCGAGCGGCCCGGCGGCAGGCCTGTCTCGAGCAGCAGGGTCATGGCCCGCTCGACCGTAAGCGGTGGCGACGGTCCGGCGTTGCTTGTCGGCACGACGAGACAGGCGGCGTGGCCGATGCAGAGGCCGCCATTCCCGACGCTTCCGTGGGTCGGGTGCAGGCAGTCCGCATCGTCCGCATGAGCGGCCGCCGTCAGCGCCACCGTATCCTGGCCGAGGGCTTCGGCCATGTGGACCGGCACGATGGCGGCAAGCCAGACAGCGAGCAGCAGGAAGGACAGGCGCAAGCCGACGAGCAGGCGGCGCGCCGCCCGTTCCATTCCGGCCATGAACCTCTCCGCAATCACCTGTGCGCCCTCCCAAAGGTGCGGAATGCTTGCACGATAACCGGCGCCTATCCTTGATCCCGATCAATCTATCCGCACTCCCGCGGCACGGGGTGACGCCCGTAGCCGGGAACCGACGAAGCTCTCGCGGGCTTCTCCCTTGTTCCAGCGAAAGGACGGGTCCCATGCATCGCACGATTCCCCTGTCCCTTCCCCTGATCCTGTGCGCCGGCCTTGCGCTGGCACAGGATGCGCCCGCGCCCTCGGCCGGTGACGCAGCGGCGCTTCCCGCTGCCTGCCAGACATCGGGTGGCGGCATGATGGATCATGGCGGGATGATGCAGATGCCCCACGGCGGCGGCGCCGCCTCGGCGGGCTATGGCGCGGCCATGCAGAAGATGCAGGGTCCGATGATGATGGCCATGGCCATCGAGGACCCCGACCTTGCCTTCGCCTGCGGAATGATCCCGCATCATCAGGGCGCGATCGAGATGGCCCGCACCGTGCAGCAGCACGGCAAGGACGAGACGATCAAGGCGATGGCGCAGAAGATGATCGATGACCAGACCCGGGAGATCAGGGAACTGACGGACTGGATCTGGGAACACGGTCAGAGGTGACGGAAAGGCGGGGCAGCCGGAGCACACAAAGGAATCGCATCCGTTCCCGAACTTCTTCCGCGCGCTCGCAATATCGCCCTCCTTCAGTTGAGAGCGCGCCGCCGAACCGGGAGTGGCGTGAAGCATGCCCCGTGACCTCGGGCTCATGTCAGTTCCCTGATGAACATGTTCGGGAACGGCGCACATGGTCACCTGCATGGCGGCGGTGTGGAACTTCGGGACCAGGGGCGAGACGAGACATGGGTCCGATACGCGCCTTGGAATGGCGCCTCAGGCAAGAGATAATGCGTCTTTGCCCGGAAACCCAACCGAGCGGGATCAGGACGAACGACACGATGAAGCGCCGCCGTTTCCCCTGCCTGTCTGTCTGCGACGACCCATCCGTCGCGGGCACGCGTGAGCCTGTTTCGGCGAGGCGCGGTTACGTAGCGTCCGACCAGCGGAACAGGGACAAGGTGTGGCAGAAGTGACCGAAGAGGCATCGCTGGCAGAAGCGACGGTTCTTCTGGTGGACGACGACCGGGAGATCCTGCTTCTCGTGTCGCGCTTCCTGCGGGCGAACGGCTTCCGCGTCCTCACCGCCCGCAACGGCGCCGAGATGATGGCCGCGCTTCCGACCGGCGGGATCGAGCTGGTCGTGCTTGACGTCATGTTGCCGGGCGCGAGCGGCCTAGACCTCTGCCGTGAGTTGCGACGGGACAATCCTGTTCCGATCATCATGCTGACCGCGAAAGGGGACGAGGTCGACCGCATCGTGGGCCTCGAAATGGGCGCCGACGACTATCTGCCGAAGCCCTTCAACCCGCGCGAGCTTCTTGCCCGCATCCGCGCCGTGCTGCGCCGTGGCGCGGCACCTCTGCCCGTCCGGCGCGGGCGGAAGATCGCCTTTGCCGGCTGGACGCTCGACACGATGACCCGCGAACTTCTTGGGCCGGACGGCGCGCTGGTCGATCTCTCCGGGGGCGAGTACGATCTGCTGCTGACCTTCCTCGAGGCGCCGCAGCGGGTGCTCTCGCGCGACTATCTTCTGGACTCGGCCCGCAACCGTGTGGCCGAAGGCTTCGACCGCTCCATGGATGTGCAGGTGAGCCGGCTCCGGCGCAAGATCGACCGACAGGGGACGCTGATCCGGACGGTCCGCGGTGCGGGCTACCTGTTCTCGGCGGACGTGGTGCGGTCTTGAGGCGCCTTCTCGCGGTCGTGTCGCACTGGCTGGACGGGCTGGCGGGCCGGACCACCCTGGTGCTGATGGTGTCGATCGCGCTCGTCCACCTTGTAAGCCTGCACGGCTACCGTCGATCGCTGACCGAGGAGACAACGCTGGCCAGCGAAGCCCGTCTGGCCGACCGCATGGTCACGATCATGCGCGCGGTCACGCTCGCACCCGAGGAAGAACGCGATCTCGTGGCCCACAACCTGTCCGGAGGCGCCATCCGCGCGCACTGGAGCCGCACGGATCATGCGGTCCCCGGGGGTCCCGGTTCGCAAAACCTTGGCGAGCTGGCCCGGCGGCTTGAAGCCATGGCGCCCGAACTGGCCGGCGGCGGGCTGACGATCGGCACGGGCGGCGACGGAGGTCTCGACGACCCGCATGTCGCACTCATCTCTTTCCGGCTGCCGGACTCGGGCTGGCTGAACGTGGCCCTTCTGTCCTACGCCGTGCCCCCTCCCGTCACGGCGGGACGAACGCTGCTCTCGACCAGCCTCATGGCGCTCGGCGGCCTTGTTCTGGCCGCCTTCCTCGTGCGCTGGCTCTCGAGGCCGCTCGGGGCCTTCGCCCGCGCGGCCCAGAGCTTTTCGGAAGGTGCGGCGGCCTCGCCCGTCGCGGAAACCGGGCCTCGCGAGGTGCGGGCGCTGGCGCGTGCCTTCAACGACATGCAGGCCCGCATCGCCCGTCTCATCCTCGACCGGACACAGGCGCTGGCCGCGGTGTCCCACGACCTGAAGACGCCAATCACACGCCTGCGCTTCCGCGCCGAGGAGATTGCGGATCCGGATCTGGCCGGTGCGGTGGCCCGCGATCTGGACGAGATGGAACGGATGATCGACCAGACCCTTGCGTTCCTGCGCGGCGAGCGGCGCGACGAGGAGCTTCGCCCGGTGGATCTGGTGACGATCCTCGAGACGGTTGCCGATGGGCTTGCGGATCGGGGGGCCGAGGTGACGCTGGATGTGCCGGACCGGGCGGTGATCGCGGGACGCAGGCTCGCCCTGAAGCGCGCGTTCGGAAACCTTGCGGAGAATGCCGTCAAGTACGGCGGGAAAGCCCGGATCAGTCTGGTCGAGGGGAGGGACGACCTTGTTGTGGAGATCGAGGATGACGGCCCCGGCATCGCCCCTGGCGACCGCGCGCGTGCGCTGGAACCGTTCGTCCGGCTGGAGCCTTCGCGCAACGTCGAAACGGGGGGCTTCGGGCTTGGCCTCACCATCGCGGCCTCGATCGTGGACGGGCACGGCGGCACGCTCGCGCTGCTCGACGGTGAAGGCGGAGGCGGTCTTCTCGTCCGGGTGACGCTTCCCAGGAATCATTGAGGCGCTGACACACTTTGTTACAGACGCGCAATCACGGCGCTGCGGAGCACCTTTAGGTTTTCCGGTCGAACCTGTGCCGGAGCAACCCCTGTGCGCCTACTTCTCCCCATCCTGCTTGCGCTGCTCGTCACCCCTGCGGCGGCGCACGAAGGCCACGATCACGGCGAAGCGCCTCCTCCCGTCAACGTCAATGTGGCCCCGAGAGCCGAAGCCGTCTCGAACCTGTTCGAGGCGGTCGCTGTGGCCGCAGCCGGGGCGGTCGACATCCATCTCGACCGGCGGGAGACCAATGAGCCCGTGTCGGACGCCTCGGTCGAACTTGAAGCGGACGGGCAATTGCTTCTGGCGGAAGCCGTGGCCGACGGCAGTTACCGGGTGCCCTTTGCCGCCGGACCGGGGAGCCATGATCTGGTGCTGACGGTGATCGCGGGAAGCGATGTCGATGTTCTCGCCCTGACGCTGTCGGTTCCCGAGCCTCCGGTCGCCGCGCCCGCATCTTCGGCTGCCATCTCCCCGGCTTCGATCCTCGGGGATCTGCAGAAACGGCTGGAGGCGGCGGATCCGCTGCTCCTGCTGGGGGTAGCGACCGGGTTTCTCGGCGGTTTCGTCGCGGCGCTGCTGATCCGCCGGCGCCCGACGGCAGCGGCTGCGCTGGCTCTCCTGCTGCTCGCGCCGAACCTCGGCCGCGCCGAAGTGGCGCTGGCCGCCATTCCCGCGCCGGCCCAGGCCACCGCCCGCGATGTGGCGCAGCGATTGCCGGACGGATCCCTCTTCGTGCCGAAGCCGACGCAGCGACTTCTGGCGATCCGGACCGCCGTGACAGAAGCCGGACGTCACTCCGGCACGGTGGAACTGGCGGGCCGGGTCGTGCCTGACCCGAATGCGAGCGGCTACGTCCAGGCCTCCCTTGAAGGCAGGCTCTTTCCGCCGGAGGGGGGCTTTCCCCAACTCGGGCAGCGCGTGGAACGTGGACAGCTTCTGGCCACCGTCGAGCCGACGCTCGGCGCCGCGGATGCCGTCGACATCGAGCAGCAACGCAGGGCGCTGGACCAGGACATTGCACTGGCCCGCCAGAAGCTGGACCGTCTCCGCCGGCTCGTGGGCGCGGTGCCCGAGGCGCAGGTGGCCGATGCAGACCTGGAACTCAAGGGGTTGCTCGAGCGCCGGGCGGGACTCGAGAGCGGGGATCTCGCGTCGGAACCGCTGCTTGCCCCGGCATCGGGCGTGATCGCGGCGGGCCGCGCGGTGGCGGGCCAGATTGCGACACCGGGCAGCACCATCTTCCAGATCGCCGACCCGAAGGCGCTCTGGGTCGAGGCGCTGAGCTTTTCCTCCGAGCCCCTTGCCGGCCCCGCCACGGGCCTGCCGGCCGGAGGCAGTCCCGTGGCCCTCAGCCTTCTTGGCATCGGTCTTGCCGAACTCGGGCAGGCCACGCCGGTCCAGTTCCGCGTGACGGGCTCCGCGCCCGGCCTCAGGGCCGGCCAACTCCTGACGGTCCTGGCGGAGGCGGAAAGCACCCGCGAGGGTCTGGCGCTGCCGCGCGAGGCCGTGGTGCGCGCGGGCAATGGACAGGCGCTGGTCTATGAACACACGACCGCCGAGCGGTTCGAGCCGCGCGAGGTGCGGGTCGCCCCGCTCGACGGCGCACGGGTTCTGGTGCTGGCAGGGATCGGCGACGGCGCGCGCGTCGTGACCCAGGGCGCCGAGCTCCTGAACCAGATCCGCTGACGCCGCCATGTTCAATTTCCTCGTCACGCAGTCGCTGAAGAGCCGGCTGTTCGTCATCGCGGCCGCCATCGTCCTGGTGCTCTATGGCGCGCTCACGGCCCAGCGGTTGCCGGTGGACGTGTTCCCCGACCTCAACCGCCCCACGGTCACCATCATGACAGAGGCCGAAGGCCTCGCCCCGCCGGAGGTCGAGCAGCTCGTCACCTTTCCGCTCGAAACCCAGATGACCGGGCTGCCGGGCGTGGCGCGGGTGCGGTCGACCTCGGGGGTCGGCCTCTCGATCGTCTATGTCGAGTTCGACTGGAATACCGACATCTACCGCAACCGCCAGCAGATCGCCGAGCGGCTTTCGCTGGTGCAGCCGCAGCTTCCGACGGGCGTGGTCCCCCAGATGGGGCCGATCAACTCGATCATGGGCCAGGTGATGCTGATCGCCATGACGGGGCCCGGGACGGTCTCGCCCATGGACCTGCGCGACATCGCGGATTTCACCATCCGCCCTCGCCTCCTGACGATCCCCGGCGTAGCGCAGGTCATCCCCATCGGAGGCGAGGTGCGCCAGTACCGCGTGGCGCCGAACCCGGCCGCCCTGCGCAGCATGGGGGTCAGCCTCGACCAGGTCGAGGACGCGCTTGCAGGCTTCGGCGGCAACAGCGGCGGCGGCTTCGCCGACCAGTACGGACGGGAGTTCCTGATCCGCAACATCGGCGGTGGCCGCGGCATGGAGGATCTACGGCGCCTCGTCGTGGCGACCGTCCAGGGTCAGGCCGTGACGCTTGCCCAGGTGGCGGAGGTCGGCTTTGCCGCGCGCGCGAAGCGGGGCGAGGCGGGCTTCATGGGCGAGCCTGCCGTGATCGTCTCGGTCGAGAAGCAACCGGGCGCGGACACCGTGGCGCTTACGCGCGAGATCGAGGCGGCCGTGGCGGGCATCACCGCAAGCCTCCCCGAAGGCGTGCGCGCCGATCAGGTGCTGTTCCGTCAGGCCGACTTCATCGAGACGTCCATCCACAACGTGCAGACGGTGCTGATCGAGGCGGCGGTCGTCGTGGCAATTGTCCTGTTCGCCTTCCTGCTGAACGTGCGAACCACAGCCATTTCACTTACTGCCATCCCGGTGTCGATCCTGACCACCGCCATCGTCTTCAAGCTGATGGGCCTGTCGATCAACACCATGACGCTCGGGGGCCTCGCGATCGCCATCGGCGAGCTGGTCGATGACGCGGTGGTGGATGTCGAGAACATCTTCCGCAGGCTGCGCGAGAACCGCGAACGCGGCAATCCGCGATCCGTCTTCGCCGTGGTGGTCGCCGCCAGTCAGGAGGTGCGCTCGGGGATCGTGTACGCCACGATGATCATCGTGCTGGTCTTCGTGCCGCTCTTTGCCCTGTCGGGCATCGAGGGGCGGCTCTTCGCGCCGCTCGGGCAGGCCTACATCATCTCGATCCTCGCGAGCCTTCTCGTCTCGATCACGCTGACCCCGGTGATGAGCTTCTACCTGCTGCCGGGCCTGAAGCGGCTGGACGAGCACGAGGGGCTGATCGTCCGCGGGCTGAAGCGCGCCAATCGCGGCCTTCTCGGCTGGTCGTTCCGCCACCCGCGCCTTTTGATGGCCCTGGCGCTCACCGGGGTTCTCGGCGCGGCCGGAATGGCAACCCAGCTTCCGCGCGCGTTCCTGCCGCCGTTCAACGAGGGCACGCTGACCATCAACATGCTCTTCAATCCCGGGATCTCGCTCCAGGAAAGCCAGCGGGTCGGCCTGATCGCCGAACGCCTGATCCTCGAGGTTCCGGAGGTTCAACTCGTCGGACGCCGGACAGGACGTGCCGAACTCGATGAACATGCCGAGGGTGTCCATTCCTCGGAAGTCGAGGTTGCCCTGAAGGAGGGGCGGCCCAAGGACGCGATCATTGCCGACATCCGTTCGCGGCTCGGCGTGCTGCCGGTGGTCACGAACGTGGGCCAGCCGATCTCGCACCGGCTCGACCACATGCTGTCGGGCGTGCGGGCGCAGATCGCGTTGAAGATCTTCGGCGAGGATCTCGACATGCTGCGCGCCCTGGCCGAGGAGCATCGCGCGATGCTCGCGCAGGTGCCGGGCGTGGTGGATCTGCAGATCGAGAAGCAGGTGCGCATCCCCCACCTCGAAATCCTCGTCGACCCGGCGCGCGCCGCACTTTACGGGCTGACGCCCGCTGCGGTCACCGAGCAACTCGAGGGTCTGTCGAACGGACGGACCGTGTCGCGCGTGGTCGACGGCAACCGGCGCTTCGACGTCGTGCTCCGCCTTCAGGACGAGGAACGTACAACCGCGGGGCTCGAGGGTCTGCTGATCCAGACCCCCAAGGGCTGGATCCCTCTGCGCGAGATCGCCGACGTGGTGGAGACCGATGGACCCAACCAGATCCTGCGAGAGAATGGCAAGCGCCGGGTCGTGGTCCTGGCCAACGTCGAGGGCGGCGCGGACATGGCGCGCGTGATCGCGGACATCCGCAGGCTTCTCGCCGAGCGCGCCCTGCCGACCGGAACCTTCGCGAGCCTCGAGGGCACGTTCCAAGCGCAGGAGGAGGCGATGGGGACAATCGGCCTGCTGTCGCTCGTCTCGCTGGCGCTCATCTTCGCCATCCTTTACAGCCGATACCGCTCCGCGCTGTTCGTCCTCATCATCATGGCCAGCGTTCCGCTGGCGCTGATCGGTTCCGTGACCGCGCTCTGGCTTGCGGGGCAGCCGCTGTCGGTCGCCTCCATGGTGGGGTTCATCACGCTGACCGGGATCGCGGCCCGCAACGGCATCCTCAAGATCAGCCACTACATCAACCTGGCGATCCACGAAGGGTTGCCGTTCGGCCCCGACCTGGTGGTGCGGGGCAGTCTCGAACGTCTGACACCGGTGCTGATGACCGCACTGTCCGCCGGAGCGGCGCTGGTGCCGCTGATGATCGATGCCCACGCGCCCGGCAAGGAGATCCTCCACCCGGTCGCCATCACCATCTTCGGCGGCCTTGTGACCGCCACTGTCCTCGACACCTTGCTGACGCCCACCCTGTTCCTGCGTTACGGCCGCCGCCCGCTTGAACGGCTGGTCGCCCGGGCCCGCGACACGGCCGAAGCCCCGGCCTCCACCATCAAACCCATCGAAGCCTTCTGATTGGAGAACATCATGATCCGGATCCTCGCCGTCCTGCTCGGTCTCGCCGCGCTTCCCGTCCTCGCGCACGAGCCGAGCCCCGGACCGCACGGCGGACTCAAGGTTGACGCCGGTGCGTGGCATGCGGAACTGGTCGCGGACGGGAGCCCGACCGTCACGGTGTACCTGTTCGACGCCTCCGACGCACCGGTCTCGGTCGAGGGCTGGAAGGGTCAGGCGACGCTGGTGATCGGAGGCGCGCCGCAGCGATTCCCTCTCGCTCCCGCGGGCGAAGTCCTCCAGGGCCAAGCCGCTGCGCCGGTTCCCGCGGGCAGCGGCGGAGCCGTGCGCCTGACGTCGCCGGATGGAACGACCGCAACGGCGACCTTCTGACGCCTCCCGGGCCGCGCACGCCGGGGCCGGTGAGCGTGACACGCCGGCTTGACCTTCCAGTTTCCGGAAGGTGCAGGATCCATCATGGGCCGTCATCGGCCAACTTCAGTTCCGGGAGGGTCAGGAGGCAGGATGATACCGAACGATCCCAGGTCGCACGATCACGCTCACCATGGGCACGAGGCGGCGGTTCCCGAGGGCGCCGCCATCGCCATCGACCCGGTCTGCGGGATGAAGGTCGTCCTGAAGGAGGGCGCCCGCAGCGCGACGTTCCAGGGCCGGACCTTCCACTTCTGCTCCGAGGGATGCCTGGCGAGGTTCGAAGCGGATCCGTGGTTCTACGCCTCGGGCAACGCCGGGAAGGTCGTGGCCGCTCCGCCCAAAGGCACGCAGTACACCTGCCCGATGCATCCCCAGATCGTGCGCGACGCGCCGGGCTCGTGCCCGATCTGCGGCATGGCACTGGAACCGATGGTTCCGACGGACGAGCCCTCGCACGAGCTGACGGACTTCACCCGCAGGATGTGGATCAGCGTCGCCGCCTCGGTGCCGCTGGTGATCCTCACGATGGGCGGGACGATGGGACTGCCCGTCCGCGACTGGATCGGTCACCGCACCGCGGTGTACCTGGAGTTCCTCATCGCGACACCCATCGTGCTCTGGGCGGCAGCACCGTTCTTCCGACGCGGTCTCGACTCGATCCGAAGTCGCAGCGCCAACATGTGGACCCTGATCTCGCTGGGCGTGGGTGCCGCCTGGCTCTACTCGATCGCTGCGACCTTCCTGCCCGGCCTCTTCCCCGAGGCCTACCGGATGGACGGCATGGTCGGCACCTACTATGAAGCGGCCGCCGTCATCATCGCGCTGGTCTTCGTGGGCCAGGTGCTGGAACTCCGCGCACGCGAGCGGACGGGTGATGCGATCCGCGCTCTCCTGAACCTCGCGCCGAAGGTGGCGCGCCGCATCCTGCCGGACGGGCAGGAATACGACGCGCCCCTTGAAAATGTGCTGGCCGGCGACCGACTGCGGGTCCGGCCTGGCGAGGCGGTGCCCGTGGACGGAGAGGTGCTGGAGGGCCACTCGGCGGTCGATGAAAGCATGCTGACCGGCGAGCCGATGCCGGTCGAGAAAGGCCCGGGGGACCGGGTGAACGGAGGAACCCTGAACCGCAACGGCTCGCTCGTCATGGTGGCGAGCCGGGTGGGGGCCGATACCGTGCTCGCGCAGATCGTCGAGATGGTGGCGAACGCGCGCCGCTCGCGCGCGCCCATCCAGGGCATGGCGGATCGCGTCTCGGCGATCTTCGTGCCGACGGTCGTCGCGGTGGCGGTGCTCGCCTTCCTCGTCTGGTGGCTTGCGGGTCCGGATCCGGCGTTCTTCTTCGCCACGGCCGCCGCCGTCTCGGTGCTCATCATCGCCTGTCCCTGCGCCCTCGGGCTCGCAACCCCCATCTCGATCACCACGGCGGCGGGCCGGGGAGCGCAGGCGGGGGTGCTGATCAAGGATGCCGAGGCCCTCGAACGGATGGCCGGCGTGGACATGCTCATCGTGGACAAGACCGGAACGCTGACGGAGGGGAAGCCGAAGCTGACCGACGTGGTGGCCTTGGCCGAGTTCACCGAGCGGGAAGTGCTGGCCGCCGCCGCGACCCTCGAGCGCGGGTCCGAGCATCCGCTGGCCGAGGCCATCGTGCAGGGTGCCGAAGCGGGCAGGCTGGCGCTTCTGGCCGCAGAGAGCTTCGAGGCCGTGACCGGAAAAGGCGTGAAGGGTGTAATCGCCGGGCACTCCGTGGCGCTTGGCAATGCGGCGCTGATGACCGATCTCGGGATGCAGACCTCCACCTCGGAAGCGACGGCGGACGCCCTCCGCGCCGAAGGCAAGACGGCGATGTTCCTGGCCATCGACGGGCGGCTGGCCGGTCTGGTGGCGGTGGCGGACCCCGTCAAGGCCTCGACCGCAGAGGCGATCCGGCAGCTTCACGCGGATGGACTGCGGATCATCATGGCCACGGGCGACAACGAGCGCACGGCGCAGGCGATCGCCCGGCGTCTCGGCATTGACGAGGTTCGCGCCGGCGTGCTGCCGGCCGACAAGAAGGCGCTGATCGACGCGCTGCGTGTCGAGGGTCGGCGCGTGGCCATGGCCGGCGACGGGGTGAACGATGCGCCCGCGCTGGCTGCGGCCGACGTCGGGATCGCCATGGGGACGGGAGCGGACGTGGCGCTGGAGAGTGCGGGCATCACGCTTCTGGGCGGGGACCTGATGGGGATTGTCCGGGCCAGGAAGCTCGCGCGGGCCACCCTTCGGAACATCAAGCAGAACCTGTTCTTTGCCTTCGCCTACAACGCGCTCGGCGTGCCGGTGGCGGCGGGGGTGCTCTATCCGTGGTCGGGCCTCCTGCTCTCGCCGATGATCGCGGCGGCCGCCATGAGCCTCTCGTCGGTGTCCGTCATCGCAAGCGCCCTTCGGCTGCGGCGGGTGAGGCTATAGGCAGCGTACGCATCGGCCAGGCTTGGGATTGTTTGGACCAGATGAAGTCCTCAGGTTCCCACCCGTGGCAGTCCGATCGAAGGGCCGCCGCCCTAATTGCCACATACGGCAGCGAGGATCTGCTATTCGACCGCCACAAGCGTCTGCGTCCGAGTTGATCGAGAGTCCGGGGGTGAAGCCAGGATCACACTCTAGTGCGGCGCGTCCACGCTGGTCGGTATCTGCTCACTCCTTCGCTCCCCGGAGAGCCATGAAAGGCTGCTATCGCCGATTTCTGCGGATGCAATGCTGCTGGCCCTACCGGCTACTCTCCGCCCCTGCGGCGTCAGGTCGCGGCAAGCAGGCTAGGCCCTTACGTGCCGGTCGACCGATTGGAATTCGGTTCCGCAAAGCCGTCGCTTGAGCACTGCGCAGCAAGGTCCCGTACAGCCTGTTTCGGCTGTTCGCTCTTCGAGCAGTCAAAATATGTCTGAAACGGAACCGCTTGGTCGTCCTACAGATGTCTTGCAAGAGCGTCGCGGCCCACTGACCGCGCTCTGGGGTGAAGACCTGCCGATCCAGCGCTGTAGGGTCCACAAGCACCGCAACCTGCTGGCTCACGCGCCGAAGACCCTTCAGGACGAGCTGACTGAGGACTACCGCGACATGATCTACGCCAGTACGGTCGCCGAGATCGAGACCCGCCGAAAGGCCTTCCTCCGCGAATGGCGGCTCAAGCGCCGGGCGGTGGCCGACAGCTTGGAAGAAGCGGGGGATTGGCTATTCAGCTTCACCCGCCTCGACCCGCCGCAATGAAAGTCGGCCCGGACCACCAACGCCATCGAGCGGCTAAACGAGGAGTTCCGCCGCCGGGTTAAGACCCGGACGGTGTCGCCTTGTGCCGAGACCGTGCCGATGCTGCTCTGGGCGCTGCTGGCGTCCGGCCAGATCCAGATGCGCAAGGTCGACGGCTGGGAGACGCTGTCCCAGCCTCTCGAGCCGATGCTTCTTGACCGTGCAGCCTGAGAAACCGAACCTGCCATGCCCGGAGTACGCCGCCAGGGGAATTTCCACAGCATTTGCGACACGACCGAGATCGTGAAATGCGGCCGCAACCGGTCAGTCAGGTGAAGCGCGACGAAAAATTCGACCGCTTCGTCGGGCGGGTTGAAGGCCGCCGACTCGATTCCCAATATTGGGCTGCCCTCGGGCACTTCCAGAAGGGCCGCGTCCTCGCCTAAGGCGGGAACCGCCTCGATAGTCCGGCCTGAACAACGGCGAAGTGGTTGATACATAGCCAGAAACCGGAGGTTTCTGTCGCAGTGTCCTGCAGGATTTCATAGGATCCGGCCCAGAACCCTGCAATTTCGGCCCGTGGCATGAAGCACCGCCCCCGTCCTCCCGAGCAGAACGATCTTTTCCGGCCGCGCCGCGTCGACATGATCGACCTGCGTCACGAGCTGGTTGCCCACGAGCTGGTTGCACTGGCAGCGCTGATCGACTGGGACTTTTTCGAACGGGAATGGGCGGGGTTCTTCCCGTCCACGACGTGCCGTCCGGCGACGTCGCCGCGGCTGGTCGCTGGTCTGCTCTATCTCCAGCACGCCTTCCGGCTGTCGGATGAGGCCGTGGTCGCCCGGTGGGTGGAGAACCCGTACTTTCAGCACTTCACCGGCGAGACCTTCTTTCAGCATCGCCCGCCGATCTATCCCACCTCGCTCACCCGCTGGCGCAAGCGGACCCCGGCAAGATCTACGCGCTCCATGAGCCGGAGGTGACTGCATCTCGAAGGACAAGGCTCGGGTGCGCTACGAGTTCGGCACCAAGGTCAGCATCGCCACCACGCTGACGGGCGGCTTCGTGGTGGGCACGCGGTCGCTGCCCGGAAATCCCTACGAAGGCCACACCCTCGGCGAGGCGCTGGAGCAGGTGGTCATCCTCACCGGCCGTCTGGCCAAACGCGCCGTCGTCGACCGCGGTTACAAGGGTCACGGCGTCGAGCACACCCAGGTCCTGATCAGCGGCACTCGCCGCGGGCTGACCCCGGCGCTGGCGAAGGCGCTCCGACGGCGCAGCAGCATCAAGCCCGAGATCAGCCACATGAAGACCGGCGGAAGGCTCGCGCGATGCTTTCTGAAGGGCACGTTCGGTGACGCCATCTTCGCCGTGCTCTGCGGCTGCGGCCACAACATCCGCAAGATCCTCGCCCACCTGAGGAAGCTTCTTGCCGCCGTCATCGCTCTCGTTCTGGCGGCGATCCGGAAGGAGCGAACCGAAAGCTACCCACCCGCCGCGGCCTGATCGCGTTGTTCAGGCTGAACTCGATATACCGCAGGGCCGGCGTGGGGCGCACGCCGTACTGCCGCCCGATCATGTCATAGAGCGAGCGATTCTCCGGCGGCACCGCATCAAGTCCCGGGGGCAAGGTCAGCTGCGTGGCGTCCTACGTCGCAGTTGGGCCGACCGATGGTGGCGACCCGCGGAAGAAACGGATAATGCGCACGTCGCGGCGCGCTCTCAAGGCTGCATCGCCTGAGGTCGCGATCAGCCCTCCACTTCGTCGGCAATCACTGCCACGCAGTCGCCCGGCTTCACCAAGCCCGGAAAGTGGCGCGCGGTAAGTAGGCCCGCCCGGCGCGCGCTCAGCGTGATGGGTTCCGCTCCCGTCCGGCCGATGGGATAGATCATCGCGACCGTCTGGCCGTTCTCGACCTGCTCGCCCAGATCGGCGCAGAAGCGGATCAGGCCGCCGTCCTCGGCGAAGGTGAAGCAGTCGCCGTCCGGCATATCGAGCCATTGTGTCGGCTGCGGGTGTGGCTCGCTCTTGAGGATCCCCGCCTCGATCAGGAAATTCCGGCAGCCGCGGATCGCGATCCCGGTGGTGCGGGCGCTGGCGGTGCCGCCGCCGCCCAGTTCGGTCGTGACGAAGACCTTGCCCATCTCCTCGGCGGCGGTGTCATACATGCCGACCGCGTCGATCTCGAGCATCTTCACCGACCAGGGCGCCCCGAAGGCGCGGACCAGATCGAAGGCCCGGGCCTCCTGCGCCTTGTCGGGCAGCACATGGGCGGCACAGAAGGGCAGGAAGTCGAGCGTCCTGCCCCCCGAGTGGAAGTCCAGCACCACGTCCGCCAAGGGCAGCAGCACGCGCTGGAAGTAATCCGCGATCTTTTCCGTCACGGTCCCGTCCGGGCGGCCGGGAAAGCTGCGGTTCATGTTGCCGCGGTCGATGGGCGAGGTGCGCGTGCCGGCCGCAAAGGCGGGCTGGTTCATCGCGGGCACGATGATGACCCGACCGGTCACCTCCTCGGGGCGCAGCGACCGGGCGAGTTCGAAGAGCGCGATCGGCCCCTCGTATTCGTCGCCATGGTTCGCGCCGGTCAGCAGGGCCGTCGGACCCGTCCCGTTCGCGACCACGGTAACGGGGATCATCACCGAGCCCCAGGCGGCATCGTCCCGGCTGTAGGGCAGCCGCAGGAACCCGTGCTGCACGCCCGGGGCGTCGAAATCCACCGTCGCCGAAATCGGCGACGGCTTCGGATGCGCGGTCATGGATGTCAGTCCTTCACGAACAGCTTGCGCGGGACATTGGCGAGGCATTCCACGCCCGTCTCGGTGATCAGGATCGACTCGGTGATCTCGAGGCCCATGTCCTCGAGCCAGAGGCCGGTCATGAAGTGGAAGGTCATGCCCGGTTCGAGAACGGTCCGGTCGCCGGGACGCAGGCTCATGGTGCGCTCGCCCCAGTCGGGCGGATAGCTCACGCCGATCGGATAGCCGGTGCGATTGTCCTTGAGGATGCCGTATTTCGCCAGCACGTCGAAGAAGCCGCGGGCGATGTCCTCGCAGGTGTTGCCCGGCCGCGCGGCGGCAAGGCCGGCCTCCATGCCTTCAAGCGTCGCCTTCTCGGCATCGAGGAATGCCTGCGTCGGCTTGCCGAGGAACACCGTCCGCGACAGCGGCAGGTGATAGCGGTGATAGCAGCCCGCGATCTCGAAGAAGGTGCCTTCGCCCGCCTTCATCGGCCGGTCGTCCCAGGTCAGGTGCGGCGCGCTTGCGTCGCGCCCCGAAGGCAGCAGCGGCACGATCGCCGGATAGTCGCCACCGAAGCCCTCGGCGCCGCGGATGCCCGCGTCATAGATCTCGGCCACGAGGTCGCACTTGCGCATCCCCACCTCGACCTTGTCGACGATGCGCGCGTGCATCTTCTCGACGATGCGGGCGGCGCGGCGCATGTAGGCGATTTCCTGCGGCGATTTCACCGCGCGCTGCCAGTTCACCAGCGCCGTGCAGTCGGTGAAGCGGGCGTTCGGCAGGTGGCGCGTCAGGCTCGCGAAGGCGGCGGCCGAGAAGTAATAGTTGTCCATCTCGACGCCGATCCGAAGGCTGCCCCAGCCGCGGTCGGTCATCAGCGCCGAGAGGTAATCCATCGGATGCCGTTCGGTCGATTGAACGTAATGGTCGGGATAGCCGATGATGTTCTCGTGCCGCAGGTAGGCGGTCAGCTTCGCGCCGTTCGCGTCCTGCCCGCGGCCATACCAGATCGGCTCGCCGTCGGGCGGCACGATCACGCATTGGTGGACGTAGAAGGACCATCCGTCATAGCCGGTCAGCCAGTTCATGTTGCTGGGGTCGGTGACGATCAGGAGGTCCACCCCCTTCGCCTCCATCGCCCGGCGCGTCTTCGCAAGACGCTGGGCGAACTCGTCGCGGCTGAACCGCAGGTCGACTTCGGTCATCGGGGAAGGTCCTCCTTCGGGCAGTTCAGCCCGGTCTCGTGTCAGACGGTGAAGCTCTGGCCGGCCTTCGCGGCGGTCGCGCGGGCGACGGCGAGGGCGGCGATGGCGGTATCCTGGATGCCGGTGCCGGTCAGGTCGGCCAGCGTGATCTGGTCGGGCGCCGTCCGCCCCGCGCGAAGGCCCGCCACCACCTGTCCCAGCTCGGGAAACTCCCGGTCGGCGGCAATGAGGCCCGCGGCAATGGCATGGTGCAACTCTCCCAGAAGGCGGGTCTGGGACAGCCGGTCGGCGACATAGGTGACGCGCGCGATCAGGTCGGGGGCGATCTCGTTCTTGTGCTCGGCGTCCGATCCCATCGCGGTGATGTGCTGGCCAGGATGGGCGGTGCGCAGGATCGGCGTCGTGGCGGGCGTCGCGGTCACGACGATGTCGGCGCCACTCGCGGCATCCTCGGGCGTGGCGCACGGCACAGCCTCCAGCCCGCGCTGCGCGAGCCGCGCCGCAAGCGCCTGCGCCTTGCCCGCATCGCGCGCCCAGACACGGGCCGCGCGGATCGGGCGGACGAGTTGCAGCGCCGCGACCTGAAGCTCGGCCTGCATCCCGGCGCCCAGAACCGCAACCGTCGCGCTGTCGGCGCGGCTCAGGTGGCGCGCGGCGACCGCGCCTGCCGCGGCGGTCCGCACGTCGGTCAGATAGCCGTTGTCGAGCAGGATCGCCTGCACGAGGCCGGTGCGCGCCGAGAGCACCACCATCAGCCCGTTGGTCGAAGGCAGGCCGAGCGCGGGATTGCCGAAGAAGCCCGGGCTGATCTTGATGGCGAAGTGGTCGAGACCGGGCACATGGGCCGTCTTCACGTCGACCTCGCCGCGATGCTCGGGGATGTCGAGCCGCAGGATCGGCGGCATGGCGACGGGTTCGGTCGCCAGCGCGCGGAAGGCGCCCTCGACGCAGGCGAGGGCTTCAAGATCCAGCGGCACCAGTGCGCGCAGGTCGGCCTCGGTCAGCAGGATGACGGGATCCCTCATGCGCCGGGCCTTTCGAGGATCCGGGCAAAAGCGTCCGGTGAAATGTTGGCGCCGGACAGGATGGCTATGGTTCTAGGTCCGGGGGCGAGGCGGCCCGCGAGCAGGGCCGCAACCCCCACGGCCGCCGCGCCTTCCACAGCGTCGCCGGTCGCGGCATGGATGTGGCGCATGGCGGCGGCGATCTCGTCTTCCGACACAAGGATGACCTCATCGAGCAGCGCCCGGCACATGGCGAAGGTGACGCGGTTCGCAAGCCCGACGCCGCCGCCGAGGCTGTCCGCCAGCGTCGGCAGTTCCTCGACCGTCACGGGATGGCCAGCGGCAAGGCTTGCGGCCATGGCGGCGCCCCGTTCCATCGAGACGCCGACCACGCGGGTCCGCGGCGACAGCACCTTCACCGCCGCCGCGACGCCCGCGGCCAGCCCTCCGCCCGACAGCGGCACCAGCACCCGCTCGGGTGCCGGCTCATCCGCAAGGATCTCGAGCCCCAGTGTGCCCTGCCCCGCCACCACGGCGGGATCGTCGAAGGGCGGCACCTCGGTCAGGCCCTCGGCCGCGACCGCGCGGGCGACCTCCTCCATCGCATCGTCCTGGCTGTCGCCCACGATCCGCACCTCGGCGCCAAGGTCGCGCACCGCCGCGACCTTGTTCGCCGGCACCAGCCGCGACAGGCAGACCACCGCCCGCGCGCCGGCCGCCCGCGCGGCATGGGCCAGCGCCCGGCCGTGGTTCCCGGTCGAGGCAGTCACCACACCGCGCGCCAGCCGCTCCGCTGGTAGCGAGAGGACAGCGTTGGTCGCGCCGCGCAGCTTGAAGGCGCCGGTCTCCTGCCGATGCTCCAGCTTCAGCAGCAGCCCCGGAAGCCGCGGGTCCGCCTGCATCGGCGTCCGCCGGACGTGTCCGCGGATGCGCGCCTCGGCCGCGCGGATGTCGTCGAGCGTCACGGGCAGCGTCATGCCGGCAGCCCCAGCGTCATCAGGTGGCCGGGCGCCAGCGCGCCCCCAAGGCCGATGCGGCGGGCGACCTCCCAAGCGGCGGCGTGGTTCGAAGACAGCGCCGGCAGCCCCGTCGCCGCCTCGATCCGGTCGATGACCGAAGCCGCCCGCACGGCGGTGCAGGAGATGAAGGTGGCATCCGACGCGGGGTCGGTCGCCTCTAGGGCCAGTTGCACCAGATCGTCCGGCGCGATCCGCGCCATGTCACGGTCGTCGGCCATGTTCAGGCAGGTGAGCCGGTCGATGGCAAAACCCTCGGCCTCGAACATCGCGGCCATCGGCCGGGTCGTCTCGACGAAATAGGGCGTCAGCACCGAGATCCTCCGCGCGCCCATCGCCCGCAGGCCGTTCAGCGTGCCCGAGACCGGCGTGACCACCGGGCAACCGGGCTTTCCGCGCGCCACCTGCGCGCGCACTGCCGCATCTCCGATGCAGACCGAGGCCGAGGTGCAGCCGAAAACAACCGCGTCCAGATCCTCGCCCGGCAGGATCAGCGCCGCACCCTCGGCCAGATCCGCCTCCATCGCGCGCAGCGTCTCGGGCGTCACCGGATTGGCGAAGGGGATGCGGTTGACGTAGATGCCCACGCCGGCGGGCACGAGGATGCGGGCGAAATCCACCTCGGTCGTGTGGTCTGTGGCCAGCGCGATCAGGCCGATCCGGTGCGGAACCGGCCGCGGGTCAAGCCGCGGCATGCGGGTGGCGACAATGGGGTCGATCATTTGGCAAGCCTTCCGTAGCGGCGTTCCAGCCAGCGCAAGAGGACGACCGAGACGAGGCTCATGGCGAGGAACAGCACGCCCACCAGCGTCATCGGCTCGACGTAGCGGTAGCTGGAATTGGCCACCGACTTCGCCTGGTTCATCAGCTCCAGCACGGTGATCGCCGACAGCAGCGGCGTCTCCTTGAACATGGCGATCAGGTAGTTCGCCAGCGCCGGGATCATCGGCGGGATCGCCTGCGGCACGATCACATGCCGCCATGTCTGGGCAATGGTCAGGTTGGTGGCGCGCGCCGCCTCCCACTGGCCGCGGGGCACGTTCTCGATGCCCGCGCGATAGACCTCGGCGGCGTAGGTCGCGTAATGCAGGCCCATTCCGATCACGCCGGCGACCAGCGGAGGCAGCAGGACACCCGCATCGGGCAGCACGTAGAAGATGAAATAGAGCTGCACCAGAAGCGGGGTGCCCCGGATGAAGTCCACCGAGAAGCCCACCGGGCGCGCGATCCAGCGGCGCGGCGAGCGGCGGGCGATGGAGAAGACCAGTCCCAGCACCGCCGCCACCACCGCCGACAGCAGCGTGACAAGCAGCGTCAGCCGCAGCCCCTGCAGCAGGACCGGCATGATCTCGGCGACGAAGGCCCAGTCCCATTCCATCAGCGCACCCCGTCGAGGCCGCGCGTCGCACGGCGTTCCAGATACCGCACCCCGCCCCCAATCGCCGTGGCCATCGCGTAGTAGAGCACGAGGATCGTCAGGAACGGCAGCAGCGTGCTGCCGGTCTGCGCCCGCACCACCTGGGCCTGAAAGGTCATGTCGGGCAGCGAGATCAGCGAGACGACGGCGGTGGCCTTCAGCAGCTCGATCGCGTTGTTGCCGAAGGTCGGCAGCATCAGCGGCAGGGCCTGTGGCAGGATGACGTGGCGCATGCGCTGGAACCGGGTCAGGTTCAGCGCCACCGTCGCCTCGACCTGATCCTTCGGCACCGACAGGACCGCGCCGCGCACCACCTCGGCGCCATAGGCGCCCACGTTCAGACCAAGCGCCAGCACCCCCGCCGCCAGCGGCGAGAGACTGACGCCCGCAAAGGGCAGTACGAAATAGACCCAGAACAACTGGACGAAGATCGAGGTGCCGCGGAAGAACTCGATATAGGTCGTGGCAAGCGCCCGCACCGCGAAGAAGCGCGACAGCCGCGCAAGGCCCGCGGCGAAGGCGACCGCGAGGGCAAGCGCCGAGCCGTAGAGGGTGAGTTGCGCCGTCATCAGCGCCCCCTCGACGATCAGGGTCAGATATCCGGACCAGTCGGTCATTGCGCGCGGTACCCCGGGCTGTCGTGCAGGAAGGAGAAGGGGCGGACGGGGATCCCGTCCGCCGACCGGTTCATTCGCCGCAAAGCTCGGCGCGGCTGGTCGATTTCGCGGCCTCGGCCGAGAAGCCATAGGGTTCGATGAGCTTCGCGAACTCGCCCGACTCCTTGATCTTCGCCAGCTCGACGTCGAAGGCGTCGCGCAGCGCCGTGTCCTGCTTGCGGAAGGCGGCACCGTCGCAATAGACCGGCGCGCCTTCGACGGGGGCCAGCATCTCGAGGTTCGGATCGGCGGCCTTCGCCATCAGGTCCGAGATCGACAGCACCGGCAGCGAGTAGACGTCGATCCGGCCGTCCTGCAGCATCTTCAGGCCCGACTGGCCGTCCGGCACCACGATCACCCGCTCGCGCGGGACGCCCGCCTCGAGCGCCAGCTTTTCCTCGGTGCCGCCACCGGGGGCGCCGATGGTGGCCGAGGGATCGGCCGCGATGTCGGCATAGGACCTTAAGGCCTTGGGGTTGCCCTTCGGCAGCAGGAACGCCTCGGCATCGCAGAGGATCGGCTCGGAATAGGCGACCGCCTGGCAACGCTCGGGCTTCATGAAGAGGCCCGCGGTGATCGCGTCGTGGCGGCGGGCCTGAACGCCGGGGATCATCGCGCCATATTCGCTGATCGAGGCCACGACCTCGGGCACGCCGAGCCGCTTGAATACCTCGCGCGCGACGTCGGGAGCAGCACCCGAAACGGTGCCGTCGGCGGCGACGGCGGTGAAGGGCGGCTCGTTCGCGATGGCGATGC
>NZ_VDEK01000026.1:0-57167 GCF_007668225.1 Cereibacter sediminicola | reverse complement strand
CCCCCCCCCCCCCCCCCCCCCCCCCGGCGCCGCCCCTGCCTTTCATTCTCGCCCAAATATCCCCGCCGGAGGCTCCGACGGCAGATCCAAGTGCAGCCCCGTCCGGCTGGGGCTGCCTAATGCCGCAGCCGGCGGGCCGTGCCGTCCGCCCCGTCATGCTCGGGCAGGTCACCGGAGAGGGGCGCCGAATCCTGCAGCGCGTCCGCCTCCCGCGCGTTCTCAGTGACACCGGGTGAACCAGTGCGCACGGGGCGGGCGGGATCGATCCTCTGCTCCAATCCCAGCAGCAGCGGCGCGGACAGGTCCGACGGCCGGACCACCCGTGCAAGATCGTCGCGGTAGGCGTCCATCCGGGTCTCTCCGCCGGCGGGCAATCCTCCGGCCATCCGGTCGGCCACGGTGGCCGCCACGGCCGCCTTGAGATGGGATAGCGCCGAGATCCGTCGCCGGCTCTCGGGCGCCCGCATCTCGTTCGTGGTCTTGTCGAGGATCCGCTCGACCGCATCCTCGCCGGTTGCCTCGGCAAGCTGCCGGCCGGCTGCGAAGGGCGCCGGCTGATGGGCCAGATCGGTCTCGATCCGAGACAGTTCCTGGAGCAGCAGCGGATCGGGCTCCGTGCGGGGCATGGCGATGCGGGCGCGGGCGCGGTCGAGTGTCCGGGCCCGCTCCTCGGCCTCCTCGCGCTCCTGGAGGGCTCGGGTCTCGGCCACGAGGGTGCGGATCGCCATGTCATCCGCCTCGGTGGCCAGCGTGCCGGGCGGGCAGGGATGCTCGAGACGAAGGGGAGGGGCGCTGTCCGGTGCGTCCGGATGTTCCGGCATCAGGATCTGCGCAAGAAGACGGGCCTCGACCTCGGGGGCCGGGGCAGGGCCCAGGTCTGATGGCGGCCGGCCCGGGGCACCCGGCCCGTGCGCGGGCGGCGCAGGTTCCGGCATGGACCCGGCCGCCGCGGGGGACGTGCGGGGCCGGGGCCGCCGCACCTCTTCCACCGCCGACCGCAGGCGGCTGAGGCGCGCCGCCAGGCTTGCGTCCTCCTCCGGCGCCGGACGGAGGACGAGCCCTTCCGCCGTCACCTCGACCTCGACGCCCCGCGCGCCGTCCTTCCGGAACAGGCGCCGCAGTTCCGTCGGGTCGGACCCCGCGAGCCCTTTGGCTGCGAGATCGCGGAGAGGGTCCGCCACGTCCTTCAGCAGGCTGAAGGGGTCGTCGAATCCCTCGAGCCTGCAGCAAAGACCGCCGCAGGTCACGGTGAGGATCTTCGTTTCGCCGGTCATCGGCTGCGCGCGCTCCCTTGCGTTCGTCAGGTTCGGGACCTGCCTGCCCTGCAAATCAACGATGAGATCTGGGTGATTTGAAGGATTGATTATGGCTCCGTACGGGCATACCTCCACAGGTCCTTATATACAGTATGCAGATGACCCGGCCCATTGTTGAATCGACCGAAGGCGTCACGCTGGTGGCGGGCGGACCCGTCACGCGGCGCGATCTTTCCGTGGCGTTGGCGCGGGCGCCGGTGCTGGTGGCGGCGGATGGCGGCGGCGACAGCGCCCTGCGTCTGGGCCGGCTGCCCCAGGCGGTGATCGGGGACATGGATTCGCTGTCCCACGAGGGCCGCGAGGCGCTCCGGGGCCGTGTGCATCACCTGCCCGAACAGGAAACCACAGATTTCGACAAGTGCCTGCGCAGCATCCGCGCGCCCTTCGTGCTGGCGCTGGGTGTGGCGGGGGCGCGGATCGACCACGGTCTTGCTGTGATGAACGTGCTCGTGCGCCGGACCGAGCCGGTCTGCCTGCTGGTCGGGCCGCAGGACGTGGTGTTCCATGCGCCACCCGAACTCAGGCTGCGGCTGAAGGTGGGCGAGCGGATCTCGCTCTTTCCGCTCGGCCCGGTCACCGGCGAAAGCCGGGGGCTGCGCTGGCCGATCGACGGCATCCCCTTCGCCCCCGACGGCCGGGTGGGCACCTCGAACGCCGTGGCCGAGCCCGAGGTGCGGCTGGCGTTCGACGGGCCGGGGATGCTGGTCATCCTGCCGCGCGCCCGCCTCGATCAGGCGCTCAGGGCGCTGGTGCCGGGGTGGCGGGCAGGCGCGCCGACAGCCGCTCGCGGTAGATGATGTAGAGACCCGAGGCCGAGATCACGCCGATGCCGGCCCAGGTCAGCGGGTTCGGGAAATCTCCGAACACGAGGTAGCCCAGGCCCACCGCTGCCACGATCTCGAGATAGTGGAGCGGTGCGAGCGTCGCCGAGGGGGCGAACTTCAGCGCGTAGGTCATGCAGATGTGGCTGGCCGAGGCCCAGAAGCCCACGCCGAAGAGAAGGAGCCAGGCAAATCCCTCCGGCCGGACCGGATCGAGGGTGGGGATTGCGGCGGCCTCTCCCGCCGCAAGGACGGGAAGCATCACCAGCACCCCCGCAAGCGCCGTGTGCAGCTGCATGGTCACCGGGTGCATGCCGCGCGACATCTGCCGTGTGACGAGCATGTAGAAGGCGAAGAAGACAGCCGTGCCCAGTGGCCAGAGCGCCACCGGGCCGAAGGCGGCCAGCGAGGGCTGGATCACCATCAGCGCACCCCCGAAGCCCACGATGCTGGCCGCGATCCGGCGCGGTCCGACCTCGTCGCCGAAGAGGAGGCGGCCAAGGAGGAGCAGGATGAAGGGCTCGACGAAGGCGATGGCGAGCGCGTCGGCGATCGGCATGACGGTGATGGCCGCGACGAAGCTGTAGGTCGAGAGGATCAGGAAGATCGCGCGCAGCAGGACAAGGCCTGCCATCCGCCGGCCCATCCGCCAGTCGGTGCCCATCACCATCACCACCGGCAGCATGAGGATCGCCTGCACGAAGAAGCGCGCGAAGGTGATCTGGCCCACGGGAATGCTGGCCGAGGCCAGCTTGGCGCAGACGTCGAGCAGGGGCGCCAGGACGCAGAAGGCGATCATCAGCGCGACGCCGGGGAGGATGCGATCGGGAGGGGCGGTCATGGCTTTGGCCTAGCGCAGGCCCTCCGGCCCGTCCAGATGCGGACGGGGAAGGCCGGGGGCTCTGCCCCCGGACCCCCGGGATATTTCCGCGAGAATGAAGGAAGTGGCCGCAGGCGTCGGGCACGGCTCAGCAATTGGGGACATTGACCGCGAGACCGCCGAGCGAGGTTTCCTTGTATTTCTCGTTCATGTCGCGTCCGGTCTGGCGCATGGTCTCGATACAGACGTCGAGGCTGACCAGATGTTCGCCGTCGCCGCGCATCGCGAGGCTTGCCGCCGAGACGGCCTTGATCGCGCCGAGCCCGTTGCGCTCGATGCAGGGCACCTGGACGAGGCCCCGGACCGGGTCGCAGGTCATGCCGAGGTGATGTTCGAGCGCGATCTCGGCGGCGTTCTCGACCTGCGCGGGCGTGCCGCCGAGGACGGCGGCCAGACCTGCGGCGGCCATCGCGGCGGCCGAGCCGACCTCGGCCTGGCAACCGCATTCGGCGCCCGAGATCGAGGCATTGTGCTTGACGAGGCCCCCGATCGCGGCGGCGGTGAGCAGGAAGTCGGGGAGTTTCGCGGGACTGGCACCGGGAACGTGGTCGAGCCAGTAGCGAAGGACGGCGGGCACCACGCCTGCAGCCCCGTTGGTCGGCGCCGTCACCACCTGGCCGCCGGCCGCGTTCTCCTCGTTGACGGCCATCGCATAGAGGCTCATCCAGTCGTTGATCGTATGGGGCGCGGTCATGTTCAGCCCGCGCTCGGCCAGGAGCGCCTCGCGGATCCCTTGGGCGCGGCGGCGGACGTGGAGGCCGCCGGGCAGGGTGCCGCCGGTGGCCATGCCGCGCTCGATGCAGTCGTTCATCACCTGCCAGATCCGCTTGAGGCCGCGGTCGAGGTCGGCCGGGCTGCGGAAGACCAGTTCGTTCGCCCGCTTCATCGCGGCGATCGACAGGCCCGAGGCCTCGGCCATGCCGAGCATCTGCTGCGCGCTTTCGAAGGGGAAGGGAACGGCGGGGCCCGAGGCGGGGCGGTTGGACTTCGACTCGGTCAGTTCGGCCTCGGTCAGCACGAAGCCGCCGCCGACCGAATAATAGACCTCTGACAAGAGCACGTCGCCCTGCGCGTCGGTGGCGGTGAGCCGCATTCCGTTGGCATGGCCCGGCAGCGGCTGGCCATAGTCGAAGATCAGGTCCTTTTCGGGGTCGAAGCGGAGCGGGCCGAGGCCCGGCGCCTCGATCCGGCGTGTCGCGCGGATGGCGGCGAGCGTCTCTTCGGCCCGGGCGGCGTCATAGCTGCCGGGCTCGAAGCCGGCGAGGCCGAGGATGGTGGCCCGGTCGGTGGCGTGACCCACGCCCGTGAAGGCGAGGCTGCCGTGCAGCGAGGCGCGCAGGCCGTGGGCGTGGAACGGGCTTGCCCGCAGGCGGTCGAGGAAGCGGCCGGCGGCCACCATCGGTCCCATCGTGTGCGACGAGGAGGGGCCGACACCGACCTTGAAGATGTCGAAGACGGACAGGAACATGCGCGGACCTCGGGCAGGGCGTCCTTCCTAGATAGGTGCGACGGCCTGTCGCGGACACGCTGGAAACGACCTCGCCGCGCAATTCGCGTCATCGCCCGCCCTGGCGGGGGGCGCGGCGGTCAGTTGTGCCTGTCGCCCGAGCCTGCCGGAGCGAGCGGGCCTTCACTGCGCAGCGAGTCCACGATCGCCTGACAGGCGGCCTCGCGCAGGATGGCGTCGGTGAAATCCGCGCCCGTCCGGCGGTCCGGGAGGTGTTGGGGAGAGTGCGTCTGGCTGAGGTTACTCATGGCAAGGGTTCCTGAACTAAGGTCTGCATGAAAAGGAAACGCGAAAATGTGCGTTCAGGATGCATGAAAACGTGAAAATCTTCAACTGTGGCTTGCGGGCCCCGATCCGCCCTCGTGCAGCTTTCCCCTCGCACGGCCCCGGCTTCGTGCCTATAACCGGGGGGCGCCCCAGCGGAGACAGAGGATGCCTGCAGAACTTTCCCCCATCGACACCGCCAAGTTCGCCGCCGCCCGCCGCGCGGTGGATTTCGTGCAGGACGGCATGAAGCTGGGCCTTGGAACCGGCTCGACCGCGGCCTGGATGGTGCGCTGCCTGGCCGAGCGTGTCCGTGAGGAGGGGCTGCGGGTGCAGGGCGTGCCGACCTCGACCCGGACGGCCGAGCTTGCGCGCGAGCTGGGGATCCCGGTCGTGACCCTCGACGAGGCGCGGTGGCTTGACCTGACCATCGACGGGGCCGACGAGTTCGACAGCGAGTTCAACCTGATAAAGGGCGGCGGTGCCGCCTTGTTGCAGGAAAAGATCGTGGCGACGGCCTCGGACCGGATGATCGTGATCGCCGACGCGGCCAAGGAGGTGGCGCAGCTGGGCGCCTTCCCGCTGCCGGTCGAGGTGATCCCCTTCGGTTGGCAGAGCACCAGGATGCTGATCGAGGAGGCGCTGATCGGGCTGGATGTCCTTGGCCGCGAGGTGACGCTCCGCCGGTCGGGCGAGGCGCCGCTGCTGACGGACGAGAAGAACTACATCCTCGACCTGCACCTGACGCGCATCGGCCATCCGCGCCAGCTCGCCCTCACGCTGAACCAGATCGCGGGCGTGGTGGAGAACGGGCTCTTCATCGACATCTGTGACACGGTGGTGGTGGGGCATGGCGACGGCCGGGTGACGGTGCGTGATCTCGAGTCCGGTCTGACCGAGGACGGGCAGGTGGATCTCGGCGCCTCGTGCAACATCTTCGCCGACCTGGGAGAGTGAGCTTGGCCTTCGACCATGACCTGTTCGTGATCGGCGGCGGCTCGGGCGGCGTGCGCGCGGCCCGGATCGCGGCCTCGGAAGGGGGCGCGAAGGTGGCGCTCGCGGAGGAGAGCCGGATGGGCGGCACCTGCGTCATCCGCGGCTGCGTGCCCAAGAAGCTGATGGTCTTCGCCTCGGGCTACCCGGACGCGGTCGAGGACGCCCGCGCCTATGGCTGGGACGCCTCGATCGGCGGGTTCGACTGGCCTAGGTTCCGCACGAGCCTCGATCGCGAGCTTGACCGGCTCGAGGCGGCCTACCGCTCGGGCCTGACCTCGGCGGGGGTGGAGATCTTCGACGAGCGCGCGATGGTGGCCGACGCCCATACGGTGCGGCTCGCCTCGGGCCGGGAGGTCACCGCAAAGCACATCCTGATCGCGACCGGCGGGCGGCCCTTCGTGCCCGATTTCCCCGGCTGCGAGCTGGCCATGACCTCGGACGACGTCTTCAGGCTCGAGACCCTGCCGAAGTCGATCCTCGTGGTGGGCGGCGGCTACATCGCCAGCGAATTCGCCTGCATCCTGCACGGGCTGGGTGTCGATGTCTGTCAGTTCTACCGTGGGGCGCAGATCCTGCGCGGCTTCGACGACGAGGCCCGTGGCCATGTCTCATCCGCCATGATCGACCGCGGCATCCAGATCAAGTGCGGAACCGACGTCATCCGGCTGGAACGGACCGAGGGTGGGGTGCGCGCGATCACCACCGACGGATCGGACCGGGAGTTCGGAGCGGTTCTCTATGCCACGGGGCGGCGGCCCAACAGCGCGGGCCTTGGCCTCGAGGCGCTGGGGATCGAGCTTGGGCGCCACGGCCAGATCCCGGTCGATGACTGGAGCCAGACCTGCGTGCCCTCGATCTATGCGGTGGGCGACGTGACGGACCGGATCAACCTGACCCCGGTCGCCATCCGCGAAGGGCACGCCTTTGCCGATACCGTCTTCAAGGGAGAGCCGCGCACGGCCGATCACGAGCTTGTGCCCTCGGCGGTCTTCACCCAGCCCGAGCTGGGCTCGGTCGGCCTGACCGAAGAGGCCGCGCGCGAGCAGGAGCCGATCGAGGTCTATGCGGCGGCGTTCCGGCCGATGCAGTCGCTCTTTGCCGGGCGGCCGGATCGCGTGCTCATGAAACTGATCGTCAGCCAGGCCAGCCGGAAGGTTCTTGGCTGTCACATCGTCGCGCCCAACGCGGGCGAGATGATCCAGCTGGCCGCCATCGCGGTAAAGATGGGGGCGACGAAGGAGGACTTCGACCGGACGGTCGCGGTTCATCCCACGATGGCCGAGGAACTCGTGACCCTGCGCAAACCGGTTCGAACGGCTTGAATTTGCTTTTTTGATGACCAGTTAAGGCGGCAGGCAAGGAAAAGGGAAAGGGTTATATGTCCAACGGAGGACCTTGGGGCGGAGGCGGAGGCGACCGCGGCGACAGGGATGGGCGTGACGGCCGCGGCGGGCGGCGTCCCGGCGGTGGTGACGGCTCGCAGATCCCCGAGATCGACGAGATCGTGAAGAAGGGGCAGGAACAGCTGCGTGTGCTGATGGGCGGCCGTGGCCGTCCGAACGGCGGACGCGGCGGCGGAGGCGGAAACGGGGGCAACCCGATGGGTCCGCTCTTCACCCGTCAGGGTCTCGCGCTTGGCGCGCTGGCGCTGGTGGGGGTCTGGGCCTTCATGTCCTTCTACACGGTGCGCCCGGAGGAACGCTCGGTCGAGCTGTTCCTGGGTGAGTTCAGCGACATCGGCACGCCGGGTCTGAACTTCGCGCCCTGGCCGGTCGTGACGGCCGAAGTGGTGCAGGTTACCGGGGAACGGACCACCGACATCGGCACCGGCCGCGGCGGCGACACCGACAACGGGCTGATGCTGACCCGTGACCAGAACATCGTGGACATCGAGTTCCAGGTGGTCTGGAACATCTCGGATCCGGCGCAATTCCTCTTCAACCTTGCGGATCCGGGCGACACGATCCGCGCCGTCTCGGAATCGGCGATGCGCGACATCATCGCGCGGTCCGAGCTGTCTCCGATCCTCAACCGTGACCGCGGCATCATCGCCTCGGATCTGCTTGCGGCGGTGCAGACCACCCTCGACAGCTATCAGGCCGGCATCAACGTCGTCCGCGTCAACTTCGACAAGGCCGACCCGCCGCAGGAAGTGATCGACAGCTTCCGCGAAGTGCAGGCGGCCCAGCAGGAGCGTGACCGGCTCGAGAAGGAAGCCGACGCCTATGCCAACCGCGTCACGGCGGCCGCCCGCGGTGAAGCCGCGCGGCTGACCGAACAGGCCGAAGGCTACCGCGCCGAGGTGGTGAACAACGCCGAGGGTGAAGCGAGCCGCTTCATCTCGATCTACGACGAATATGTGAAGGCGCCCGACGTCACCCGCCGCCGCCTGTATCTGGAGACGATGGAGAAGGTGCTCGGTTCGATGGACAAGGTGATCCTTGACGGGATCGACGGACAGGGCGGCTCTGGCGTGGTGCCCTACCTGCCCCTGAACGAACTGGGTCGCAACTCCGCCGCCGCCCGCGCGGCGACCAACGGCGGGGAGGCCAACTGATGAACCGCAGCTCTCTCATACTGCCCATCCTCGCAATCCTGGTGGCGATCGGCTTCTCGTCGATCTTCATCGTGGACGAGCGCGAGAAGGCGCTGGTCCTGCAGTTCGGCCAGGTAAAAGCGGTCAAGGAAGAGCCGGGCATCGGCTTCAAGATCCCGCTCATCCAGGAGGTCGTGCGCTATGACGGGCGGATCCTCGGCCTGCCGACGCAGCCCATCGAGGTGACGCCCCTCGACGACCGGCGTCTCGTTGTGGACGCCTTCGCACGCTGGCGCATCGTCGATGTGGTCGAGTTCCGCGAGGCGGTGGGGGTTGGCGGCATCGACGCCGCCCAGACGCGCCTCCAGCGCATCATGAGCCCGGCGATCCGCGAAGTGCTCGGCGGCGTGCCCTCGATCCGCGTGCTGTCCGAGGACCGGACGGTGCTGATGAATCAGATCCGCGACCTCGCCCGCCGTCAGGCACAGGCGCTGGGGGTGGATGTCATCGACGTGCGGCTGACGCGCACCGACCTGCCCGAGCAGAACCTTGCCGCCACCTATGGCCGGATGCGCGCCGAGCGTGAGCGCGAGGCCGCGGACGAGATCGCCCGAGGCAACGAGGCCGCGCAGCGCGTGCGTGCGGCGGCCGACCGGACGGTGGTCGAGGTGACGTCGGAGGCGCGGCGTCAGGCCGAGGTGATCCGGGGTGAGGCCGATGCGCAGCGCAACTCGATCTACGCCGGGGCCTTTGGCCGCGACCCGGAGTTCTTCGCCTTCACCCGGTCGCTCACCTCGTACGAGCGGGCCCTGCAATCGGGTGGCTCGTCGATCGTGATGCAGCCGGACAGCGAGTTCTTCCAGTATCTGCGCACCGACCGCGCTCCCGAAGGCGGTCCCTTGGCCGCGGCCCCCGCCCAAGCCGCCCCGGCCCCGGCCGGCGATGGAGAGGCGCCCGCGGGCGAAGAGCCGGGCGATCAGGCCGGTGCGCCGGTCGGTCAGCCGACGGCCGCGGCGCCGGCGGCCCCGGCCCCTGCGACGGCCCAGTGACTGCGGGCCTCCCGGCGAAGGCCGGGAGGCTTCACATGCGCTTGACGGGCCCACACGCCATTTGCATTGCGGCGCGTGTTGCCCGACTGTCATCTTGGGGCGTTTCAGTCACGGTCGGCGCGCCCCGCATTTCGAAAGGAGTCGGGTGTGCAGTCTCACGCCATTTCCATCGCCCGCCGGAAGGAACCGGTGCCCATCGCCGCATGGCGCCTTTTCCTCGCGCTGATGCTGGGCCTGGGGCTGGCGCTTGCGCAGGCCGTTTCGGCCCATGCGCAGGGGGCCCCGGCCAGTTTCGCCGGTCTCGCCGAGAAGATCAGCCCGGCGGTGGTGAACATCACCACCTCGACCGTGGTCGCCGCGCCCACGCAGAATTCTCCGCTTGTGCCCGAAGGCTCGCCCTTCGAGGACTTCTTCCGCGACTTCATGGATCCGCAGAACCGCGAGCGTGGGCCGCGCCGCTCCGAGGCGCTGGGCTCGGGCTTCGTGATCTCGGAAGACGGCTTCATCGTGACCAACAACCATGTCATTGAAGGAGCGGACGACATCCAGATCGAGTTCTTCTCGGGCAACAAGCTCGAGGCGAAGCTCGTGGGCACCGATCCCAAGACCGACATCGCCCTGCTCAAGGTCTCGAGCAACCAGCCGCTCCCGTTCGTGAGCTTCGGCAACTCGGATCTTGCGCGGGTGGGCGACTGGGTGGTGGCGATGGGCAACCCGCTGGGACAGGGCTTTTCGGTCTCGGCGGGGATCATCTCGGCGCGCAACCGGGCGCTCTCGGGCACCTACGATGACTACATCCAGACCGACGCGGCCATCAACCGCGGCAACTCGGGCGGGCCGCTCTTCAATCTCGACGGTCAGGTGATCGGCGTGAACACGGCGATCCTCTCGCCCAACGGCGGCTCGATCGGGATCGGGTTCTCGATGGCCTCGAACGTGGTGGTGAAGGTCGTCCAGCAACTTCGCGAGTTCGGCGAGACGCGGCGCGGCTGGCTTGGCGTGCGGATCCAGGACGTGACGCCGGACGTGGCCGAGGCGATGGGGCTTTCCGAGGCGAAGGGGGCGCTGGTGACGGACGTGCCCGAGGGGCCTGCGAAAGAGGCCGGGATGCAGTCGGGCGACGTGATCGTGACCTTTGCCAACGCGCCGGTAGCTGACACCCGTGATCTCGTGCGCCGCGTGGCGGATGCCCCGATCGGTGAGGCCGTGCGCGTGGTCGTGATGCGTGAGGGCAAGACCCGCACGCTCTCCGTGGTGCTCGGGCGCCGGGAGGAAGCCGAGGGTGAGGGACCGGCGGCGTCCGTCGAGTCGGCCCCGACGGAACCTTCGACCGCCAATCTTCTGGGCCTGACGGTGGCTCCGCTCACGGCCGAGCAGGCCGCCGAGCTGGGCCTGCCGCCGGGCACCGAGGGGCTCGCGGTGACGGATGTGGATACGGCGTCCGAGGCCTATTCCAAGGGTCTGCGCGAGGGGGATGTCATCACCGAGGCGGGTCAGCAGAAGGTCATGACGATCAAGGATCTGCAGGACCGCGTGGACGAGGCCCGCGAGGCCGGGCGCAAGTCGCTCCTCCTTCTGATCCGACGGGGCGGTGATCCGCGCTTTGTGGCTCTCACGATCACCGAATGACTGTCGCGCCGCCCCTCGGGGCGGCGCTTTTCGTCCTGCGGGGGCGGCGGTGGCCCGGTCGAGGCGGGCGGCCGGCTCAGGCCGAAGCCGGGTCGCCGGGCGCCTCCTCCTCCTCCGGCTCGGGCAGGTCAAGTTCGACCGGAACCACCCCCAGATAGCGGGCGGCCTCGATCGACAGGCGGTCGCTGTCGAGGCCGAGCGGTTCCTGAAACCTGCGGATCGCCGCTCGCGTCGCCTTGTCCATCTCTCCGCTGATCGCGCCCTTGTGGAGGCCCCGCACCTCCAGCGCGCGTTGCAGCGTTGCCACCCGCTCCGGGGTCATCGCATCGGGGCAGGGGGCCTGGAACCAGCGGCTCTCCTCGCCCGCCCAGCACTGGCCCGGCTCGGCCGCCGGCCTTTCCGATCGGACGCCCTGCGCCAGATCGGGGAGGCGGGGCGGCTCGGGCATGGCGGGCCCCTGGCAGGCGGGCAGCAGCAGCAGTGAGATGAGGGCAGTCAGGCGCGTCATGGGATTCCCTGTCGGTCCGGCGGCGGAGAATGCCGCAAGACGTTGTGCGCGAAAAGGGCGTCCAGACGGAACGGCCCGGGCCAAGCCCCCGCAGCAACCGCTTGACGAAGCCCTGTCCGTGTCTTAGGTGAGGGTCTGTCGCGGGTGTAGCTCAATGGTAGAGCAGAAGCTTCCCAAGCTTACGACGAGGGTTCGATTCCCTTCACCCGCTCCACTCCCGCCAGTCAGCCTGATTTGACCGCTCGGTTCCGTATGAACGGCGGCCGTGGTTGACCTCACCTTCCGGGTGTTACCGGCCCTCCGCAGGCCGGAGCGGCGGCTTCGCGGGCTGAACGCGCAGACCCTGCCAACCTGACGAGGAACGGTTCTCTGCGGCTGACGGCCCTCGGCACCGGATTGCGGACGGTTGCTCGGCATGACCCGACAGAAAACCCCGCCCGAGGCTTTTCCATCGGGCGGGGCCATGTCTTGCGGCAGGCGGGGCCGTTCAGCCGAGCAGGGCCTTGGCCTTGGCGACGGTCGCCTCGGGCGTGATGCCGAACTCCTGGAACAGCCGCTCGGCCGGGGCCGAGGCGCCGAAGCCCGACATGCCGATGAAGCCGTCCTTGCCCTCGCGGCCGCGCTCGCCCAGAAGCCAGCGGTCCCAGCCCATGCGGACGCCGGCCTCGATGGCGATGCGGACGGCGCCCGGCGGCAGAACCTTGCGGCGGTAGGCTTCGTCCTGGCGGGCAAACAGCTCCATGCAGGGCATCGAGACGACGCGGGTGCCGATGCCCTCGGCCTCGAGCGCCTCGCGGGCCTTCAGCGCCACCTCGACCTCGGAGCCCGAGGCGATCAGGATCACCTGACGCTTGGCCGTAGCCTCTTCGAGCACATAGGCGCCCTGCGAGACGAGGTTCTTGTTGGTGTGGGTCTTGCGCACCGCCGGCAGGTTCTGCCGCGACAGCGCCAGCACCGAGGGCGTGGCCTTCTCGGACAGCGCGATCTCCCAGGCCTCGGCGGTCTCGGTCAGGTCGGCCGGGCGGAACACCAGCATGTTCGGCGTCGCGCGCAGCATGGCGAGGTGCTCGACCGGCTGGTGGGTCGGCCCGTCCTCGCCCAGACCGATCGAGTCATGGGTGAAGACATAGACCACCGGCATGTGCATCAGCGCCGAAAGGCGCACCGCCGGGCGGCAGTAGTCGGCAAAGCACATGAAGGTGCCGCCGTAGGGCCGCAGGCCGCCGTGCAGCGCCATGCCGTTCATCGCGGCGGCCATGCCGTGTTCGCGGATGCCGTAATAGACGTAGCGGCCCTTGCGGTTGATCGGGTCGAAGACGCCCAGATCCGCGGTCTTGGTGTTGTTCGAGCCGGTCAGGTCGGCCGAGCCGCCGATGGTCTCGGTCATGATCGGGTTGACCGCTTCCAGCACCATCTCCGAGGCGCGGCGGGTCGCGACCTTCGGCATCTTCTCGACCGCGTCCTTCTTCACGGCGCGGATCGTGGCGGCGAGCTTCTTCGGCGGCTCGCACGAGAACTGCTGCTGGAAGAGGGCGCGCTTGCTGTCCGACAGGGCGGCGAACCGCTCGTCCCACGCCTTGCGGGCCTCGGCTCCGCGCGAGCCGATGGCCTCCCAGGCCGTCTTGACGTCGGCCGGGATCTCGAAGGCCCCGGCGGTCCAGCCATAGGCGGCCTTGGTGTCGGCGATCAGCTTGGCATCGGTCAGCGCGCCGTGGCCCTTGGAGGTGTCCTGCGCCGAAGAGCCGAGCGCGATATGGGTCGTGCAGGCGATGAAGGCCGGGCCCTTCGAGGCCTTCGCCTCGGTCAGGGCGCGGTCAATGTCGGCCGGGTCATGGCCGTCGCATTCGAACACATCCCAGCCCGCGGCGGCGAAACGCGCCTTCTGGTCGGTGCGGTCCGACAGCGCCACCTTGCCGTCGATGGTGATGCCGTTGTTGTCCCACATCACGATCAGGCGCGACAGCTCGTGCCGGCCGGCGAGGCCGATCGCCTCCTGGCTCACCCCCTCCATCAGGCAGCCGTCGCCGGCGATGCAGTAGGTGTAATGGTCGATGATCTTCGCCCCCCAGCGGGCACGGAGCGACTCTTCGGCCATCGCGAGACCCACGGACATCGCCAGGCCCTGGCCCAGCGGACCGGTCGTGGTCTCGATCCCCTTGGCGAGGAAGTTCTCGGGGTGGCCGGCGGTCCGGGAGCCCCACTGGCGGAAGTTCCGGATCTGATCGATCGGGAACTCGGGGTCGCCGGTCAGGTGAAGCAGCGAATAGACCAGCATCGAGCCGTGGCCCGCCGACAGCACGAACCGGTCCCGGTTCGGCCAGTCGGGGGACTGCGCGTCGAAGACCATGTGCTTTTCGTAGAGGACGGTTGCGACGTCCGCCATGCCCATCGGCATGCCGGAATGGCCGGAATTGGCCGCCGCCACGGCGTCGAGCGTCAGCGCGCGGATGGCGCAGGCTTTCTTCCAGTGATCGGGGTGCTGCTCGCGCAGGCTCTGTATGTCCACGGCAATTCTCCGACTTGGATGCCCCCGGGCGCGGCTTCTTGCGCGCACCGCTTCAGGGCTGCATATCAGCCCGACCGGCAAGATCAAGCGCGTGGGGCTCTTTCTCATGCCAAAGGGGGGCGCATCGCGGGGCAACCGACGATAAGATCGGGGAAAAGCGCCGGGCGAATGTGATTCGCGCGACAATGTGCCGCCTCATGTTCGCGCAAGCGAAATGTGGACGGCCCGGCCGGAACGGAACGGAAAGGCAGACCTATGCAGGAGATGGTGGAACTCGAGCGGCGGCTCACGGCCGCCCTGGAACGGATCGGAGCGGGGATCGACGCGATCCCCGTGATGCCGGCAGAGAACCCGTTGCAGGCCGAGCTCGACGAGGAGCGGATGGTCAATGCCCAGCTCACCGAGCGGCTGAAGGCCGTGAAGGAGCGCGAGGGGGCCAGGATCGGGCAGCTCGAGGAGCAGGTCGAGGCGCTGACGCGGCAGCTCGACGTGCAGGGGCTGGAGCTTCAGCGGATGAAGAAGACGACGGGGCAGCTGCGCGAGGCGCTGCGCAGCCTGCGCGAGGCCACGGCCGAAGGCATGGCCGACCCGCATCTGCTCAACCGCTCGATGGTGGTCGAGCTCGAGGCGCTGCGCGCGGCCCGCGCCACCGAGGCCGCCGAGGTGGACGAGGTGCTCTCGGCGCTGCAACCCCTGATCGCGGAGGGCCGTTCGGATGCCTGAACTGAGCATTGCCATCGGTGGAAAGACCTTCGAGGTCGCCTGCCAGCCGGGCGAGGAGGAGTTCCTGCACGCGGCCGCAGCCATGCTCGATGCCGAGGCGGCGCCCGTGGTCGAGCAGATGGGCCGCATGACGGAGTCGCGGATGCTGCTGATGGCCGGGCTGATGCTGGCCGACCGGATGGCGGGGGTGGACGAGGAGATCCGCCGGCTGCGCGAGCAGGTGGCCGAACTCGAGGCCCGTCCGGCGCCGGAGCCCGAGCGGATCGAGGTCCCCGTGATCCCCGAGGGCGTGAAGGAGGCGCTGGCCGAGCTTGCGGCGCGGGCCGAGGCCATGGCCGAGCGGGTCGAGGAGCGCGCTCGCGCCTGAGGCCGGGTCTTGAGGGGTGGTGTCGGAGGCGGGGGGCTGTCTGCCCCCCGGCCGCCCGGACGGGCGGCTCCCCCCGAGGATATTTTTCAAGAGTGAGAGGGGCGGCTGTTGCGCGGAGGGCGCACGTCATGGCCTGCGGTTCGCGCGCAGGGAGCGGGGGCGCGCCCCGCAGGCGCGCCCGGAGGGGTCAGGCGTTGGCTTCGCGGATCTTGTCAGCGGCGGCCTTGTCGTAGGTGACGCCCTTCGCTTCGAAGAGCTGGTCAAGCTCACCCGAGAGGGTCATTTCGGTGACGATGTCGCAGCCGCCCACGAACTCGCCCTTGACGTAGAGTTGCGGGATGGTGGGCCAGTCGGAGAAGTCCTTGATGCCCTGGCGGATGTCGGCGTCCTCGAGCACGTTCACATCCTTGTAGGCCACCTGCATGTAGTTGAGCACGCCTGCGACGCGGCTCGAGAAGCCGCACTGGGGCATGGTCTTGCTGCCCTTCATGAACAGGACCACGTCGTTCGTGGTGACGAGGTCACGGAGCTGTTCTTCGACGGTGGTGGTCATGTTGGATCGTCCTCGTGGTTGGGCCGCGCCTTCACGCGGTCATCGATGATGGGTTGGGCTCAGTCGGGGGCCTTGGTGGTCAGCGCGAGGGCGTGAAGTTCGCCGTGCGCGCCGTCCATCTTGCCCTTGAGCGAGGCATAGACCGCGCGCTGCTGCTGGACACGGTTCAGGCCGCGGAAGCTTTCGTCGACCACCTCAGCCGCCCAGTGGTTTCCATCGCCTGCAAGGTCGGTGATGGTGATCTTCGCCTTCGGGAAACTGGCGCGGATGAGGTTCTCGATGTCCTGGGCTTCCATGGCCATGGGGCGGGGGTTCCTGTGCGGTCACTCTTGCGAAAGATGTATGACGCATGCAGGACGCGCGCAAGCGGCGCGGGGGCTGCGGGCAGGGGCTGCGTCGCCTCTGCCCGCGAAAACATCATCCGATGGCGGCCGCGAAGGCGCCGCGGTAGAGGCGCGACAGGTCCACCAGCGGCGCCGAGGCGGTGCCGAGCGTGACCTCCTCGCCGCCGAACTGGCCGACTTGCTGGAGCGGCACCCCAGCGGCTTCGGCTGCGGCCTGCAGCGCCTTGGTCTGGTCGGGGTGGACGGCGACCAGATAGCGCGCCTGATCCTCGCCGAAGAGTTGCGCAGTGCCCGTCAGCGTCAGCGTGAGGCCCAGCCCCGCGCCTTCGGCCATCTCGAAGGCCGCCAGCGCAAGGCCGCCGTCCGAGAGGTCGGTCGCGGCCGAGAGCAGCTTGCGGTTGGCGCGCAGGAATTCGCCGTGGCGCTTCTCGGCGTCGAGATCGACATGCGGGGCGTCGCCGTCCTCGCGGCCGAGCAGTTCCGCCAGCAGCGCGGACTGGCCGAGGTGGCCCCTTGTTTCGCCGATCACCAGCGCCACGTCGCCTTCCTCGGGCTGGCCAGCGATCAGCTCGCCGAGCGATTGCAGGATGCCGACCGCGCCGATGGTGGGGGTGGGCAGGATCGCCACGCCGTCGGTCTCGTTGTAGAGCGAGACGTTGCCCGAGACGATCGGCATGTCGAGCGCGGCCACGGCGGCGCCGATGCCCTTGATCGCTCCGACGAACTGGCCCATGATCTCGGGCTTTTCCGGGTTGCCGAAGTTCATGTTGTCGGTGGTGGCCAAGGGCTTCGCGCCGACCGCGGTCAGGTTGCGGTAGGCTTCGGCCACGGCCTGCTTGCCGCCCTCGAACGGGTTCGCCTTGACGTAGCGCGGCGTCACGTCCGAGGTGAAGGCCAGCGCCTTCGGCGTGCCATGCACCCGCACCACGCCCGCGCCGAGGCCCGGCGCGCGGACGGTATCGGCCATCACCTGGCTGTCATACTGCTCCCACACCCAGGCCTTGTGCGCGTAGGAGGGCGAGCCGATCAGCGCCTTGAGGCCGTCGATCGGATCGACCTCGGGCACCGGGGCCATGGGCGCCGCAGGCGGCGTCTCCACCCACGGGCGGTCATATTCCGGCGCGGTGCCCGACAGCGCCTTCAGCGGCAGGTCGGCCTTCACCTCGTTGCCGTGCAGGATCAGGAAGCGGTCCTCGGGGATGGTCTCGCCGACGATGGCGAAGTCGAGATCCCATTTCTCGAAGATCGCGCGGGCGACGGCCTCCTTCTCGGGCTTCAGCACCATGAGCATCCGCTCCTGGCTTTCCGAGAGCATCATCTCGTAGGCCGTCATGTGGGCCTCGCGTTGCGGAACATTGTCCAGTTGCAGCCGGATGCCGAGATCGCCCTTGTCGCCCATCTCGACCGCCGAGCAGGTGAGGCCGGCCGCGCCCATGTCCTGGATCGAGATCACCGAATCCGAGGCCATGAGTTCAAGGCAGGCCTCGAGCAGGCGCTTTTCGGTGAAGGGGTCGCCGACCTGCACGGTCGGGCGCTTTTCCTCGATCGTGTCGTCGAACTCGGCCGAGGCCATGGTCGCGCCGCCCACACCGTCACGGCCGGTCTTGGCGCCGAGATAGACCACCGGCATCCCCACGCCCGAGGCGGCCGAATAGAAGATCTTGTCGGCATCCGCGAGGCCCGCCGCGAAGGCGTTCACCAGACAGTTGCCGTTGTAGGCGCGGTGAAAGCGCACCTCGCCGCCCACGGTCGGCACGCCGAAGGCGTTGCCATAGCCGCCGATCCCTTCCACCACGCCCTTGACGATGTGGGCGGTCTTGGGGTGGCTGGGCTCGCCGAAGCTGAGCGCGTTCATCGCCGCGATGGGCCGCGCGCCCATGGTGAAGACATCGCGCAGGATGCCGCCCACGCCGGTTGCCGCGCCCTGATAGGGCTCGATGTAGGAGGGGTGGTTGTGGCTTTCCATCTTGAAGATGACCGCCTGACCGTCGCCGATATCCACCACGCCCGCGTTTTCACCGGGGCCGCAGATCACTTGCGGGCCGGTGGTGGGCAGCGTGCGCAGCCATTTCTTCGACGACTTGTAGGAGCAGTGCTCGTTCCACATCGCCGAGAAGATGCCGAGTTCGGTGAAGGTCGGCTCGCGCCCGATGATGCCGAGGATGCGCTCATATTCGTCGGGCTTGAGGCCGTGGGCCGCGATCAGCTCGGGGGTGATTTCGGGCTCGGTCATGGCACATCTCTCCGCGGCAGGGGCTTTGGCGCCTCATAGGACGGAACGGCCATCAGGGGAAGGAGGCGCACCGCGCCGCGGCCCAAGATTTTTCGCCCCACCGTCCTTGCCCTGCTGCGCCCTTCGGCATCGGCGCTGCAAAAGGCCCATCGGATGTGCGTTCCGACAAAGCTGTGCAGAAAGCAAAAAAAAGGCCGAGCAGAAGCTCGGCCCAAGTCCAACAGGGAGGTATGAAGCGGACGAGAGAGACTCTCGATCACCCGCTTCGAGAGGCGATGTAGGGCCGCGACTCGTCGCGATCAAGCGCCATGATGCTGCATCGGCGGCATGGCCGTCATGCGTTTGGCGCATAGCTGAGCCGCTGATCCATCTTTTCCTGCATTGCCATGCGGTTAGCGTCGGGCGGCGGTTTCCCGCCGCACGGCCCGGCGATCCTGCTCAGGTCTGCTGCTGCCTGCGGTAGAGCGAGATCTCTTCCATCACGAACTCGCGGAAGGCCGCGACCCGCTTGGAGTGGCGCAGTTCCTCGGGGTAGGCGAGGAACACGGGCACGTCGTTCGACTCGACCTCCGGCATGACCCGGACCAGCTGCGGGAAGGCCACGGCCAGATAGTCCGGCATGACGCCCACGCCGAGATTGTTCAGCACCGCCTGAAGCACGCCGAAGTAGTTGTTCACCGTGAGGGTGGAAGGAATGTCGTTCGTCATGATCTCCTGTACCAGCGCCGCCCCCGCCGCCACCTGAGGCGCCCCCGGAAGCTGGCAGATCAGCCGGTGATGCGAGAAATCCTCCATCTTCTCGGGCATTCCGTGCTCGGCCACATAGTCCGGCGAGGCATAGAGGCGCATGCGGATCGACATGAGGCGCTTGCGGATCAGATCGGCCTGGCTCGGCTCCTTCATGCGGATCGCCACATCGGCCTCGCGCATCGGCAGGTCGAGCACGCGCTCCTCGAGCATCAGGTCGATCTTCAGCGCGGGATACTTGCGGTAAAGTCCGACCAGCCGCGGCGCGAGCCAGAGGGTGCCGAAGCCGGTGGTCGTGGTCACGCGCAACTCGCCGAAGACCTCGTCCTCGCTGTCGCGAATCCGCGCGGCCGCCGCCTCGAGCCGCTTGACCATCTGGCTGGTCGCGTCGAACAGAAGCTCGCCCTGCTCGGTGAGAATCAGCCCCCGCGCGTGACGGTGGAAAAGGGTCACGTTCAGGCTCTCTTCCAGCGCCCGGATCTGGCGGCTGACCGCCGACTGCGAAAGGTGGAGCGTGTCGCCGGCATGGGTCAGGCTGCCCGCATCCGCGACAGCGTGGAAGATTCTGAGCTTGTCCCAGTCCATGTCGCAATCCTCCGCCGCGTCAGGCGGCCCGTGCGCAATGATCCCTAACGGATTGCATAACCGGGTTGCAACGGAAACATGGCTCGGAAACCGCTTTGTAGGTCAGCATTTTTGACCTAACATGGAGTCATGTTCAAAGGCACTGGGAGGAGACCTATGAGCAGGCAGGATGTGAAGCTGTCCGACCGCACCGATCTGACGAAGTCGCCGGTGTTGCTGAACGGGACGCAGGCCATGGTGCGGCTGATGCTGATGCAGAAGGCGCGCGACCGGGCGGCGGGGCTGAATACCGCGGGCTATGTGACCGGCTATCGCGGCTCGCCGCTGGGCGCGGTGGACCTGACGATGGCGCGCGCCGAGAAGGACCTCAGGGCCGCGGACATCCTGTTCCAGCCGGGGCTGAACGAGGATCTGGCGGCGACCGCCATCTGGGGCAGCCAGCAGGCCGAGCTGCGCGGCGAGGGGCGCTTCGATGGTGTCTTCGCGCTCTGGTATGGCAAGGGGCCGGGGGTGGATCGCACCGGCGACGTGATGCGCCACGCCAACATGGCCGGCACCTCGCGCCACGGCGGCGTGCTGATGGCGATGGGCGACGACCATACCGGCGAAAGCTCGACCACGCTGCACCAGTCGGACTGGGCGATGGTCGATGCCTATATCCCCGTCCTCTCGCCGGCGGGCGTGCAGGAGATCCTCGATTACGGGCTTTATGGCTGGGCGCTGTCGCGCTTTGCGGGCGTCTGGGTCGGGCTCAAGACCATGAAGGACACGGTCGAGGCGACAGCGGTCGTGGACGGCCGGCCCGACCGCATGACTTTCGTCCTGCCCGACTTCCGCATGCCCGAGGGCGGGCTCAACATCCGCCTCGTCGATACGCCTGTCGCGCAGGAAGCCCGGATGATCGACCACAAGCGGTTCGCGGCCGAAGCCTTCAGCCATGCCAACCGCATGGACCGGCGGGTCTGGGGCCGTCGGGGTGCGAAGATCGGCTTCGTCTCCGCCGGGAAAAGCTGGCTCGACCTTGTTCATGCGCTGTCCCTGCTGGGGATCGGCGAGGCCGAGGCCGAGCGGCTGGGCATCACCACCTACAAGGTGGGGCAGGTCTGGCCCATGGACTTCCGCAGCTTTCAGGACTGGGCCGAGGGGCTCGAACTGATCGTCTGCGTCGAGGAAAAGCGCAAGCTGATCGAGGTGCAGGCCAAGGAGGCGATCTTCAACGACCGCCGCGGCCGGCGCATCTACGGCTGGCAGAACGATCGGGGGGAAGAGCTGTTTCCGACACGCTTCGCGCTCGATCCTGTCGGGATCGCCGAGAAGATCGGCGCGATCCTCATCGAGGAGGGCCGGGGCACCGACCGGGTCAAGGCGGGCCTCGCCCGGCTGGCCGAGGCGCGCCGGGCGGACAATGCGCAGGACCTTGCGGCGCGGCTGCCCTATTTCTGCTCGGGCTGCCCGCACAACAGCTCGACCCGGCTGCCCGAGGGCAGCCGCGCCTATGCGGGCATCGGCTGCCATTACATGGTGCAATGGATGGACCGCGACACCGTGGGCTTCACCCAGATGGGCGGGGAGGGCGCGAACTGGATCGGCGAAGCTCCGTTTTCCAAGCGCCCGCATGTGTTCCAGAATCTCGGCGACGGCACCTATAACCATTCCGGCGTGCAGGCGATCCGGGCGGCTCTCGCCGCAGGCACGAACATCACCTACAAGATCCTCTTCAACGACGCCGTGGCCATGACCGGCGGCCAGCACAACGAGGGCGACCTTTCCGCCGACCGCATCGTGCGCGAGATCCAGGCGATGGGGGTGGATCACATCGCGGTCGTGCATGACGCGAAGGAGGAGGTGGATCTGTCACGCTTCCCCGGTGGCATCGAGATCCACGAGCGCGCCGACCTGATGGAGGTGCAGAAGAGGTTCAGCCAGATCCCGGGCGTCTCGGCCATCGTCTATATCCAGACGTGCGCGGCCGAAAAGCGGCGCCGCCGCAAGCGGGGCACCTTCCCCGACATCGACCGGCGGGTGTTCATCAACACGGACGTGTGCGAGGGCTGCGGCGACTGCGGCGTGCAGTCGAACTGCGTCTCGATCGTGCCGGTCGAGACGGAACTCGGGCGCAAGCGCGCCATCGACCAATCCTCCTGCAACAAGGATTTCTCCTGCCTCAACGGCTTCTGCCCGTCGTTTGTCACGCTCGAAGGCGCGCAGACGCGAAAGGCCGCGACGGCCGAGATCGACCTGCCGCACCTGCCCGAGCCCGATCTGCCGACGATCCGGGGCACGCACAACCTGCTCGTGACGGGGGTCGGCGGGACGGGGGTGGTCACGGTGGGCGCGATCCTCTCGATGGCGGCCCACATCGACGGCAAGGCCGCGGCCATGATGGAGATGGCGGGCCTCGCCCAGAAGGGCGGAGCCGTCCACATCCACTGCCGCATCGCCGAGCAGCCCTCGGACATCAGCGCCATCCGCGTGGCGGTGGGCGAGGCGGATGCGGTGATCGGGGGCGACCTCGTGGTGACGGCGGGTGCGAAGACCGTGGGCCTGATGGCGACCGGCCGCACCGGGGCTGTGGTGAACAGCCATGACATCGTGACGGGCGAGTTCACCCGGAACACCGACTTCCGCGTGCCTTCGGAACGGTTGCAGGTCTCGCTTCAGGCGCGGCTTCAGGATCGGGTGGCCTTCCTGGATGCGACCGAGCTTGCGCGGGCGCTGATGGGCGACTCGATCTATTCCAACATGATGGTGTTCGGGGCGGCGTGGCAGAAGGGGCTGATCCCGCTGTCGGCCGAAGCGATCCACCGCGCGATCGAACTGAACGGCGCGGCGGTGGAGCGGAATGCGCGCGCCTTTGCCCTCGGCCGCTGGGCGGTGCTGCATCCGGCCGAGGCCGCCCGCCTCCTGCAGCCCGAGCCGCCCAAGCCCGTCGATCCGGTGGAGTACCGCGCCGAACGGCTGGTCGGCTACCAGTCCCGCCGTCTCGCGCGGCGCTTTCGCGCGCTGGTGGACCGCGCCCCGCCAGAGATCCGCGAGGATGTGGCGCGCGGCTACTACCAGCTTCTGGCCTACAAGGACGAATATGAGGTGGCCCGGCTGCATCTCGACACGATGGCGCGGGCGCGGGCCGAGTTCGACGGCGACTTCCGCCCGACCTTCCACCTCGCGCCGCCGTTCCTGGCCGGAAAGGGCCACGAGCGGCCCAGGAAGCGCCAGTTCGGCCCGTGGATGATCCCGGCCTTCCGGCTGCTCGCGGCGCTCAAGCCGTTGCGCGGCACCCCGCTCGATCCGTTCGGCCGGAACCCCGAGCGGCGGCTCGAACGCCGCCTGATCGCCCAGTTCGAGGCCGACATGGCCGAGATCCTGCCCGCGCTGACGCCCGAAACGATGGAACCGGGCCGCGAGCTGGCGAGGCTGCCCCTGTCGATCCGCGGCTACGGGCCGGTGAAGGAGGCCAGCGCCGAGAAGGCCGCGCACCGCCGGGCCGAGCTTCTGGCGGCGATCCGCGCGGGCGGGGCGCCCCTGCCGATGGCGGCCGAGTAGTCCCAGGCGCCCGCGGGCGCTGCGGTCTCCTGCGTCCGCTGCGGGGGCCGCGGGCCCTGCGGAATAAGTCGGATGGCGCCACCTCGGCGCTTCCGTCTTGCGCGGCATGATCCTATGCTGACCGAACAGAAAAGTCCTGAGGGGCGGGGGCAGGCATGGCGGTTGGTGTGTTCGATTCGGGGCTCGGTGGCCTCACGGTTCTTGATGCGGTCCAGAGGCGCTTGCCCGAGGTGCCCTTCGTCTATTTCGGCGACAACGCCCATGCACCCTACGGCGTGCGCGACGCCGACGACATCTTCGCCCTGACCTGCGCCGCGACCGAGCGGCTCTGGGCCGAGGGCTGCGATCTGGTGATCCTGGCCTGCAACACCGCCTCGGCCGCGGCGCTCAAGCGGATGCAGGAGAGCTGGATTCCCCGGGACAAGCGCGTGCTTGGCGTCTTCGTGCCGCTGATCGAGGCGCTGACAGAGCGGCAGTGGGGCGACAACAGCCCCCCGCGCGAGGTGGCGGTGAAGCATGTGGCGCTGTTCGCCACCCCCGCGACCGTGGCCAGCCGCGCCTTCCAGCGCGAACTGGCCTTCCGCGCCATCGGCGTGGATGTCGAGGCCCAGCCCTGCGGCGGCGTGGTGGATGCGATCGAGCAGGGCGACGAGATCCTCGCCGAGGCGCTGGTGCGCAGCCATGTCGAGGCGCTCAAGCGGCGGATGCCGCATCCGCAGGCCGCGATCCTCGGCTGCACCCATTATCCGCTGATGGAGGCCGTCTTCCAGGAGGCGCTGGGGCCGGAGGTCACCGTCTATTCGCAGGCCAACCTTGTGGCCGAAAGCCTCGCGGATTATCTGGCCCGCAGGCCCGAGTTCGTGGGGCAGGGCACCGAGTCGAAGTTCCTGACGACGGGCGACCCCCGGTCGGTCTCGAACAAGGCCACGCAGTTCCTGCGCCGGCGCATCGCCTTCGAGGCCGCCTGACCGAAAGAAACGGAAAAGAGACACATGGTTCAGAACATCGCCATCCTCGGAGCCTCGGGCTACACGGGCGCCGAGCTGGTCAGGTTGATCGCCACCCATCCCTCGATGCGGATCGTGGCTTTGTCCGGCGACCGCAAGGCGGGCATGGCGATGTTCGAGGTCTTTCCGTTCCTGCGCCATCTCGACCTGCCGCGCCTGCAGAAAATCGACGAGATCGATTTCTCGAACGTGGACCTGGCCTTCTGCGCCCTTCCTCACGCGACCTCGCAGGAGGTGATCTCGGCCCTGCCGCGCGATCTGAAGATCGTGGATCTCTCCGCCGACTTCCGCCTCCGCGATCCGGCCGCCTACGAGACCTGGTATGGCAAGCCGCATTCCGCGCCCGAGCTGCAGAAGGAAGCGGTCTACGGGCTGACCGAATTCTACCGTGACGAGATCCGTGGCGCGCGGCTGGTGGCCGGCACGGGCTGCAACGCGGCGACCGGCCAATATGCGATCCGGCCCCTGATCGAGGCGGGGGTCATCGACCTCGACGACATCCTGATCGACCTCAAGGCCGGCGTCTCCGGCGCGGGACGGAGCCTGAAGGAGAACCTCCTCCATGCCGAGCTGTCCGAGGGCACGCACGCCTATTCCGCCGGCGGCACGCACCGCCACCTGGGCGAGTTCGACCAGGAGTTTTCGAAGATCGCCGGGCGGCCCGTGCAGGTCCGCTTCACCCCGCATCTGACGCCGATGAACCGCGGCATCCTTGCCAGCGTCCATGTCAAGGGCGACCCGCAAGCGGTGCACCGGGCCCTCGCGGACCGCTACCTCACGGAAACGTTCCTTGAGGTGCTACCTTTTGGCGCGCTCCCCTCGACACGGGATATCCGGGGGTCCAACTACGTCCATATCGGCGTGATCGGGGACCGGATCCCCGGCTGCGCCCTGGTGGTGGCGGTGCTGGACAACCTGTGCAAGGGCTCTTCGGGGCAGGCGATCCAGAATGCGAACCTGATGCTGGGGCTGGACGAGGCGGCGGGCCTCCGGCTCGCCCCGGTCTTCCCGTAAGAGCCGTTCTGCCAAGAGGGTGACATGAAGGGCCTGAAGAAGAAACGCCGCATCCAGATCATCACGCTGGCCTTCGTGGCGCTGGCGGGTTCGACGGCCCTGATCGGCTACGCCATGCGCGACGGGATCAACTTCTTCCGCTCGCCGACGCAGGTGGTCGAGGCGCCGCCGTCCGAGACCGAGGTGTTCCGCATCGGCGGGCTGGTCGAGAAGGGCAGCCTCGTGCGGGGGCAGGGCGAGACCGTCACCTTCCGCGTGACCGACACGAACGCGACCGTGCCCGTCAGCTTCACCGGCGTCCTGCCCGACCTCTTCGCCGAGGATGCGGGCATGGTCGGCACCGGCCGCCTCGTGGACGGCGTCTTCCAGGCCAGCGAGATCCTCGCCAAGCATGACGAGACCTACATGCCGAAGGAAGTGGTGGATGCGCTGAAGGAACAGGGCGTCTTCCAGCACACCGAGGACCAGCCCCAGGGCTGACCGGCCGCTCCCGCGCCGCCTCTCATGCGGCGCCGTCCGTCCTTCATTCTCGCGGAAATATCCCGGGGGTGCGGGGGCAGAGCCCCCGCTCTCACCGCTCCGCCGCGCGCGGTCTTAACCACGGCTTGAACCTCCTCCCCCAGTCTGGCCTCCGGCTGAAGACGAGGGTGAGATGCAGACGGTCCAGCAGATTGCGAAAGAGATCGTCGCCCGCGAGGGCGGCTTCGTGAACGACCCTGACGATCCGGGCGGGGCCACGAGATACGGCGTCACCATCGCCACGCTGCGGCGTCTGGGTTTCGACACCACGGGCGACGGGCGCATCGGCGTCGAGGATGTGCGCGTCCTTACCCGCGCGCAGGCCGAGGCAATCTTCGTCGAACATTACTTCCGCCGCCCCGGCATCGGCAACCTCCCCGAGGTGCTGCATCCCGGCCTCTTCGACATGTATGTCAACGCCGGCTCAAACGCGGTGAAGATCCTCCAGCGGCTCGTGTCCGAGATGGGATTTCCCTGCGCCGCCGATGGGGCCATCGGGCCCCAGACCATCCGGCAGACGCAGGCGGCCCATGAGGCCGCGCCCGATCATCTTGCGGATGCCTACGCCATCGCCCGGCGCAACTTCTATTACGCGCTGGCCGATGGGCGGCCCTCGTCGCGCAAGTACGCCCGGAGGAAGGACGGCGGAAAGGGCGGCTGGATCCTCCGGGCGGAAGAGTTCATGGCGCCCCGCTACCGCCTGACCGAGGCGCAGCATCGGGAAAGGACCGCCTCATGGGCCTGATCGGACGCATCATCGCCGGCGGCGACGGCGTGGCCACTCTCGGGGCCGCGGTAAAGGATGTGGCGGAGGTCTTCCGCCCGAACGCCACGCGCGAGATCGAGCTCTCGGCCGAGATGCAGGGCGAGGCGCTGCAACAATATTCCGAAGAGTTCGCCAATCCCGGCAATGGCGGGTTCGACCGGTTCGTGAACGGGGTGAACCGGCTGCCGCGGCCGATGCTCGCCTTCGGAACGCTTGCGCTCTTCATCTTCGCCATGGTCGATCCCGAGAGCTTCGGTCGGCGCATGTCGGGTCTCGCCCTCGTGCCCGATCCGCTCTGGTGGCTGCTGGCGGCGATCGTGGGCTTCTACTTCGGCTCGCGCGAGGCGCATTATTTCCGCACCCGTCATCCGGGCGCGGCGGGGGCGGTGGCTGCCGGAGCGGCGCCCGCGACCCAGGGCGAAGCCAATGCGGCGCTCGACGACTGGCGCGACGGGCGGAGCTGACGGCTGGGGCGGGCGCCATTGACCTGTGCGCCCGCCTCTGGCAAAGCCGGGGCAACAATCAGGACAAGCCCCGAATGAACCTCTTCACCGAAATCCGTTCTCTCGTGACCGCCGAGCTTGGCGCCATGGCCGAGGCGGGCGAGCTTCCCGCAGGGCTCGACCTGTCCGCCGTCGCGGTCGAGCCGCCGCGAGATCCGGCCCACGGAGACATGGCCACCAACGCGGCGATGGTGCTTGCCAAGCCCGCGGGCAAGCCGCCGCGCGCGATCGCCGAGACGCTGGCCACCCGGCTTGCGGCGGATCCTCGGATCCTGTCGGCCGAGGTGGCGGGGCCGGGCTTTCTCAACCTGCGGCTGCGGCCGGCGGTCTGGCAGGGGCTTGTCGCCAGCCTGCTGCAGGCGGGCGACGCCTACGGCCGCTCGACCATCGGCGCGGGCCAGCGGGTGAACGTCGAATTCGTCTCGGCCAACCCGACCGGGCCGATGCATGTGGGCCATGTCCGCGGCGCGGTGGTGGGCGACGCGCTGGCGCGGCTTCTGGCCTTTGCCGGCTGGGACGTGACGCGGGAATATTACATCAACGACGGCGGCGCGCAGGTCGATGTGCTGGCCCGCTCGGCCTACGAACGCTACCGCGAGGCGCACGGGCTCGAGCCCGAGATCCGCGAGGGGCTCTACCCCGGCGACTATCTGATCCCGGTGGGCGAGGCGCTGAAGGAGAAGTATGGCGACAGCCTGCTCGACAAGGGCGAGCAATACTGGCTGACCGACGTGCGCGAGTTCGCCACCGAGATGATGATGCAGATGATCCGCGAGGATCTGGCCGCCCTCGGCGTCGAGATGGATGTCTATTCCTCGGAAAAGGCGCTCTACGGGACCGGCAAGATCGAGGCCGCGCTGCAGCGCCTGCAGGACATGGGCCTGATCTACGAAGGCGTGCTGGAACCGCCGAAGGGCAAGACCCCCGAGGACTGGGAGCCGCGCGAGCAGACCCTGTTCCGCTCGACCGCGCATGGCGACGACGTGGACCGGCCGGTGAAGAAATCCGACGGCAGCTGGACCTATTTCGCCCCCGACATCGCCTATCACTACGACAAGGTGACCCGCGGCTTCGACCAGCTGATCGATATCTTCGGCGCCGATCATGGCGGCTACGTCAAGCGGATGAAGGCCGCCGTGGCCGCGCTGTCGGACGGGCGCGTGCCGCTCGACATCAAGCTGATCCAGCTGGTGAAGCTGTGGAAGAACGGCGAGCCCTTCAAGATGTCGAAGCGCGCCGGCACCTATGTCACGCTCCGCGACGTGGTCGAGCAGGTGGGGCCGGACGTCACGCGCTTCGTCATGCTGACGCGCAAGAACGATGCGGCGCTGGATTTCGACTTCGACAAGGTGCTCGAGCAGTCGAAGGAGAACCCGGTCTTCTACGTCCAGTATGCCAATGCCCGGATCAATTCGGTGCTGCGCAAGGCGCGCGAGCAGGGGATGGACGTGGCCGACGCGGCGCTGGCCGGCGCGGATCTCGACCGGCTCGACCACCCGGCCGAGATTGCGCTGATCGCCAAGCTGGCCGAATGGCCGCGGCTGGTCGAGATCGCGGCCCGCACGAACGAGCCGCACCGCATCGCCTTCTACCTGCACGAGCTTGCCTCGGACCTGCACGGGCTGTGGAACCGCGGCAACGATGAGCCGGGATTGCGCTTCCTGCAGGACGATCCTGTGGTTTCACAGGCGAAAATCGCCCTTGCCCGGGCCGTAGGCGTTGTGATTTGCGCCGGTTTGGGTATCTTGGGGGTCACTCCGGTCGAAGAAATGCGCTGAAAACATGCATCCGCCGGGGCGTAACAGGCAAGCAGCGCCGGGGCGTGCCCCGCGCGCAGTGGGGCAGAGCATGGCGGACGTGGATTTCGACGACTTCGAGGGCTATTACGCCCCCCCCCAGCGGCCTGCGAAGGTCCAGCGCATGATCAACATCGCGGGCGGCGTCTCGTCGATCGCGCTGATCCTCGGGCTTGCGATCTGGGGCTACAAGCTGGCCGTGCGCGACGTGAACGGCATCCCCGTGGTGCGCGCGCTGGAAGGGCCGATGCGCATCGTTCCCGACAATCCGGGCGGCGAGATCGCGGCCCATCAGGGGCTTGCCGTCAATGACGTGGCCGCGGCCGGCACGGCGGCCCCGCCGCCGGACCGGCTGGTTCTGGCGCCCAAGCCGGTGGAACTTGCGCTGGAAGATGAGCCGGGGCTCGATCAGCCGGGGGCCGCTCCGGCGCCGTCCGAGGCCGAACGTCTCGCGGCGACGACCGAGACCCTGCCCGATGTCGCGGAGGAGGACGACGGCGCCGACCTCGCCGGCACGCAGCTTCCGGGCCTCGATGTGGATGCCACGAAGCTCGCGCTTGCCGAGGCCCTTGCGGACACGCCGGAGCCCGAGGCCGCCGTCGAAGAGACCATGCCGCTGGTGGCCGAGCCCGGCGCCATCCGCCGCTCGCCCATCCCGCCGCCGCGCCCGGCCCGGTCCGCACGCGCGGCCGCCGCCACGCCGGCCGCCGCGCCCGCAGCCGCCGTCGCCGCGACCGAGGTGGATGCCTCGACCCTGCCGGCCGGGACGCGGCTCGTCCAGCTCGGCGCCTTCGATGATGCGGATTCGGCCCGCCGCGAGTGGGACAAGCTCGCCGCCCGCTTCGGCGCCCTGATCACCGAGAAGGGCCGCGTGGTCCAGACCGCGCAGAGCGGTGGGCGGACCTTCTACCGGCTCCGCGCCTCGGGTTTTGCGGATGAGGGCGAGGCGCGCCGCTTCTGCTCGGCGCTTCTGGCCGAGGACACCGCCTGCATTCCGGTCGCGCTGCGATGAGCGAGGCCGGCCGGTCGGCCACGATCTTCGGCTGCTCCGGCCCCACCCTGACCGACGCCGAGCGCCGCTTCTTCCGGGAGGTCGATCCATTCGGCTTCATCCTCTTTGCGCGCAACATCGAGAACCCGGCGCAAGTCTCGGCCCTGACGGCGGATCTGCGCGCGGCCGTGGGGCGCGACGCGCCGATCTTCGTCGATCAGGAAGGGGGCCGCGTGCAGCGCCTGCGCGCGCCGCACTGGCGCGAGTGGCTGCCCCCCCTCGAGGCGGTGCGCAAGGCGGGCGAGGGCGCCGAGCGGATGCTCTGGCTGCGCTACCGGCTGATCGCCCAAGAGCTGCACGCTGTGGGCATCGACGGCAACTGCGCTCCGGTGGCCGATGTCCTGACCGGGGCCACGCATCCGTTCCTCGCCAACCGCTGCCTGTCCGACGAGGCGGCGCGCGTGGCGCGTCTGGCGCGCGCCGTGGCCGAGGCGCATCTGGCGGGCGGTGTCCTGCCGGTGATGAAGCACCTGCCGGGCCACGGTCGCGCCGCGGCCGACACCCACCACGACCTGCCCACCGTGAGGGCCGATCGCGAGACGCTGGCCACCAGCGACTTCGCGCCGTTCCGGGCGCTGTCGGACCTGCCGCTCGCCATGACGGCCCATGTGATCTTTGCGGCCCATGACGCCGAACGGCCCGCCACCTGCTCGCCCGCCATGATCGGGGTGATCCGGGGCGAGATCGGCTTCGGCGGCCTTCTGATGACCGATGATCTCTCGATGCAGGCGCTGTCGGGCAGCATCGCCGCGCGGGCGGGGGAGGCCATCGCCGCCGGGTGCGATCTGGCGCTGCATTGCAACGGCGATCTGGCCGAGATGGAGGCGGTGGCCCTGGCCGCAGGTGACATGGGCGCGGCGACCCGGGCCCGGGCCCGGGCGGCCCTTGCGGCGCGGCGCCCGCCCGAACCGGTTGACAGCCGGGCGCTCGAGGCCGAACATGCCGGCCTTCTGGGCGAGCATGTGCATGGCTGACGGCTGGGAAGAAACCTCCGTCCTCAGCGTCGCGGACCGGCTGGCGGCCGAGGCGCTGATCGTCGATGTCGAGGGGTTCGAGGGCCCGCTCGACCTGCTGCTGACGCTCTCGCGCACGCAGAAGGTGGACCTGCGCCGGATCTCGGTCCTGAAGCTGGCCGAGCAGTATCTGCTGTTCGTGACCCACGCCAGGCAGCTGCGGATCGAGCTTGCCGCCGATTATCTGGTGATGGCGGCCTGGCTCGCCTATCTGAAAAGCCGGCTGCTGCTGCCCCCCGACCCGACCGAGGAGGGGCCTTCGGCCGAGGAACTGGCGGCGCATCTGGCCTTTCAGCTCGAACGGCTCGAGGCGATGCGCGATGCCGCCGCCCGGCTCATGGCGCGCGACCAGAAGGGGCGGGACTTCTTCGCCCGCGGCCTGCCCGAGGATGTCACGCGCCACCGCCAGATCAGCTACACGGTCACCCTCATCGACCTGATGCGCGCCTATGCCCGCATCCGCACCCGCGACGAGTTCCGTCCCTTCGTGATGGACCGCCACCATGTCTTCACCATGGAGCAGGCGCTGGAGCGTATGCGCGGGATGCTCGGCTGGTTCGGCGACTGGGGCGAGCTGACTTCGTATCTGCCCGAGGGCTGGGACGGCCATCCGATGCGCCGCCGCTCGGCCACCGCGGCCCATTTCGCGGCCATCCTCGAGATGACCAAGCGCGGCCAGATCGAGGTCCGACAGGGCGAGACCTTCGCCCCCATCCTGATCCGCAGGAAGGAAGGCTGATGAACGAACGGCCGGAAAAGAGCCTGTTCGACGCGCCGGTGATGGCCGAGCAGGAGCGGATGGTCGAGGCGATCCTGTTCGCCTCCGCCGAGCCGGTGACGGTGGGCGAGCTGGCGGCCCGGATGCCGCATGGCTGCGACCCGGCCGAGGCGCTGATGCATCTGCGCAGCCGCTACGAGGGGCGCGGCGTGCATCTGGTGCGGGTGGGCGACGCCTGGGCCTTCCGCACGGCCGCCGATCTGGGCTTCCTGATGCGCAAGGAGACGGTCGAGCAGAAGAAGCTCTCGCGCGCCGCGATCGAGACCTTGGCGATCGTGGCCTATCACCAGCCCGTCACCCGCGCCGAGATCGAGGAGATCCGCGGCGTGGCGGTCAGCCGCGGCACCATCGACCAGCTGATCGAGCTGGAATGGATCCGCTTCGGCCGCAGGCGCATGACGCCCGGCCGCCCCGTGACCTTTGTCGTGACCGAGACCTTCCTCGATCACTTCGGGCTCGAGTCGGCGCGCGATCTGCCGGGGATCAAGGAACTGCGCGCGGCGGGCCTGCTCGACAACCGTCCGCCGCCCGGCAGCGCACGGCAGCCGGACGAGGACGAGCCGGTGACGGGACAAAGCGAACTCTTCGAGGACTGACCATGATCGCGCACGCATTCTTCAGCCGGCTCCGGCGCCTCTTCCTCGGTCGCACGGCCGCGGCGGCCCATGACGTCGTTCTCGGGGCGCCCGGGCCCGCGCGCAGCGCGCGTTCGGCGGCCAAGCTGGCACGCAAGGCTGCGCAGAAAACCCGCCGCGCGGGCCGCTGACAATCGGATCGCGGACAGGTTCCGACGCTGAAATCCGCCGATGGCCCGACAGGGGCCTATCGGTTTTCTTCATCGGCTGCTAAGGGTTGCACAGGTCCCATTAGGGCCGCGGAGCGCCATCCGCGCTCCGACACGAGACCTTTCTTTTGTCGTTTGGAGTTTCCATGTCCTCGCCTTCCTTTGCCGGACGCCTGTTCCAGATCATCTTCTTCGAGGCGGTGGCGCTGGCGCTGGCCGTTCCGCTCTATGGCCTAGCCTTTGACGTTCCGGCGCGAGCGGCGCTGGCGGTGTTGCTGCCCGTGGCCGCCGTGGCCTTCCTCTGGTCCGGCCTGCATCGGGTGCTCTTCGACTGGTTCGACTGGCACCTGACCCGCCGCCCCGAAACCATGCGGCCGGCCGGCACCTGGATCGTGCGCTCGCTTTCGGGCGCGGCCACCTCGCTCATGCTCACCTTTCCGATGCTGATCTGGCTGGGCGCGCTGCCCCCGCGCGAGGCGATGCTGACGGCGCTGGCGCTGGCCGGGCTTCACTGGGCGCTCGGCCTGCCGGCGCAGCTGGTCCGCGAGCGTCGCCGGGCCGCCGGGCCGCGCACCCTCATGTGCTGACGCTTCACGAGCGGGTGATCGGCAGCCGCTCGAGCATGCGGAACCGGCCGTCGGAGGCTTCGGCAAAGAGGCAGAGGCTGCCGATGCGCACGGGCTCGGCCAGAATGGGCTCGAGCAGCGGCTCGAGCACCGTCACCACCTCGGAAAGCTCGGCCTCGGGCAGTTCGCCCGTCAGCGTGACGTGAAAGCGGTAATCGTCGAAGACGTAGGGATAGCCCCAGTCCGCCAGATGGCCGCGCTGGCGGGGTGTCAGCCGCTCGGGCCGCCTGCGGGCCAGTTCGGCCTCTGTCAGCGGCGCGCGAAAGCCGTCCAGCGCCCGCATCACCTCGGCCGCGAGGTCCGCGAGAGGTTCCTCGTTGCCCGCAGGCACCAGCGCGAGAAAGCCGCCGACGCGGTCGAGCTTCAGGCCGGGCAGCGTCACGGGCGCAAGATAGGGGCAGAGCGCCACGACCGCCGCGTGAAGGTCTGTCACGTCCACTCCGTCGGCCAGCCGGAACGGCGGCTTCAGCGTGGCGTGCAGGCCGTATTTGCGCGGCGCCTGCGTGATGAGGGCCACATCGCGCGGCAGCTCGCCGATCGCAGGATGGTCCACGGGCTCGGCCGTCACCGGGTCCCACCCCAGCCAGCCCCGCCCGAAGCGGGCGAGCGGGCCGTCCTCGGGCGTCCAGTAGATCGCGTATCGCGAGAAGCCTTCCATGCGCGTCCCTCTCTCCGCCGATCCCTCAGCATAGCGCGCTGCGGCTGCGAAGGAAGGGGCGCCGCGCCTATGCCTTCCGCAGGGCCGCGGCCAGCCAGAGGGCGGCAAGTGTGGCCGAGAGGATCACGTTCCACCCGGCCATCGAGATGCCGATGAACTGCCAGGCGATCTCGTCGCAGCGCACGACCGGCCCGAGATCCACCGCGGGATTGAGCAGATCCGCCGTCGAGATCCCCTCAATCGAGCCGGTCGAGCAGGAGGCAAGGCCGAGCCACCATTTCTGCTCCACGCCCACGTGGTAGAAGCCGATGGCGGCCGAAGCCGCGGCGCCGAGGCCACCCACCAGCGCCACGAGAGGGGCGGGGCGGAAGACGGCGACAGCCCCGGCCAGCACCGCAAGAACGTGCGGCCAGCGTTGCCAGATGCACAGCGGGCAGGGCGGAAGCTCGACGAAGAACTGGAACCCCAGCGCGCCGAGAAGCAGCCCGGCCGACCCGGCGGCGGCCACCAGCATCAGGAACCTGCGTTTCATCGCTGCACCTCCGGCATGATCCCGCAGGTTGCATCATGCGCGGCCTCGGCGGTCAAGGTGAAACGAGACTGGCGGGGCGGCCGGGGGGATCTAGTTCGTGCAGAAGATGGCCGAGGGAGAAGCGGAATGGACTGGCGCGGACGGCGGGGCAGCCGGAACATCGAGGACCGGCGCGGCTCGCGCGTGGGCAGCATCGGCGGGATCGGCGGGGCGGGCTTTCTTGCGGTGCTTCTGATCGGCTGGGCGCTGGGCGTCGATGTCACGCCCCTGCTCGAGGGCACCACGGGATCGCAGGCCCCACGGGAACTGTCAGCCGCGGATCAGGAGGCGGCGGAGTTCGTCTCGGTCACGCTCGCCGACACCGAGGAGGTCTGGGCCCAGATCTTTGCCGACCAGCTCGATGCCCGGTACCAGCCCCCGGTGCTGGTGCTGTTCTCGCAGGCCACCGGCTCGCCCTGTGGCGGGGCGAACGGGGCGACCGGCCCGTTCTACTGCCCGCTCGACCGCAAGGCCTATCTCGACACCGCCTTCTTCGCCACGATGGAGCGGCAGCTGGGCGCCAGCGGCGACTTTGCGGCCGCCTATGTCGTGGCGCATGAAATCGGCCATCATGTGCAGAACGAACTCGGCATCCTCGACGAGGCCAACGCACTGCGCGCCCGCGTCAGCGAGGCCGAGAGCAACGCGATCTCGGTTCGGATCGAGTTGCAGGCCGACTGCTTCTCGGGCATCTGGGCCCGCCATGCCGAGGCGCAGTTCGGCAGTCTCGAGCCCGGCGACATCGAGGAGGCCATCAACGCGGCCCGCCGGATCGGCGACGACACGCTCCAGCGTGCGGCGGGGCGGGTGCCGATGCCCCACACCTTCACCCACGGCACCTCCGAGCAGCGGATGCGCTGGTTCGAGAGGGGCTACGGCTCGGGGCGGCTGGTGGATTGCGACAGCTTCGGCGCCGAGCGACTGTGATCGGGCACGACATGCGTGGCTTGCCGCCGTTGATCGCGGCTTCGGGCCGCCACATTGACGTGGGCGAGGGCGCAGGCTAAACGGTGCCGCGTGCGGTTGTGGCGGAATGGTAGACGCGGGGGTCTCAAACACCCTTTCCTCACGGAGTGTCGGTTCGAGTCCGACCAGCCGCACCAGATCCCCGGCTTCATCTCAACCTGTGATGCGTGCTGATGGCGTCCGCGAATCGTGCGGGACCCTGGCCTCACAACCGTGGGGCGATCCGGGTCTTTCGTCTTCATCCAGTGCGGTGCCCGCGCGATCTTGCAAGCTGCGGTTGCGGCTCCTGCTGCCGAAGCGCCGATCGGGCAGGGACGCCGCGGAAGGTGGACAGGCCAAGCACCTTCGGCGGTTGGTGCAATCCTGCACGGGGCGAGTGTTCTCAGCCTTCGGGCCAGAGCGTGACATTGCCATCGCCGGTTGTGCAATCGCAGCAAAACGCCTTGCCGCGGGGCCCGGTATTCGCCCGCAGCCGAGACGGCGTTCGCTTTTCCCTTTGTGCAAGCTGCGGGGGACGCTACGTTTTTCCTGTCCCGGCTTAGCGGGATCGGACCTCGCGGCGGCGACAGTCGGCCATCGGTCGGGGTGCGGATCGGGAGTTTCAGGCGCGGCTCAAGAGGCCGGACTCATTTTGAGAATGATGGATTTCAGATTGCGCCATGCCGGCTCCGGTGAGCCACGCCCGGAGCAGAAGCCGATGGCTTCCGGTCCGCATCACCCGGCCCTTCGGGCGGCGAACAGGCGCTGGAGGTGTTTCGGAGCGTCGCGTGTCATGAGTGAATCCAGGTCCCAGTCCAGCGCGATCGTCGTTGCCTGCTTCACGCCGGGCACGCTGATCGCCACGCCGCGGGGCGAGGTGGCGGTCGAGCAGCTCGCCGCGGGCGACCGGGTCATCACCCGCGACAACGGGATCCAGCCGATCCGCTGGATCAGCCGCCGCACGCTCGATCACGCGCTGCTTCTGGCCCATCCGCACCTCAGGCCCGTCCTGATCGAGAAGGGCAGCCTCGGGCAGGACCTGCCCGACCGCGACATGATGGTCAGCCCGAACCACCGTCTGCTGGTCACCCGCGACCGGACGCAGATCCATTTCGATGAGCCCGAGGCGCTGGTTGCGGCCAAGCACCTCGTCGGCCCGCGGGGCATCCGCGAGGTGGACTGCGGCGGCACGACCTACATTCACGTCATGTTCGACCGGCATGAGGTGGTGCTTGCCAACGGCGCCTGGATCGAGAGCTTCCAGCCGACCGAGCGGCTCATCCACGGGATGGGCAATGCGCAACGCACCGAGCTGCTTGAACTTTTTCCCAGCCTGCGCAGCAGCGACGGACTGGCCGCCTTTGGCAGGGCGCGCCCGGTTCGCGTCCCCGACAGGGAGGCCGCCCTGGTCCGCTGACAGGCAAGGCATCGGCACGGCACCCCCCAAGGCAGGCCGATGCGGAAAGGGGCTCCTTCGGGAGCCCCTTTTCGATTCCCGCCAATCCTGATCTCAGCGGCCTGTCCGGGCCCGCCAGGCCGCCCAGTCTTCCGGCGTGTCGAGATCGGTGATGGCGCGCGCGCCCTCCAGCGCAACAGGGCGCACACGGGCCGCCTCGCGCCGCAGGAAGGTCCGCGCCCCCGCGTCGCCCTCCAGCGCCAGCAGGTCGGCGCGAAGATCGGCCGGGAAGAGGATCGGATGGCCGGGACGCCCCTCGGCCGAGGTCGCGCGGAGGATCATGGCGGGCGCCTGATGATGGAGGGCGGCGAGCGCGGCTAGATCGGACGCCTCGATCTCGGGCAGGTCCGCCAGCAGGATCAGCACGGCACGTCCCTCCGGCACCGCCCCGAGGCCCGCCCGGACCGAGGCCGAGAGGCCGCTTGCGGCGTCGGCGACCGTCACGCGGGTCAGGTCGAGCCCGTCGAGAGCCGCCAGACGGGCCGGACGGTCGGGCGGCAGCGTCACGACCAGCGGCAGCCCGGCCTTCAGCGCCTTGCCCGCCTGAAGGCGGAGGAGGGGCACGCCCTCCACTGGCTCCAGCAGCTTGTCCGCGCCCCTCATGCGGCGCGAGGCCCCCGCCGCCAGCAACAGCACGACGGGAGCGGGGGGCGCCACCTCAGCGCCCGGGGATCAGCCCGCGCGGCGAGAAACGCAGCACGATCAGCAGGATCAGCCCCATCGTCAGCAGCCGCATGTGCGCCGCCGAGTCCTGCAGATGGACCTTCAGCCAGGAACCGTCGGCCATGCCGGCCGTCACCGCGCCCATGACCGCAAGGCCGATCGGCTCGACCATCACCCACAGCCACCAGATCAGGAAGCCGCCCAGCACCGCGCCCCAGTTCGACCCCGACCCACCGACGATCACCATCACCCAGACCAGGAAGGTGAAGCGCAGCGGGTTGTAGGTGCCCGGTGTCAGCTGGCTGTCGAGCGTCGTCATCATGGCGCCGGCAATGCCGATCACCGCCGCGCCCAGCACGAAGATCTGCAGGTGCCGCCGCGTGACGTTCTTGCCCATGGCGGCGGCGGCCACCTCGTTGTCGCGGATTGCGCGCATCATCCGGCCCCAGGGCGATTTCAGCGCCAGTTCGGACAGGGTGATGATGATGGCCAGAACGGTCACGAACAGCGCCGCATAGCAGAGCTTGGCCACGATGGCCGAGGCCGTCACCGGATCAAAGCCCCAGCCCTGCGCCCAGGAGACGAAGGCGGCGCTGCGTTGCAGATCGACCTCGTAGGGCACCGGCCGCGGCAGCGAGATCATGTTCTTGACCCCGCGGGCCAGCCAGTCCTCGTTCTTCATCACCGCGATGATGATCTCGGCAATGCCCAGCGTGGCGATGGCGAGATAGTCCGAGCGGAGCCCCAGCGCCGTCTTGCCGATCGCCCAGGCGGCGATGGCGGCCAGGAGGCCCCCGGCCGGCCAGGCCAGCAGCACCGGAAGCCCGAGGCCGCCGATGTTGCCGGTCAGCGCCGGGTTGATCGCCTCGATCGCGGCCACGGCCGGGTCGAAGAGCGCGCGGAAGGCGAAGAAGCCGCCGATCAGGACGGCCAGCAGCGCCAGCGTCCGCGACCAGCCGGCCCGCATGCGGCGCCAGACCGCAACCGCCGCGGCGAGGGTGGCCGCCGCCAGCGCCAGCGCGCCGAGGATCGCCCAGCCGCCGGCCGCAAACGCGCCCGGCACGGGCTGCGCTGCCGTCAGCACCACCGCAAGCCCGCCCAGCGCCACGAAGCCCATGACGCCCACGTTGAAGAGGCCGGCATAGCCCCACTGCATGTTCACGCCCAGCGCCATGATCGCCGAGATCAGCGCCATGTTCAGGATGCCAAGCGCCGAGTTCCAGCTCTGCAGCATCCCCGTCGCGATGAAGAGCAGCGCCACGAAGGCAAAGAGAAGGAGGGTGCGGTTCATACCGATTTCCCCTTGAAGAGCCCGGTGGGCATGAACAGCAGCACGATGATCAGGATGGCAAAGCTCACCGCGAACTTGTAGTCGGTGGACATGAGCTGCACGAGCCCGTCGGGCGCCAGCGCATCGGGCAGCAGATAGGTCGCCACCTTCTTCCAGGCATAGGTGACCATCACCTCCGAGAAGGCGATCACGAAGCCGCCCGCGATCGCGCCGATCGGGCTTCCAAGCCCGCCCACGATCGCCGAGGCGAAGATCGGCAGCAGGAGCTGGAAGTAGGTGAAGGCCTTGAAACTCTTGTCGAGCCCGTAGAGCACGCCCGCCGTCGTCGCCAGCGCCGCCGCCAGTATCCAGGTCACGGCCACGACCCGCTCGGGGTTGATGCCCGAGAGCAGCGCCAGATCCTCATTGTCGGAAAAGGCGCGCATGGACTTGCCGGTGCGGGTGCGGTTCAGGAACCAGAAGAGCGCGGCCACCACGATCACGGCCGTCACGACGGTGATCGCCTGCGTGGTCCGTATGGCCAGCCCCTCCGCAAGGCCCGTCATGGTGCGGAAATCGCCCGCGGTGATCAGGAACCGCTCGCCGTCGGTAAAGCCGATCTCCTCGACGCCGATGATGAAGCGCACGATCCCGTTCATCACGAACATCACCCCCAGCGAGACGATGACGAGGATGGTCGGCGCCGCCTTCTGCTTGCGGTAGAAGCGATAGACCGCGCGGTCGGTGCCCAAGACCAGCGCCGCCGTCACCGCAATGCCGAGAGGCAGGGCGAGGAGCGCCGTGGGCAGCGGCCCCGCGCTGACGCCTGCCGCCTGCAGGCCCCACGTCCCGAGGATCGTGACCATGGTGCCGAAGGCCATCGTGTCGCCGTGGGCAAAGTTGGAAAAGCGCAGGATGCCGTAGATCAGCGTGACGCCGAGCGCGCCGAGCGCCAGCTGCGCCCCGTAGGCCAGACCCGGCACGAAGACGAAATTGAGGAAGGCCACGAGGGCGTTCAGGATGTCCATCTCTCAACCCCCGAGGAAGGAACGGCGCACCTCGGGGTCGGCCATCAGCGCGGGCCCCGTGTCGGTGAAGCGGTTGGCGCCCTGCACGAGCACATAGCCCCGGTCGGCGATCATCAGCGCCTGCCGGGCATTCTGCTCGACCATCAGGATCGAGATGCCGGTGCGGGCCACCTCGATGATCCGGTCGAAAAGCTCGTCCATCACGATCGGCGAGACCCCCGCCGTCGGCTCGTCCAGCATCAGCACCTTGGGCTGGGTCATCAGCGCGCGCCCCACGGCCACCTGCTGGCGCTGCCCGCCCGAAAGCTCTCCCGCCGGCTGGCGGCGCTTCTGCTTCAGGATCGGGAACAGGCCATAGACCTGCTCCATCGTGTCGCGGATGTCGTCGCGGCGCAGGAAGGCGCCCATCTCGAGGTTCTCCTCGACCGTCATCGAGGTGAAGATGTTGTGGGTCTGCGGCACGAAGGCCATGCCCTTGGCCACGCGCGCCTGCGGCGAGAGCGCGGTGATATCCTCGCCCTCGAGCCGCACATGGCCCGCGCGCAGCTTCAGCATCCCGAACACCGCCTTCATGGCGGTGGACTTGCCGGCCCCGTTCGGCCCCACGATCACCGCGATCTGGCCCTTCTCCACGGCCAGCGTGCAGCCGTGCAGGATGTCGGCGGCGCCATAGCCGCCCGTCATGTTCTCGCCGATGAGGAAAGGCTCAGCCACGGCGGCCTCCCGCACGGGCGCGCCCATTCATTCTCGCACAAATATCCCCGCCGGAGGCTCCGACGGCGGCCTCCCGCACGACGCCGCAGGTCTCACGCATGACCCACCACCTTGTTCTTGAGGCCGGTGCCGAGATAGGCCTCGATTACCCGCTCGTCGTTCTTCACTTCCTCGACGGTTCCCTCGGCCAGCACCTTGCCCTCGGCCATGCAGATGACCGGGTTGCAGAGGCGGGCGATGAAATCCATGTCGTGCTCGATCACGCAGAAGGTGTAGCCGCGCTCCTCGTTCAGCCGCACGATGGCGTCGCCGATCGTGTTGAGAAGCGTCCGGTTCACGCCCGCGCCCACCTCGTCGAGAAAGACGATCTTGGCATCCACCATCATGGTGCGCCCAAGCTCCAGCAGCTTCTTCTGCCCGCCCGAGATGTTGGCGGCCTTCTCGTCGGCGAGATGCGAGATCGTCAGGAACTCCAGCACCTCGTCGGCCTTGTCGCGCAGCCGCCGCTCCTCGGCCTCCACCGCGCCGCGGCGGAACCAGGCGTTCCACAGCGTCTCGCCGGACTGCCGGGCCGGAACCATCATGAGATTTTCCCGCACGCTCATCGAGCCGAACTCGTGCGCGATCTGGAAGGTGCGCAGGAGCCCCTTGTGGAACAGCTCGTGCGGCGGCAGGCCGGTGATGTCCTCGCCGTCCATCGTGACGCGGCCCGAGGTCGGCTTCAGCCGCCCGGCGATCACGTTGAAGAGCGTGGTCTTGCCCGCTCCGTTCGGTCCGATCAGCCCGGTGATCGAGCCGGTGGCGATCTGCAGCGAGGCGCCATCCACGGCGCGGAATCCGCCGAAGTGCCTGTGCAGGTTCTCGACTGCTATCATGCTTTCCCCTTTGCCCGCCGATCCGCGCCCTCCCGCACCGCCGGGTCCGTTCTTCTTAATGGCAACGGCCCAAGGCGCACCCTCTCGCGCGCCCCGGGCCGTCCCGGTCCCTTATACGTTCGCCTGCGTTAGCGGAAGCGGTCCGTGACGAACTGACCGTCCTTGACGGTGTATTCGCGGAAGCTGCCCGCGCTCTCGCCGGGGCCGATCAGTTCGACGCTGGTGGCGCCCACATAGTCGATGTCGGTGCCCGCCTTCAGCAGTTCGATCGCCTTGGCCAGTTCGCCGGGATAGATCTTTTCCCCAGGTTCGTTGGCCACTTCCTCGATCCTGGCCTTGTAATCGGCCGGCGCGGACGAGCCCGCCGCCTGCATGGCGAGCAGGATCAGCGCGGCCGCGTCATAGCTCTCGCCGACATAGGAGGAGGTGCCGTCGAAGCCCGCTTCCTTCGCCATGTCGAGAATCTTCGTCGCACCCTCGCTGTCGGTGCCCGGCACGGTGCCGAACGAGCCGTCGAGCGACGAGCCGATGGCCTGCACGAGCGAGTCGCCGTACATGCCGTCGGGCAGGAAGAAGGTCTCGAAGGCGCCGGTGTCGAGCGCGCCCTGAATCACGCCCTTGCCGCCCTGATCGACATAGCCCGCCACGACCAGCATGTCGCCGCCCGCCGCCGCCAGCGCCGCGATTTCGGCCGAATAGTCGGCCTTGCCGTCCTCGTGCGCGGCCGAGATCGTGACCTTGCCGCCGGCCTTCTCGAAGGCCGCCTGGATCGAGTCCGCCAGCCCCTTGCCGTAGTCGTTGTTGGTGTAGGTGATCGCGACCGAGCCCATGCCGCGCTCCTGCAGGATCTCGGCGATAACTTCACCCTGACGGGCGTCCGAGGGGGCGGTGCGGAAGAACAGGCCGTCATCCTCGGCTTCCGACAGCGCGGGCGAGGTGGCCGAGGGCGAGATCATCACGACGCCGTTCGGACGGGCGACGTTCTGCAGCACCGCCCCGGTCACGCCCGAACAGTCGGCGCCCATGATGCCCTGCACCTTGTCCGAGGTCACGAGACGTTCGGCCGCAGCCGTTGCCGCCGCCGCATCGACGCAGGTCGAGTCACCGCGCACCACCGTCACCTGCGCGCCATCGAGCAGCGTGCCCGCCGCATTCACCTCGTTGACCGCCAGTTCCGCACCCGCGGCCATGCTGGGCGTGATCGATTCGAGCGGGCCGGTGAAGCCCAGGATGATGCCGAGCTTGACATCCTGTGCCGAGGCGGCACCGGCAAGCGCCACGGTAGCCGTTCCGGCCAGAAGCAGCTTCTTCATTGTTGAACTCCCTGATTGGATCGAAATCCTGCGGCCGACCCTATTTTGCCGCAAGGAAAAAGAAAAGGGAGCATCGCGCCCCCGGGCGGGGGTGCTGCGGCTTGGCGACCATGCGCCATCGCGCCTTGTGCGGGCAGGGCCGGGCATCCGGCCGCAGGGGCTCAAGCCACCCCGGCGGCCGTCCGGCGATCGGTGCGGGCGCCCGGCACCCCTGGCGCCGGGTCCGGGCCTCAGGCGAGGCGCACCAGCTTGTGCTTCTTCCGGCCGATCGAGACCTTGAGTTCGTCGCCGATCATGGCCGCCGTCACGGGCGCGTTGGCATCGCTCACCGGCTCGTTGTTGAAGCGCAGGCCGTTCTCGGCCACAAGGCGCTTGGCCTCCTTGCCCGAGCCGACGAGGCCCGCCGCCACCAGGAAATGCGTGACTGAAAGGCCCTCGCCCAACGTCGCGGGCGCGATCTCCACCACTTCGAGCGCGCCGCCCACGCCGCCCTGCTCGAACACCGCCCGCGCCGTGGCCTCGGCCGCCTCGGCCGCCTCGCGGCCGTGCAGAAGCGTCGTCACCTCATTGGCCAGCCGGATCTTCGCGCCGTTGATCTCGGCGCCCTGCAGCGCGCCCAGCCGGTCGCATTCCTCGACCGGCAGCTCGGTGTAAAGCTTCAGGAACCGGCCCACGTCCGCATCCGTCGTGTTGCGCCAGAACTGCCAGAAGTCGTAGGGCGCCAGCATCTCGCCCGACAGCCAGACGGCGCCGCCGGCCGACTTGCCCATCTTGCGCCCGTCCGAGGTGGTCAGGAGCGGCGAGGTCAGCCCGAAGATCTCGCCCTCGAGCACCCGCCGCGTCAGGTCGATGCCGTTGACGATGTTGCCCCACTGGTCCGACCCGCCCATCTGCAGCCGGCAGCCGTAGCGGCGGAACAGCTCGAGGAAGTCGTAGGCCTGCAGGATCATGTAGTTGAATTCGAGGAACGACAGCGACTGCTCGCGATCGAGCCGGCTCTTCACGCTCTCGAACGAGAGCATCCGGTTGACCGAGAAATGCCGGCCGATGTCGCGCAGGAAATCGAGGTAGTTCAGGCTGTCCAGCCACTCGGCGTTGTTCAGCATCAGCGCGCCCGTCGGCGCATCGCCGTAATCGAGGTAGCGCGCGAAGACCTGCTTCATCCCGGCGATGTTGGCGTCGATCTTCTCGGGCGTGAGCAGCGGGCGCTCTTCCGAGCGGAAGGACGGATCGCCCACCTTGGTCGTGCCGCCGCCCATCAGCGTGATCGGCTTGTGCCCGGTCTTCTGCAGCCAGCGCAGCATCATGATGTTCAGCAGATGCCCGACATGCAGCGAAGCCGCCGTCGCATCATAGCCGATATAGGCAGGCACGACCCCCTTCGACATGGCCTCGTCCAGCGCCTGCATGTCGGTGCAGTCGGCGAGGTAGCCGCGTTCCTGCATCACGCGCAGGAAGTCGGATTTGGGATGGTAGGTCATCGGTCCCTCGTGCCTTGGGCGGTCGTCACAGCTATGATGGCGGGGTATATCCGTGGCGGTCATGGAGGGAAAGCCATGTTGAAGGGCGGTGCGGTCTGGGCGCTTGGCACCATGTCGGGGACGTCCCTCGACGGGGTGGATGCGGCGATGGTGCTGACGGACGGCGAGCGGATCCTCGAGTTCGGCGAAACGGCCTACCGGCCCTATTCCGGGCCCGAGCGCGAGGTGCTGCGGACGGCGCTCGGGCGCTGGCCCGGCGAAGAGGCGGTGGCCGAGGCTGAACAGGTGGTCGAGGCGGCCCACGCCGAGCTGCTGGCCCGCTTTCGGGGCGCGGAACTGGTGGGCTTCCACGGCCAGACCCTTGCGCATGAGCCGGGCGGACGGGGCACGCATCAGGCGGGCTCGGGCGAGCGGCTCGCCCGTGCGCTGGGGTTGCCGGTGGTCTGGGATTTCCGCTCGGCCGATGTGCAGGCGGGGGGGCAGGGGGCGCCGCTTGCGCCCTTCTACCATTTCGCCTGCGCGCGGCGACTGGGGGCCGAGCAACCGGTGGCCTTCCTGAACCTCGGTGGCGTGGGCAATCTCACCTGGGTCGATCCGCGGCAGGCCAGCCCCGAGGCGCCGGGCGCCTGCCTGGCCTTCGACACCGGCCCCGCGAACGCGCCGATCAACGACCTCATGCAGGCCCGCTTCGGGCGCAGCCATGACGAGGGCGGGGGGCTCGCGGCGCGCGGACAGGTGGCCGAGCCGGTGGTCGAGCGGTTTCTCGGCCACGCCTTCTTCGCCCGGATGCCGCCCAAGTCGCTGGACCGCGACGCCTTCCAGGACCTGGTGGGGGCGGTGGCCGGGCTGGCCGACGCCGACGCGGCGGCCACGCTGACGGCGGCGGCGGCCGCAGCGGTCGCCCGTGGCGCCGCGCATTTCCCGACGCCGGTCCGGCGGCTGCTGGTGACCGGCGGCGGACGGCGCAACCCGGTGCTGATGGCGATGCTCGAGGCCCGCACCGGGATCGAAGCCGTCCCGGTCGAGCAGGTGGGCCTGGACGGCGACATGCTCGAGGCGCAGGCCTTCGCCTACCTCGCCGTGAGGGTGGCGCGCGGGCTGCCGACCTCGGGCCCCGCCACGACCGGCGTGTCCGCCTGCATCGGCGGGGGCAGGATCAGCCGCCCGGAGGAGCTGGCCCTGCCGGGCTGAGCCGGCCGCGCGCGCGGGCATGGCTCCGGCGCAAGCGCCGGGGCCGAGTGGCGCAGGGCTCCGCGCTGCGGCCTGCGGGGTGCCGCATGGCGACCCCCAAAGTCAGGCGGAATCCTTCTCGAAATGAGCGTCCTGGTTGAGGCTGCCTGCGCGCCCGGTTGTATTTCCTGCCGCAGAGGCGCCTCCACGGAACCCTTTGTTGACAGACGAAAAGCTGCCGCCAAGCTTGGCCCGCCAGGTTACTGGCAGTCATAGAGGAGAAGACAATTGGATAAAGAGTTTCAGACTTACGAGGCTCCGGTGCTTCGCGCTCTCGGAACGCTGGAAGAGATGACGCATGGCCGCGGTCACGGCGGCCCCGGGCATGGCCGTGGTCCCGGCCGTGGTCGTCCGCACGATCCGTGCGACTACACCTTCTCCTGATCGGGAGAAGAGGCCCGGGCGCACCGCGTCCGGGCCGGGTTCGCTTGCGACCCGCGCGCGCCGGCGATCAGGCGGCCCACGCAGGTGCATGGAGGGGGCAGGGCCCCCTTTCGACACTCAGGCCTTGAGGATCGAGCGGCCGGCGTATTCCGCCACTTCGCCCAGCATCTCCTCGATGCGGATCAGCTGGTTGTATTTCGCCAGACGGTCCGAGCGCGACAGCGAGCCGGTCTTGATCTGGCCGCAGTTCGTCGCCACCGCGAGATCGGCGATGGTGGAGTCTTCCGTCTCGCCCGAGCGGTGCGACATGACGTTGGTGTAGCGCGCGCGGTGGGCCATATCGACGGCCATCAGCGTCTCGGTCAGCGAGCCGATCTGGTTCACCTTGACCAGCATCGAGTTGCCGACGCCCGCCTTGATGCCCTGTTCCAGACGCTTGGGGTTGGTCACGAACAGGTCGTCGCCCACCAGCTGCACCTTGGCGCCCAGACGGTCGGTCAGAAGTTTCCAGCCGTCCCAGTCGTCCTCGGCGCAGCCGTCCTCGATCGAGATGATCGGATAGTCGGCGCAGAGCGCGGCCAGGTAGTCCACGTTCTCGGCCGAGGTCAGCGACTTGCCCTCGCCCTTCATCTCGTACTTGCCGCCCTTGAAATATTCGGTCGAGGCGCAGTCGAGCGCGAGGTGGATGTCCTCGCCCGGCTTGTAGCCCGCCTTCTCGATCGACCGCAGGATGTAGTCCAGCGCCTCGTGGGTCGAGGAGATGTTCGGGGCAAAGCCGCCCTCGTCGCCGATCCCGGTGTTGAAGCCGCCGGTCGCCAGTTCCTTCTTCAGCGTGTGGAACACTTCGGAGCCCATGCGGATCGCCTCGCGCACGTTCTTCGCGGCGACCGGCATGATCATGAATTCCTGGATGTCGATCGGGTTGTCGGCGTGCTCGCCGCCGTTGATGATGTTCATCATCGGCACCGGCAGGACGCGCGCGGACGAGCCGCCCACATAGCGGAAGAGGGGCTGGTTGGTGAATTCGGCGGCGGCCTTGGCGACCGCCAGCGACACGCCGAGGATGGCGTTCGCGCCCAGCCGGCCCTTGTTCGGCGTGCCGTCCATTTCGATCATGGTGCGGTCGATGCCGACCTGCTCGGTCGCGTCAAAGCCCACCAGCATCTCGGCGATCTCGCCGTTGACAGCCGCAACCGCCTCGAGCACGCCCTTGCCCATGTAGCGCGACGTGTCGCCGTCGCGCTTCTCGACCGCCTCATGCGCGCCGGTCGAGGCGCCCGAGGGCACCGCGGCGCGGCCGAAGGCGCCGCTCTCCAGCGTGACGTCCACCTCGACGGTGGGGTTGCCGCGGCTGTCGAGGATCTCGCGGGCGTGGATGTCGATGATCGTGCTCATAATCTGTCCCTTGGGTTGCCGTGGGTTTGCGGCTTCTTACTCTGCGGCTTGCCGCAAGGAAAGACGGCGAAGCCGCTGCTCGCGCATGAAGCTGTAAAGGCCCGAGCCGATGATGAGCGACGCCCCGCCGAGCATCCAGGCGTCGGGGCGTTCGTGGAACACCAGGAACCCGATCAGCATGGCGAAGACGAGCCGCGTGTAGCGGAAGGGCACGATGGCCGAGACCTCGCCCACGCGGGTGGCCAGGATCAGCGTCCAGTAGCCGACGAAGCCGAAACAGAGCGCGCCCAGCAGCAGGCCCATCTGCCCGGGCCCGGGCCAGACCGCGCCACCGCCCACGGCCAGCATCATCCCGCCCACGGCCGCCACCGTGAGGAAGGCCCAGGCGCCGACCTGCATGGTCGAGGTCGAGGCCGCCACCCGGCGCGTGGCGAGGTCGCGGCCCGCAAGCCCGATCACGCCCAGCACGGCCCAGAGCGAGGCCAGCTCGAACCCCTCGAGCCCCGGTCGGATCACCACCACGACGCCGGCGAACCCCACGGCGATCGCGCTCCAGCGCCGCCAGCCCACCTTCTCGCCCAGAAAGACCGCCGCCCCGAAGGTCACGACCAGCGGCGTCGCCTGCAGGATGGCCGAGGCGCTCGAGAGCGGCGTCAGCGCCAGCGCGGTCACGAAACCGGCCGTGCCCACCATCTCGCCCAGATTGCGCCAGAGGATCGGGCCCGCCAGCACCTCGCGCGAGAGGATGGCCTTGCCCTCGCGCCGGGCCAGCGCCCAGAAGAGCGGCGCGCCGAAGAGGCCCAGGAACAGCAGGATCTGCCCCGTCGGCATGCCGGCCGAGGCCAGCTTCACGAACATGTCCTCCATGGCGAAGCCCGCCATGGACACGATCATCATCACGATGCCGCGCAAGTTTTCCATGTCTGTCCCTGACTTGGGGATCCTGTCCCCGATGCGGAGGCGGTCCCTGCCGCTTCCTTTGCGGGGGTCCTGCGACCCCGGATGCGAGCGTCAGCCCCTCTTCACGGGGCGGCCGAACAGCTCGAACCTGTGGCCCACCAGCCGGTAGCCCAGCCGGGCGGCGATCTTTTCCTGCAGCGCCTCGATCTCGGGATCGACGAACTCGATCACCGCGCCGGTCGTGACATCGATCAGGTGGTCGTGATGGTCGCGCTCGGCATCCTCATAGCGCGCGCGGCCGTCGCCGAACTCGAGCCGCTCGAGGATCCCGGCCTCTTCAAAGAGCTTCACCGTGCGATAGACCGTGGCGATCGAGATGCGCGGATCGACGGCCGCGGCGCGGGCATGGAGTTCCTCGACATCGGGATGGTCGGCGGATTCGCCGATCACCCGCGCGATGATGCGGCGCTGTTCGGTCATGCGCAGGCCCTTGGCCTCGCAGCGGGAGATGATCGAGTCCTGCATGCAGATCTCCGGTGTCGTGGCCGGTGTCAGCCGAAGATCTAAGCGATCCCCGGCGGCTCTGCCAGCGGTTTCCTGCCGGGCGCCGAGGGGGAATCGCCCCGCCTCGACTCCACGAGGCTTGCAGGGCCTGCGTTGCACGGATGCCACGCGAAAGCAGCGGGTTTTCCGGGGCTTGAAGCCCGCGACTCGGGGCAGGGCCGTTCATCCCCAGGCTGAGGCCACGCCCGCAACTGCCTGCCGAGCCGCGCCTTTGCGCCCGTCGCCTCCAGTCTCCCCGGAATTATCCACATGACTACCCACAGCCTTTCGGCTGATACCACGGATGGACGCACGAGGCGCGTCAAGCACATTATCTAGCAAGGGAGCGCAAGAATCCCGTTGCCACGCTGTCGGCTTTGCGACAACTTGATGGGACGCGGCGGCTGACCACTACATGTAGCGGGTGCTTGCCGGGAACCATCAACAGACCGCCCCACGGGACGCGCCGGACCCACCTGCTTTCGCGGGAGGGCGTCGTGCTGTGCCGGGCTGCTGGATCAACGACGGGGCCAAGCCCCGCGAGGGACGAGAACGGAGAGGGCGAGATGAAGATCGAGCGGAAGTTCACCACGGCTGAAGGCGGCGCCTATGGCGGCATCGGCTTCGCGACGACGGTTTCCGAAATCCGGAACCCGGATGGCACCGTGGTCTTCCGCAACGAGAGCGTCGAGGTGCCGGAGGGCTGGAGCCAGGTCGCCTCGGACGTGCTCGCCCAGAAGTACTTCCGCAAGGCCGGCGTGCCCGCGCGCCTGCGCCGCGTGAAGGAGAAGGGGGTTCCGGAATTCCTCTGGCGCTCGGTCCCCGACGAGGCGGCGCTTGCGGCCCTGCCCGAGGGCGAGCGTTTCACCGGCGAAACCTCGGCCCGGCAGGTCTTCGACCGTCTGGCCGGCGCCTGGGCCTATTGGGGCTGGAAGGGCGGCTATTTCTCGACCGAGGCCGATGCGCGCGCCTATTACGACGAGATGCGCCACATGCTGGCTCGCCAGATGGCCGCGCCGAACAGCCCGCAATGGTTCAACACCGGGCTGCACTGGGCCTATGGCATCGACGGCCCGTCGCAGGGGCACTTCTACGTCGATCATGCCACGGGCAAGCTGGTGAAATCCGACAGCGCCTACGAGCATCCCCAGCCGCACGCCTGCTTCATCCAGTCGGTCGCGGATGATCTGGTGAACGAGGGCGGCATCATGGACCTCTGGGTCCGCGAGGCGCGGCTGTTCAAGTACGGCTCCGGCACCGGCACCAACTTCTCCTCGCTGCGCGGCGAGGGCGAGAAACTGTCGGGCGGCGGCAAGTCTTCAGGCCTCATGGGCTTCCTGAAGATCGGCGACCGCGCAGCGGGCGCGATCAAGTCGGGCGGGACGACCCGGCGCGCGGCCAAGATGGTGATCTGCGACATGGATCACCCCGACATCGAGCAGTTCATCAACTGGAAGGTCATCGAAGAGCAGAAGGTCGCCTCTCTCGTCGCCGGTTCGAAGCAGCATGAAGCGAAGCTGAACGACATCTTCGCCGCCATTCGCAGCTTTGACGGCTCGATCGAGGGCGCGACCGACCCGGCCGGAAACGCAGCACTCAAGACTGCGATCCGTGCCGCGAAAAAGGCCATGATCCCCGAGACCTACATCAACCGCGTGCTCCAGTACGCGCGGCAGGGCTTCTCGTCGATCGAGTTCCCGACCTACGATACGGATTGGGATTCCGAGGCCTATATCACCGTTTCCGGCCAGAACTCTAACAACTCCGTCCGCGTGACGGATGCCTTCCTGAAGGCGGTGAAGGAGGATGCCGACTGGGCGCTTCTGCGCCGCACCGACGGCAAGGTGGCCAAGACCGTGAAGGCGCGCGAGCTGTGGGATCAGGTGGGCCACGCCGCCTGGGCCTGCGCCGATCCGGGCATCCAGTTCCACGACACGGTCAACGCCTGGCACACCTGCCCCGAGGACGGGCCGATCCGCGGCTCGAACCCCTGTTCGGAATACATGTTCCTGGACGACACGGCCTGCAACCTCGCGTCGATGAACCTGCTGACCTTCTTCGAGGGCGGCCGCTTCGACGCCGATGCCTATATCCACGCGACGCGGCTCTGGACCGTGACGCTGGAAGTCTCGGTGATGATGGCGCAGTTCCCGTCGAAGGAAATCGCGCAGCTCTCCTATGATTTCCGCACGCTGGGTCTTGGCTATGCCAACATCGGCGGGCTGCTGATGAACATGGGGCTGGGCTACGACTCGAAGGAGGGCAGGGCGCTCTGCGGCGCGCTCTCGGCGATCATGACGGGCGTGGCCTATGCGACCTCGGCCGAGATGGCGGCGGAACTTGGCGCCTTCGCGGGCTACCAGCGGAACGCCCAGCACATGCTGCGCGTCATCCGCAACCACCGCGCCGCGGCGCATGGCGCAAAAAGCTACGAGGCGGTGAACGTGGCCCCCGTGCCGCTCGACGCCGCCAACTGCCCGGATGCCCGCCTGGTCAGCCTCGCGAAATCCGCCTGGGACGAGGCGCTGGCGCTGGGAGAGGCCCACGGCTATCGCAACGCGCAGGTGACGGTGATCGCGCCCACCGGCACCATTGGCCTCGTGATGGACTGCGACACGACGGGCATCGAGCCCGACTTCGCGCTGGTGAAGTTCAAGAAGCTCGCCGGCGGCGGCTACTTCAAGATCATCAACCAGTCGGTTCCGGCCGCGCTGGAGACCCTCGGCTATACCTCGGCGCAGATCTCGCAGATCGTGGCCTATGCGGTGGGCCACGGCACGCTGGCAAACTGCCCCGCGATCAGCCATTCGGCGCTGGTCGGCCACGGCTTCGGCGCCGCGGAACTGGAGAAGGTCGAGGCCGCGCTGCCTTCCGCCTTCGACATCCGCTTCGTCTTCAACCAGTGGACGCTGGGCGAGGATTTCTGCAAGCGCGCGCTCGGCATCCCCGCCGACAAGCTCGCGGACCCGACCTTCGACCTGCTGCGCCACCTCGGCTTCACCAAGGCCCAGATCGACGCCGCGAACGATCATGTCTGCGGGACGATGACGCTGGAAGGCGCGCCGCACCTGAAGGCCGAGCATCTGCCGGTCTTCGACTGCGCCAACCCCTGCGGCAAGAAGGGCCGCCGCTACCTCTCGGTCGAGAGCCACATCCACATGATGGCGGCGGCGCAGAGCTTCATATCGGGCGCGATCTCGAAGACGATCAACATGCCGAACTCGGCCACCATCGCCGAGGTGCTGGCGGCCTACGAACTGTCGCATTCGCTGGGCATCAAGGCAAACGCGCTCTACCGCGACGGCTCGAAACTCAGCCAGCCGCTCGCTTCGGCGCTGGTCGAGGATGACGAGGAGGCCGAGGAGATCCTCGCCACCGGCACCCCGCAGGAGAAGGCGGTGGTGATCGCCGAGAAGATCGTCGAGAAGGTGATCGTCAAGGAGATCGTCCGCTCGAACCGCGAGAAGCTGCCGGAGCGCCGCAAGGGCTACACGCAAAAGGCGATCGTCGGCGGCCACAAGGTCTATCTCCGCACCGGCGAATACAAGGACGGCTCGCTGGGCGAGATCTTCATCGACATGCACAAGGAAGGTGCGGGCTTCCGGGCGATGATGAACAACTTCGCCATCGCGGTCTCGGTCGGCCTGCAATATGGCGTGCCGCTGGAAGAGTTCGTCGACGCTTTCACCTTCACCAAGTTCGAGCCCGCCGGCATGGTGCAGGGCAACGACTCGATCAAGAACGCGACCTCCATCCTCGACTACATCTTCCGGGAACTGGCGATCTCGTATCTGGACCGCACCGACCTCGCGCATGTGAAGCCGCAGGGGGCGAGCTTCGACGACCTCGGCGGCGGCACCGACGAGGGCAAGCGGTCGAACGTGACCGAGGTCTCCGAGGCCGCCGCCTCGCGAAGCCTCGAGGTGCTGAAGCAGATCAGTTCCACCGGCTATCTGCGCAAGCGTCTGCCGCAGGAGCTGACGGTGCTGCAGGGCGGCATGGCGGTGGGCTTCGAGTCCGGCTCGCTGACCGGCTTCGCCGAAACGCGCGCCGCGACGGCCCTCGCCACCGGCACGGTCGCGATGGACGCGCGGACGAAGGCCAAGATGCAGGGCTACGAGGGCGACCCCTGCGGCGAGTGCGGCAACTACACACTGGTGCGCAACGGCACCTGCATGAAGTGCAACACCTGTGGTTCGACGAGCGGGTGCAGCTGAAATTCTGGGTGTGTGTCGCTGCGGCGAAAGTTCCTCCCAAATCGGGCCAAGTTTGTCCCGGTTTGGGGGGTAAAGTCTGTCCCGCGCAGTTCTTGCAGCCCTGACTTCTGGTCCTTGCCGCCGGCGAAATTTCGCGCAAGTATCAGTTAAACGGACGAAACTCCGGATGCGGCCTGTGCCCCCGGATGTTCAGAGGCGGAAGGATGCGCCTGAACCCGAGAGACGCGATCGGCCCCGCACTGATCCTCGCAAGCGGCAAGTCAGGATCCGGAAGATGGCGAGGACGCGAGGCGGCTCAAGGCGCCTCCGCTTGCCCTGCCGGTGGCGCCGCAGGGACGGATCACTCGATAAGGATTTCGTGATGAACCTCTCCCGGACCACACTCCTCGCCGGTCTCGTGGCGGGCCTGCTGCTCGGGGCCTGCGGCCGCTCCCCGCAGGAGTGCATGGAGCGGGCGATGTATTTCGAATCCAACCGCTCCAGCCGCGACGGTATGGTCGCTGTGGGCAGCGTGGTGATGAACCGCGTCGAGTCCGGGCAGTACCCGAGGTCCGTCTGCGGCGTCGTTGGCCAGCGCGGCCAGTTCGCCCCCGGCATCATGTCCCGCCGGATGGACTCGAGGTCCTTGCCGCTGGTGCGCGAGACCGCTCGGTCCGTCCTGCAGGGCGAACGCCACCCGATGATCGGCAACGCGATGTTCTTCCACACCGCGGGTCACCGGTTCGCCTACGACAACATGCACTATGTACTCGTGGCGGGTGGCAACGCTTTCTACGAGAAGCGAAAGAACTATCTCGTGACACAGCCTGTTCCACCCCAGCCAGTCGAGGGCATCACGGGCTGGCGAGGCTGGTGAACGGCTGGATGGGCTGGTCCGAGACTGATGGCGGTGCCTCGTCATAATGTCTGCGGTCCGCGGCTCGTCCTGAAGCAGAACCAGGGGTGGCATGGCGTCGTCGACTTATAGCGGTCGGTCGACCTTCTACCCAAAAGCTGCCGAAGCGGCCAGTCGAGCATGGCGCAGCGACGGGACCGAACAGCCCTTTGCTGCCCCTCGTGCCACGCGCAGCATAACCTCTAGGCGCCGACACGAGGGGCGGGAAGCGGTCGTTTGCCGCAGGCGCGAACGCACCCTTGCCTGAGCATGGAAGCGGACATTTCGCCAAGATCACGCCGCCGAACCACGGGTGACCTACGGGCGGGGCGGAAAGTAGAATTTTGCTGAGGCGGCAAACTGACTCAATTCTTCTCGCAGAGCAGACCTCAGCTCCTAGTGAAAAAACCAATCGCCGGTTTCTCGATTGATTGCAGGCTCCAAATCTACGGCTGGAGCAATAACACCCCAAAAACAATGAGCCGTGACCAAAATAGGTCCGCGGCATTTCACTTTCCGGCCCGAGGGCGATAAAAAGGACGAAGCAGCGCATCGTCTTGACAGCGGCCCCCGCTGGGGCGAGTCTCAGCGTAAACGATCTGGGAATTGGTAGTATGGCCATGGCTGACGGGAGCTTCAGGGTAGAGGTTGCGCACGACCACCTAAGGAAGCTGGCGAATGCCTCGCCGGTACAGGCGGTATGCGAGCTCGTCTGGAACTCCCTCGACGCGGACGCCACTCGAGTGGACGTAGATGTGGATCGCGGCGAGCTCGGGATGCTCTCGGTTTCCGTCAGGGACAACGGCCACGGCTTCACTCACGAGGAGGCGAGGGCGCTCTTCGGCAAGGTAGGCGGCTCGTGGAAGCGACACGGTGCGAAATCCAAGCGTAAATCACGCGTTCTGCATGGCAAGGAGGGCAAGGGAAGGCTCAAGGCCCTCGCTCTCGGGCGGGTCGCTGACTGGATCGTTCGGTACAGGGACGAAGCGGGCAACTTGATGGGCTTTAAGATGACCCTCGTCAAGGACGCGCTCGTAGACGTGGAGATATCTGCGCCGGAGCCCGCAGAACCTGCTCTGGGCACGGGCGTGGAAGTCACGATCTCGGAACTGGAGAAGCAATTCAAATCGCTTGAGGCCGAGCGCGCGGTCCCCGACTTCTCGTCCGTCTTCGCCATCTACCTCAAGAACTACCGGGATGCGGAAATCTTCTTCGACGGCGAGCGTCTGGACCCGGAGGCGAACATCGCCTCGTCGGACACCATCTCTCTCGACCCGATTGAGGCGGACGGAGGGCCACATCCTGTAGCCCTCGAGGTCATCCAGTGGAATTCGGCGCCGGAGCGTTCGATCTTTCTTTGCGGAAAGGACGGCTTTCCCTTCGCAAGGATCGCACCGAAATTCCACACAACAGGTTACGTCTTCTCTGCTTACCTCAAGTCCGCCTACGTGGACCGACTGCAAGAGCGCGGCGCAATCGACCTTGCAGAAATGGACGCTGCCATGGCCGACGCGGTCGACCAAGCCTCCGAGGCAATTCAGGTCCACTTCAAGGAGGCGAGCACTGCTAAGGCACGGTCGGAGATCGAGCGATGGAAGGAGGAGCGCTCTTACCCCTACGAGGCAGAGCCGACCACGAAGGTTGAAACCGCCGAGCGGCAGGTTTTCGACATCGTAGCGCTGACGGTTAACAAGCACCTCTCCGACTTCTCCCAGCAAAGCGCCAAAGGCCGCGCCTTTCAGATGCGGATGCTCCGGCAGGCCATCGAGCGCGGCCCGGACGAGCTCCAGACGATCCTGACGCAGGTCTTGGACCTGCCCCAGAGGACGATGAACGAGTTCGCCAAGCTGCTCGAGGAAGCTGATCTGGCCAATGTCATCAGCGCGTCCAAGATGGTGGCAGACCGCCTCAGCTTTCTATCTGGCATCGAGCAGTTGCTCTACGACCCCGAGACCCGCGGTCTGCTCAAGGAGCGCAGTCAGTTGCATCGGATGATAGCCGAAGGCAACACTTGGATTTTCGGTGAAGAGTTCGGTCTCACGGTGGACGACAAGGGGCTTACCGAGGTCCTACGCAAGCATCGGTCAATGATCGGTGACGACACAATCATAGACGCGCCGGTCAAAAGGATCAACGGGAGCGTCGGTGTCGTCGACCTCATGCTCTCGCGTTCCGTTCCGAGAAATCGTCCTGAGGAGCGCGAACATCTCGTCGTCGAGTTGAAGCGACCCTCTGTCGTGATCGGGCCTAAGGAACTCACTCAGGTTGAGAGCTACGCCTTCGCCATCGCGAACGACGAGCGCTTCCGAGACCTGGACACCCGTTGGGTGTTCTGGGCCGTGTCGAACGATATCGATGAGCATGCCCGCCGGCGTGCGAGACAGGAAGGCAGCCCGCCTGGACGCGTGTTCAAGGACGGACCGATCGAGATTTGGGTGAAGGCGTGGTCAGAGGTCTTGTCTGACGCAAAGGGCCGGATGCGCTTCGTTCAGGATAAGCTGAAGTCCAATGTCGACGACGACGCTGCGCTTGACTATCTCAAGAAGACCTATGCAAAGTACCTGGAGGGTATCGCGGATGATGCCGCTCCAGATGCGGCTTCGGCAAATGTCGACGCTGAGAATGCAAGTGAAGGCTAAACATTCGCTTTGATTTGCCGCGCCGCAGCATCGAGTTCTCTGCCGCAAAGTCCGCCAAGGGCCGAGCGCGCGGATCAGGTCGTCGCCTTCGCAAGGGGCGGAGAGCCGTTTATGGCAGTGCGGCACGGCAAACGCAGCAAGAGCGCCAGAGCCGCCGCTCAACCGGCGCGCAGCGTGTGCGGTGAAGCGCCGATATTCGCGGGCATACTTACGGCTAAGGTAAGTACCCCGAGGGGGATCGGCTGGTTACCGGTCGCCATATCCCTCGTTAGAGATGCGAGCCGATATGCCCGATGAGCGTCCTGCCTTTGAACTCAGCATGCTCTACACTTGAGAAATAAATGCGATGGAAATAATACTCTGTGTCGCCGGCACGGGCTGAGCAATGGAGTTTAATATGCGGCTCGCACAGGATCCGAATTGTGCCGTCCTTGCCCGCAAACTGGAAGGTCAGCGCATCTTTGCGCTTCACGTCCCCTTCCATCGAGGTTTCGAAACCCGATATCGCGGTGAACGCCTTCATGGACAGTTTTACGTTCGGCTGCTCCATGCATGTCGGCATATCTTCGGCAAGAGAGACCAATGCGGACACGATCACGGCGACGAAGTCGTTCAGATCTCCCTTGAATGTGCCAAGACAGTCGGGAAATTGTTTGCTGAACACGAAATTCGGGAATGCCAGGCGGCATTCCAACATGAAGCCGTCCCTATCGCCTTGATAGGTCTTGAGCTCCTCTCGTATCACAGCAATCCATCCGGTAAGCGAGTTGACGCTCCGCACTCCCCCCTCCGCCCAAGGGCCAAGCTCGCCGATGGCTCCTCGCGCCTCCAGCTCAGCCATCGTCGTCGGAACAGCCCTGTCAATCATGAGCTGGAGCTGCCGCTGCATGTCTCTGCCGACACCTTCAAGGCTTTCGCAAAGGACTTGGTAGAGGGCGATGTCCGGAAGAACCTCGGTACAATAAAGGTCATTGTCCTTATGAATGGCATACCCCCCAAGTTCATCAGCAAAACCTCTAAGCAATTGATATCGTTCAGGCGGAGAGG
>NZ_VDEK01000025.1:0-59251 GCF_007668225.1 Cereibacter sediminicola | reverse complement strand
TCGCAGCCCAAACCGCAAACGCCTGAGTGTCCGGTGAAACGGGGGCAAAACCAGGCCTGGCGTTCTGGAAACGGTGGACGGGATACCACGCCCGCAGCCGCGCCGAGGCCAAGATGCGCTGCCTCAAGTCCTTCGGGGAGCGCATCGCCGCGAGAGACCCAGACCGCCAAACCGCCGAAATCCACATCCGCATAGCCCTCTTGAACCGCGTCAACGCCCTCGGCACCGCCGAGACCGTTCTCGTGGCCTGAACCGGAAGGGGCGAGGGGAAGTCACGCCTCAAGCCACCTTTTTGCAACAACGCCCCTTCCAGGCATAAAACGTCCCTTCCGACATCCCGTGCTTGCGGCAGAGATCGGCGCACTTCGCACCCGCATCATGCTCCTGCAAGATGCCAATGATCTGCTCTTCCGTCAGTCGCGCCTTCTTCATCGTCCGTCCTCTCCATGGGCCGGACTCTAATCACAGAGGAGGAAAAATCTCGTAGCAGGTCAGCTTCACCCTCGCCTTTTCCCCCTTGAAAGACGAGGCCCTGATGGCCCAGCGGATCGCGGCCAGCAGGTCGGAGTTGCTGCCCGCACCCGGGGGGGCGCGGCGCCGGGGTGGGTACGGGTCGGTTGCCGCCTGCCGCATGCGCTGGAGGGTCGCCCGCTACAGCCCCCACAACCGGCAGATGGAGGCCAGAGGATAACGGCGCTCGGTGGAGGGTGAGGTCATGCGGCTCGTCTCCTCATCGGCTTCACGGGCCTTCTCGTTCTTCATTCGATTCACCGGATCGAACATCGACATCGAAGCCTCTGCCCGGCCAACACGCGGCCGCCTCGGGTTCTTCGATCTTTGCGTAGCGAAGCTCGTTGGCCATCGTGATCTCGCTGACCTTCGCCTGTCACGGCGGACGATCTCGTCGCCGCGCTCATCGTGCTCGCGCTTCTTCAGCGCGCTCCCGGCCGCCAGCAGCACCCAGTCGCACCAATCCGACAGCCTATGCGCAAGTACGTTCAACTCGCGCGACAAGGCCTCCAAGCTCTCGGCCCGTATCCGCCGCTGCACCGCGTCCAGCTTCCTCTTCGCCGAGAAGCGCCTGTCCAAACCAGCCTCAGCCCCGGCGCCGGAAGCCGTGTGGCGCGCGCGTCGCCGGGGCCGAGGCCTCTGCTCGCCAAGTGTCCGCTCCTTCTTGTCGTCCGTCCATGCTCAACCCCTTTCCTTGGGAAAGAAGCCCTCGGCGATGTCTCAAGAAACCGTGCCCCAGGCGAGACGACACTCACGAGAATGAGGCGCCCAGAGGATCCCTCTCCGATCAGAGCCAACGGCACCCTTTCAGCCAGCCTTGCGGCGTGTCGGCCGTTCGGTGGCGGCGACGCTTTTGCGCAAGGCCGCCATGAGATCCTCCGGCTGCCGCGCCTTCCTCGGCGCAGCCTTGGGTCTGGACTTCCGTCCCTCGAGCTTCGCTTTCACCAGATCGGCGAGCGCCGCGTCATAGCGGTCATCGAAGGCGGCGGGATCGAAACGTCCCGCCTTGGTCGCGATGATGTGTTTCGCCAGATCCAGCATCTCGCCCTTCACCGACAGGCGGGGCATGTCGGCGAAGGCCTCCTCGGATGACCGCACCTCATAATCGAAGTTCAGCGTGTTGGCGATCAGGCCCGCGCCATGCGGGCGCACCAGCACCGTCCGCAACCGCCGGAACAGCACGGTCCGGGCCAGCGCCGCCGCCTTCTTCGCCTTCAGCCCGTCACGGATCAGCCCGAAGGCCTCTTCGGCGGCCTCTCCGGCCGGGGTGAGATAGTAGGGCTTGTCGAAATAGGCTCCGTCCACCTCGCGGCAGGGCACGAAACAGTCGATCCGCAGGCACTTGTCGCTTTCGGGCACGGCGGCCGTGATCTCTTCGGGATCAAGCTGCACGAACTCGTTCGGCGCCACCTCGTAGCCCTTGACCTGATCCTCGCGCGGGACGGGCTTGCCGCTGGCCGCATCGACGAACTCCCGGCGGACGCGGTTGCCGGTCTGCCGGTTCACCGTATGAAAGCTCACGCGGTCGGAGGTCGAGGCCGCGGCATGGAGCGCCACGGCGCAACTCACCTGCCCCACCGCCAGCCAGCCCTTCCAGATCGCTCTTGGCATCGCATCCTCCCTGATCCCGCGCAGGATCGTCCTTCGCCGGACCGGCATCCGGCCACGGAAGGAAGCCACGAACTTTCGCGATTGTTCCGCAGGGGAAGGCATCCCTTCACGCAGATTCGAGGTCGAACACGCCCGTGGCCGTGCTAGATCTGCGGTATGATGACGCGCTTTGCCCCCCGCTCCGAATACAGCCGCGCCGAGAGACTCTCGGATGCCGCCGTCCATGTTTCGGGCATTGCGGCGGCCCTTTGCGGCGTGCCCGTCCTCATCGCGCTGACCGTCCTGTGGCGCGGCGACGGGATGGCCGTGGCGGGTGCCTCGATCTACGGCGTGACGCTGCTGCTGATGATCTTCTGCTCGGCCATCTACCACATGGTCCCGCACCCGGACTGGACCGCCCTCCTGCGTCGGCTCGACCATTCGGCGATCTACTGCAAGATCGCCGGCACCTATTCGGCCTTCACCCTGATCTCGGGCACCGGCCTGTCGCTCCTCGCCGGGATCTGGGTCGCCGCCCTCTGCGGCACGGCGCTGAAGCTCCACTCGCCCGAGAAATACCGCTGGGCGGCGCTTGCGCTCTATCTCGGCATGGGCTGGGTGGGCGTGCTGCTGGGCTGGCCGATCTTTGCCGCGCTGACCATGCCGGTTCTGGTCCTCATGGCGGTGGGCGGGATACTCTACACGGTGGGCGTCTTCTTCTTCCTGTTCGAACGCTTGCCCTTCCACAACACGATCTGGCATCTCTTCGTCCTGACCGCGAGCATCCTCTTCTACGCCGCGGTCTTCACCCATGTCGCCGGAACGGCGGCCGCCTGAGAGGACGAGAATGCAGGACGACCCCCATGAGCTGAAGCGGTTCCTCGCCGCGCAGATGCCCGTGTTCGACACGGTGGTGAAGGAATTGCGCAACGGCCGAAAGGAAAGCCACTGGATGTGGTTCATCTTTCCGCAGTTGAGGGGTCTCGGCCAGTCCGAGACGGCGATCCGCTACGGGATCGCCTCGCTCGACGAGGCGCGGGCCTATCTCGCCCATCCCGTCCTCGGCAAGCGGCTGGAGTTTGCGACGGAACTGGTCCTGTCGGCCGATCCGGCCTCGGTCCGCGAGCTGTTCGGCACGCCGGACGATCTGAAGTTCCATTCGTGCATGAGCCTCTTCGACGCCGCCGACGGCAGCGCCCATTCCGTCTTCCGCTCGGCGCTCGGGCGCTGGTTCGGGGGCCGGCCCGACAGCGGCACGGCGCGGCTGCTGGGACTGTGAGGGCCGCTCAGGCGGCCGCCCCGGCGCGCTTGCGGTCGTAGGACGACGGGATCCCCAGCGCCTCGCGATATTTCGTGACCGTGCGGCGCGCCAGCACGGCGCCCATCAGCTTCGCCTGCTTGACGATGGCATCGTCCGAGAGGGGCCGGCTGCGGTCCTCACGCGCGACGATCTCGCCCACCAGCGCCATCAGCGCATCCTGCGACTGCGGCGCGGCCGGCCCGTCCGACGCCACCGAGCGGCTGAAGAAAGAGCGCAGCGGGACAAGCCCCCGAGGCGTCTCGATCAGGCGGGTCGCGGTGGCACGGCTGATGGTCGAGGGATGCAGCTCGAGTTCCAGCGCCACCTCCTCCATCGACAGGGGCTTCAACGCCCGCGGCCCCTGCTCGAGGAAGGCCGACTGGTGCCGCACGAGGCAGGCCGCCGTGCGCAAGAGCGTGGCCTGCCGCCGCTCGACCGCGCGCATCAGCCAGCGGGCCTGCGACTGCGCCCGCGTCAGCCAGGCATCGGCCGCCGCATCCCCGGTGGCACCCGCCTCTGCCACCGTGATGCGGGGCAACTGGGCGCGGGTCAGCTCGACCTCCCACCCGTCCTTGCCGCGCAGCACGCGCACGTCGGGCGGCTGAATGGGGGTCCGATCCTGCGCAAAGGCCTCGCCGGGCTTGGGCTTGAGGCTACGGATCAGCGCCAGATTCTCCCGCACATGCTCGATCTCGCAGTCGCAGCGGCGGGCGAGGTCGGCCAGCTTGCCCTCGGCGACCAGATGCAGATGGTCGAGCATGGTCCGCAGTTCCCATGTCAGCAGGCCCAGATCGGCCAGCTGCAGGGCCAGGCATTCGGCCAGCGAGCGGGCGAAGAGGCCCGCGGGCTCGAAGGCCTGCAGCCGCTCGAGGATCACCAGCGCCTCGTCCTCCTCCACCCCGGCCGCCGCGGCGACCTCGGCCACCGGCGCGCCGAGCCAGCCCGAAGGTTCCAGCGCCTCGGCAAAGGCCAGCGCGATCCGCCGGTCGCCCGGATCGAAGAAGGCGAGATCGATCTGCGCCTCGACATGGGCCAGAAGGCTCGGCGGCTGGCCTTCGACGGTGGCGAAGGCGTCGCGATCCACCGCCGCCTGGATCCCGCGCGAGGGCAGCGGCGGGGCGACCGAGGCCCCCTCGGGCACGCGCACCTCGAGGCAGGGATTTTCCAGCGCCTGCGCGGCGAGGTAATCCCCGAGATCGGCGTTGCTCATCTGCAGGATGCGGAGCGACTCCTGCATCCGCTGGGTCATGGCCAGCTGGGTCGTCTGACGCTGGAACTGCATCATGTCCATGTGCACACCCTAGCACAGCTTCCTCGGTCCGGGCCGCGCATCGGGTCGCAGCCCTGCTTCGTCCATCGTCGGTGGCCGCTAGTCCTCGACGATCGAGAGGCCCGTCAGCGGCACGAAGGCCCGCGAGGGCTTGGCAAAGACCTTGAACACCTTCTGCTCCAGGGGCGAGCTGTCCACGAAATCCGTGTAGGCGCGCGAGAGCGCGTCGCGGGCCGCTGCGCGGGCATCCGCCGCATCGAGCACCGTGAAGTCGATGGCGGCGAGATACTGGCCGAACCGCTTCATGATATGGAGGCGCGAGACATTCACCACCTCCGGCCGGTAGGGATGTTCGAGCGCGTCGAAGATCTCTTCGGCCGCGGACAGCCTGCGCAACTCTTCGAGAACGGCGGTTCCGGTGGTCATGCTGGTCTCCATCAGGTGGTTTCCGTGAGGCTGGCGAGCAGTGCCGCGAGATCGTCGGCCGTGGCCGCGCGCTTGGCTTCGGCCGCCCAGTCGCGCAGCGCGGGCAAGAGCGCGCCGAGCGTCGCCTCGTCCGCAGCCAGGCCCGCCTCCGCGAGGGCCCGCGCAAGGCCCGACACCGAGGAATGCTTGCCGATGGCGATCCGGTGACTGCGGCCGAACCGCTCGGGGCGCAGGGCCGCGCTTTCGTAGATGGCGCGGTCCTTCAACAGCCCATCGACATGGATGCCGCTTTCGTGGGTGAAGACCTCCTCGCCCACGATCGGCTTCTGCAGCGGCACGGGCCGGCCCGAGGCACGCGCCACGAGGTCCGAGAGCCCGCAGAGCTGGCCGAGCGCGATCCCCGTGGCCCGGCCCGACGCCTCTAGTGCGGCCGCCACCTCCTCAAGCGCGGCGTTGCCGGCCCGCTCGCCCAGGCCGTTCACCGTCACCGACAGATGCGAGGCCCCCGCGCGGGCGGCCGCGAGGCTGTTGGCCGTGGCCATGCCCAGATCGTTGTGGCCGTGGAACTCGACCGGCAGCGGGCAGCGCGTCACCACCCGGCTCACCAGATCATGGGTGGCGAACGGGTCGAGCACGCCCAGCGTATCCGAGATGCGGAAGCGGATGGCGCCGGCCTCGGCCGCGACATGGGCGATCTCGGCCAGAAAGAACGGATCGGCGCGCGAGGCATCCTCGGCCCCCACCGAGACCTTGTGCCCGGCCCAGGAAGCGGCGCGGACCAGCTTTTCCACCTTGTCGCGCACCCAGGCCGCGTCCTTCCCGAGCTTGGCCGTGATCTGCCGCTCGGAGGTTGGCACGCCGATATGGAGCCGCACGACCCCGGTGCGCTGCGCGGCGGCCAGATCCTCGGCGCGCAGCCGGCACCAGACGACGGGCGCCGCCCCCTTGAGCACCGCCGCCACCGCGCGGATGTCGGCCCGCTCGTCCTCGCCCATCGCGGGCACGCCCAGCTCGATCTCGGCCACCCCGGCGGCCTGCAGCGCCTCGGCGATCGCGCGCTTTTCGGCGCGGGAGAAGGCCACGCCCGCCGTCTGCTCGCCGTCGCGCAGGGTGGTGTCGCAGAGCGCGACCGGGGCCAGCGGGCTCTGGGACAGGAAGCTGGCCGCGGGCTGTTGTCGTGACATCACCGCACCTCCTCGGCCGTGAAGGGCGAGAGCGCGCGCAGCTGCGCCACGATCGGCGGCAGCGCCTCGAGGACGCGGTCGATCTCGGCAGCCGTCGTCCCGCGCGAGAGCGAGAAGCGGATCGCCCCGTGGGCGGCCGTGAAGGGCACCTTCATCGCGCGGATGACATGGCTCGGCTCCATCGCGCCCGAGGCGCAGGCCGCCCCCGACGAGACGCAGATCCCCGCGCGGTCCAGCAGCATCAGGATCGCCTCGCCCTCGGCCAGCTCGAAGGCAAGGCACGAGGTGTTGGGCAGACGATCCAGCGGGTCGCCCAGCACGCGCACCTTCGGGATGCGGGCGAGGATCCCCTGCTCCAGCCGGTCGCGCAGCAGACGCATCCCGCCGTGGTCCACCGACTGCGCCAGCTCGGCCGCGCGGCCAAGGCCCACGATGCCGGGGATGTTCTCGGTGCCGGCGCGACGCGCGCGCTCCTGCTTGCCGCCGCGGATCAGGGGCTGGAACGGCACGCCCTTGCGCAGCCATAGCGCGCCCACGCCCTTGGGCCCGTGGAACTTGTGCGCGCTGATCGAGGCCATGTCGATGTCGGTGCCGCGCAGCGCCACCGGCACCTTGCCCACGGCCTGCACCGCATCGGTGTGAAAGAGCGCCCCCTCCCGATGCGCCAACTCGGCCAGCCCCTCGACCGGGAAAACGGTGCCGGTCTCGTTGTTGGCCCACATCAGCGTGACCAGCGCCACCCGCGGCGACAGCGCCGCGCGGTAGGCGTCGATGTCGAGCCGGCCGTCGCCGTCCACCGGGATGCGGTGGACGGTGACGCCCTCATGCCGTTCGAGCTGCTCGCACAGCGCGAGCACGGCGGCATGTTCGACCGTCGAGGTCACGATCTCGCGCCGGGCCGGATCGGCCGCCAGCGCCGACCGGATCGCGGTCGTGTCGGCCTCGGTCCCGCCGGAGGTGAAGAGGATCTCGCTCTCGACCTCGGCCCCCACCAGCTCCTGCACCGCGCGCCGCGCCGCCGAGAGCGCGCGCGCGGGCCCACGGCCCATCGCGTGAAGCGACGAGGGATTGCCAAACTCGTCGGTCAGGAAGGGCAGCATCGCCTCGAGCACCTCGGGCGCAAGCCGCGTGGTGGCGTTGTTGTCGAGGTAGACCCGCTCCATCACCGCGCCCCCGCGATCGCGACGAGCGCCCGTTTCTCTTCGGGGATCACCCGGATCGGGCGGCCGAGCGCATCGGCCAAGCGCTTCTGCAACCCGCCCAGCGTGAGCGCCGCCAGCTGGCAGCCCGAACAGGCGCCCGTCAGATGGACGCGCACCTTCGACCCCTCGACCGCAAGCAGCGTCACGTCCCCGCCATCGGCCCGCAGCCGCGGGCGGACGCTCTCGATCACTTCGGCGATCAGCCGGGCCTCCTCGTCGGGCGACAGCGGCACGTCCCGGACCGTGCGCGGCTTGGATTCATGCCGCGGCGCCAGAAGCTTCGCCGGCGCCGCGGGGGCCGGAGCGGCACGGGGCGGCTCGAAGCTCCGCCCCTCGAACTGGCAGAGCGCCATCTGCAGCGCCGTCCAGGCAAGCTCCGCCGCCCGCCGCCGTTCGCCCAGCCCGCCCAGGGCCGCGTCGAGGGCATCGACGCTCAGCCTCCGCGCCGCCTCGAGGCCGAGCCCCGTCACCATCACCGTCAGGGCCGAGCAGCAGACGATCTCTTCCCCGCCGAATGCCTGAAAACGGGCCTCGGCCACCACACCGGCCTCGATCCGCAGCATCAGCCGGATCGCGTCGCCGCCCTCCAGCGAGCCCGCGCTGCCCACCGCATTGGCCGCCTCCAGCGGGCCTGCGTTGCGCGGATTGTAGAAATGGTCGAGCGCCTTTTCCGAAAAGTCGAGCATCCCATCACCTCAGCAGAAAGACTTGCCGCAACCGCAGCCACCCTTGGCGTTGGGATTGTCGAACACGAAGCCCGTGCCCTCGATCGAGGTCACGAAGTCGATGGTGGCGCCCTTGAGATACTCGCCGCTCTGCGGATCGATCAGCACCCGCACACCCTCGGCCTCGACCACGAGATCGTCCTCGGCCTCCTTCAGCTCCAGCGACATGCCGTATTTCAGCCCGGCACATCCACCGGACTGCACCATGAGGCGAAGGCCGATGACGGGCTGGCCAGAGCCTTCGATGGCTCCCCTGATGGCGGCTTGGGCGGCGGGGGTAATCTGGATCATCCGAACTCTCCTGCATGTCGCGGGGCTCCCGACCAGGTAGAAGCACGCACCATGCCAAGCAGGGAAATGCCGTTCCGTCAGGGGCTTGCCACACCACCCCGGCACGAAGAGGTGCTGACCGGAACGCGACAATGACGGGTTCGCGACAGAGGTTAAGCCGGCCGGCGTCAATCGGTGTCGGGGCCGAAGCAGAGGGGCTTTTCGGCGCAGTCGTCGCAATGCGGCGCGAGGCACATCGCACCGCCATTGTCGCTGCAGATCTGGCGGTAGAAGAAGCGTTTCCACCGCATGTTGCGGCTGTTGGCGGCATGGAGGCGCGGGAAGTGCCGCGCGATCAGCCGCCCCAGATGGGCGCGCGACGGCAGGCCCAGATCCTCCCACAGGTGGCTCGGCTCCAGCGACCGCCGGGCGAGGATCGCCGCCAGCCAGCGCGCCTCGTCGCCCCCGCGCCCCCCGCGCCACAGCAGCAGCGTCGCAATATCCGCCTGCTCGAGCGGGACAGCCGACAGCGGCAACAGCGACGGCAGCGCAAGGCCGGGGCACCAGCGCGCGGCCAGAGCCTGCAGCGCGGCCGGCTCGAGCCCCAGAAGGTCGGTCAGCTCGCCCCGGCCCCGCGCATGATCGCGCAGGGCATGGGCGAGGATCGCGGCGAAATCCGCCCGGTCGGCGTCGTGGTCCTCGAAGAGGTCAGCGCTCCACAGGTTCATGGGTCTGGCAATCCTTGGGGCAGACCCGGTTGCAGGCGCCGCAGCCGACACAGGCATCCGCGTTGACCATGATCATCACCTTGCGGAGGATCTCGTCGTCATCGTCATCCTCGTCTTCCGAACATTCGACCAGATCGCCGTCCTCGTTGACGCCGCGGAGCGTCATCACGTCCCGGCCGCAGACCTTGTAGCAGCGGCCGCAGCCGATGCATTTCTCGATGTCGATGGCGGTCAGGAACTTGGGCGTGTATTCGACGCCGCCCCGGGTGTAAGCGGTAATGAACAAGGTTCTCTCCTGTCTGGGCGCGCTGTGGGCGCCGGGATGGGTTCGGGGCCCGGGCCGGCCGGACCAGCACGCGGGCCGTTTCAGTCGCGGGCGGCCTCGGGATGGGTCTCGATCTTTCTCACGGCATCGGCCGTCAGCTTCTCGCCCGCCTCGGCCAGCTTCACGTAGGTGGCAAAGCCGAAGCGATGGACGTCGCGCATGTGCTTCGAGATCAGCACGAGGCTGCCGCCGATCAGCACCACCCGGCCAAAGCCCTCGTGGTGGAACTTCGCCATCTGGCCGGCCATGACGCCGGTGCGCTTTTCCACGAGGAGGCCCACGGCGTCGTAGAACTTCTCGATCCGGGCGATGGTCTCGGGCTCGGGGTCGCTGATGATCGGCATCTCGCGGCGTTCCTCGGGGGTGAGGATGTAGTCCGCCAGCAGCTCGGCATCGGACTTGCCGTCCCAGTGGCCATAGCTGTCCTGCGCCCGGACGATCGAGGCGAGCTGGTCGAGATAGTCGCTCGCCGGATAGAGGCCCCCGCGCGGAAGGGTTGCGGTCTCGCTCATCACACATCCTCCCCGATGAAGCTGGCGTTGGGCCGGCCGAGCACTTTGCGCAGGAACGGCGGGATGTTGCCGTTCAGCATGGTCTGAACCTGCCCGATCACGGCCGCGATCGGCTCGGGCTCCTTGCGCTTGATCGGGTGGACGCCGGCGCGCACCACCTTGGCCGCGGCCGGGCCGCCGATGGCCAGCACGAACAGCAGCGCGCAGCCGGTCAGCGCCTCCACCTTCGGCGTGATGCGGTCGGCGCTGTCGTCATGTCTGCCGCCCTGATCGGTGGTGGCGTCGAACTCGATCGCCTCCACGAAGCGGGCGCTTTTCGCGGAAACTTCCCAGATCGCGAAACTGCGGCACGAGCCGAAATGCGCGTCGAGATGTTCGAGGTCGTTCGAGGCGATGGCGATCCTGAGGGGCGTGTCGGCCGGGTCGGTCATGGTGGGCTCCGGTTCAATGATGCGAAGGCGACGGGGGGGCATGGTCGAACTCCGGGGAGATGCGGGCGGCGCCGAAATGCTCCGGGCGCGGCCGGTGCGGGTGCGAAAGGACGGCGTTGGCGACCTCGAAGAGGAAGGCGCGCGTGCCGCGATAGCCGGTGCGGCAGGCATCCATCGCCCCCAGCCGGTCGAAGATCGGAAAACCCGCGCGGACATGCGGCAGGCCCAGCCGCTCGGCCATCATGCGGCCGTGGGCGTGGGTCAGCAGAAGCTGACAGCCGTCACGCTCGGCCGCCCGCTCCAGATCGCCCAGATCGCCCACCACCACCTCGGCCACGGGCAGCCGCTCGGCCGCCGCCGTCCCGGTGGTGGTGACGCAGGTCAGCTCGGCCTCCATCGCGGCCAGCGTCGTGCCGAGGGCGAAGCCGAGATCCGGCTCCAGCCCCATCGCGACCCTGAGGCCGCCGATGTGAAAATGCGCGTCCAGCATCGCGTCCGACAGCCGCGCCCGGTCGCGCCGGAGGCTGGCCGGAACCTCGGCCCCCGAGAGCCGCATCAGGGTCGCCACGAAGGCATCCACGGCCTTGAGGCCGGTGAGCGACGGAAAGACATGCGCCGGCACGCCCAAGGCCGCGAGCCTGTCCGCCGCCGGGCGCATCGCCTCGCCGATGGCCAGCGTCGCGACCGAGCCGCCCATCGTGGCAATGTCGGCCAGCCGCGTGCCGCCCAAGGAATGGCCGCGCCAGTCCTCGGCCAGATGGCCATCGAGCGACAGGGACAGGTCGGGCAGGATCACCGGCGTCAGGCCGAAGGCGCGGATCATGCCCCCCACCTCCTCGATGTCGGCGGCGGTCATGTTGGCGCCCGGCAGCAGGTTCACCTGCCGCGCGCGCCGCGGCGCCTCGACCGCCAGCGCGTCGATGATCGCCTCCACCGCACGGGCCCAGCCGTCCTCGAGCCCACCCGCAAAGTCGGGCGTCGCGGCATAGACCACCGCCGTATCGGCAAAGTCGGTGCGCCGGCGCAGCATCTCGCGCAGCTCGCCCGCCACGTCCTCACCGCGGGTCTCGACCAGCGCGGTCGAGGCGATGCCGATGAAGCGGGGCCTCGCGCGCTTGCGGATGTTCTCGATCGCCTCCTCGATCTGCTCGCCGCCGCCGAGGATCGCGGAGACCTCGTTCATCGCGGTGGTCTGAAGCGGGATCGCCTCCTTGAAGTGGCGGACCATGTGGACCATCGCGAAGGCGGTGCAGCCCTGCGCGCCGTGAAAGAGCGGGATGGCGCCCTCGATGCCCAAATAGGCCATGGCCGCGCCGAGGGGCGCCGAGACCTTAAGCGGGTTGGTGGACAGCGCACGGTCGGGGTGGATCAGGCGGGCCATCAGCAATCCTCGAAATCGGCTTTCGAGCCGGGCACGGCGGCCAGCACGAAGGGTTCGTCCGGGGCGTCGCAGGCCGGCATCTCCCACGGCGCGGGGTCCCGCAGGTCGGCCCACATCGGGTTGTTCACCGCCCGGTCGATGGCGCGGACCAGTTCGACCATGCCCATGTAACCGGCGTAGGGTTCGTGTTTTTCCTGATTCACGTCGATCCAGGGCACCCGTGCCTTCAGCGCCACGAACTGCGACCGCCCGCCCGACATCAGCACGTCCGCCCGCGCCTCGCGCAGCAGGCGATACATCTCGGCCGGCGCCATGTTCTCATACATGTGGGCGTCGGTGCCCATGATCTCGGTGACGCGCTCGCGGTCGCCGTCGGTCGCTTTCCGCATCGAGGTGCCGACCACCTCGATCCCGAGTTCCTGGAGCGCCGAGACCACCGACCAGGTCTTGTGCCCGCCGGTGTAGAGCAGCACGCGGCGCCCCTCGACCCGCGGGCGAAGGGGAGCAAGCTCCGCCCGGGTCCGCGCCTCTTCCTCGGCGATGAGGGCTTCGCAGCGGGGAAGAAGGTCGGCGGGGGCGCCGCGCTCCACCAGCATCCGGCACAGGGTGCGCAGCGCGGCGGAGGTGTCGGAAATGCCGTAGAAGCTGCCCTCGAACCACGGGATGCCGTGGCGCTCCTCCAGCTTGCGGGCGATGGCCATGAAGGCGTGCGAGCAGACCAGCATCGTCACCCGCGCGCGGTGCATCATGGCGACCTGGGCATAGCGCGCATCGCCCGAGACGCTGCCGAGGATGCGGATGCCCAGCCGGTCGAGAAGCGGCTTCACCTGCCAGAGTTCGCCCGACAGGTTGAAGTCGCCGATGATGTTGATGTCGGTCAGACCCGGCTCGGCGGGCTCCATCGTGCCCACGACATGCTCGACCAGCGCATCCACGCCCAGCTTGTTGCCGAGGTTCTTCGAGCCGACATAGCCCGGCACATTGACCGGGATGACCGGGCGGCCGAACCGTTCGGCGGCGGCCTTGCAGACGGCGTGGATGTCGTCGCCGATCAGCGCGGTGACACAGGTGGCATAGACGAAGACGGCCGCGGGATCTTCCTGGGCTATCACCTCGCGGATGGCGCGGAAGAGCTTCTTCTCACCGTTTCCCATCACGATGTCGAGTTCGGTGAGGTCGGTGGTGAAGCCCCTGCGGTAAAGCTCGGACCCCGACGAGGCCGAGCCGCGGTTGTCCCAGCCGTTGCCCCAGCAGGCGAGCGGGGCGTGGACGAGATGGGCCACGTCGGTGATCGGTTGCAGCGCGATCATGGCGCCGTCGAAGGCGCAGCCGCCGGCCGCGGCGCCGGGGGTGAGCTGCTTGGCGCAGCCCTTCTTGCGCTCACCCTCGGGCTTGGCGGCGTTGGTCGCACAGCCGGGCTCGTGAAAGGCGTCCTGGATCTTCTGCTTCAAGGCTTCCGACATGCGCGGCTCCTGTCCCGTCACCGGAGGGGAAAGCACGTAGCGTGCCAAGGTTGCGGAAACGGCCAGAGGGCATTGCATTGGAAGGGAAATCCGGCGCGGCGGCGAGATCCGCCCGATGCGGAAGCCGCGTCGTGCGCCACGGCTTGTCCCCGGCCCCACATCCGTGTCGCATCCCTGACACGATCCCTTGAACGGAAACGGCCGGTGCGGGGGGCACCGGCCGTTCTGCGCCTGGCTGGCACGGGCGCCCGAAGGCGCGCCGCGCGGGGCTCAGCGGGTCAGGTCGAACGAGATGTCCGATTCCGTGTCGAGCTTGTCGAAGATCGTGTCGAGGATCTTCACCAGCACCCCGATCGCGCCCTGATAGCCGAAGGTCGGGAAGCGGTGGTGGTGGTGACGGTCGAAGATCGGGAAGGTCAGGCGGATCAGCGGGATATTGCAGTCCTTCTCCAGATACTTGCCGTAGCTGTTGCCGATCAGCAGGTCCGCAGGCTCGGTCGCAAGGATCGAGCGCAGGTGCCAGAGGTCCTTGCCGGCCCAGACCTGGCAGCCTTCGCCGAAGGGCGACGAGGCCAGCAGCGCGGTCATCTGCGCTTCCCAGTCCTTGCCGCCGTTGGTGGCGAGGCAGTGCTTCGGCTCGCCGCCCATCTCCATCACGAAGCGGGCCATCGCATAGACGAAGTCCGGGTCGCCATAGATGGCGTAGGTCTTGCCGTGCAGATAGGCCTGGCTGTCGGCCATGGCGTCGATCAGACGGCCACGCTCCAGCCGCAGCTGTTCGGGGATCTCCTTGCCGGTCAGCTCCGAGACCTTCATCAGGAACTCGTCGGTGGCCTGCACGCCCATCGGGTAGTGGAACGAGGCGGTTTCCTGGCCCTGCTCCTCGCAATAGGCCAGCGTCTTGCGGGTGCAGTATTCCTGCAGCGACAGCGTAGCCTTGGCGTTCAGCGCGGCCTTGATCTCGTCCTGCGTGGTGCCGCCGGCATACATGCGGAACTCGCCGTCCGAGGGCGTGTCATAGACGTCCGAGGCATCGCCGAGAACCGTCGCCTCGACGCCCATCAGGCCCAGCATCCGCTTCATCTCGCGGATGTTGGCGACGCAGTAGCCGTCGAAGCCCGGGATGATGTTGATCCCCTCGCCGGCGGTGCGCGGCGCGTCCTTCCAGAAGTTCGACAGGATGCCCTTCTGCATGTTGTCGTAGCCGTCGACATGGCTGCCGACGAAGGCCGGGGTATGGGCGAAGGGCACCGGGAAATCGGCCGGGACGCTTTCCTTTTCCTTCGACTTCAGGATGAACGAGTTCAGGTCGTCGCCGATGACTTCCGCCATGCAGGTGGTCGAGACCGCGATCATCTTCGGGCTGTAGAGGGCATAGGTGTTGGCCAGGCCCTCGATCATGTTGTTCAGGCCGCCGAACACCGCCGCGTCCTCGGTCATCGAGGACGAGACCGCCGACGAGGGTTCCTTGAAGTGGCGGGCCAGGTGCGAGCGGTAATAGGCCACGCAGCCCTGCGAGCCGTGCACGAAGCTCATGGTGCTGTCATAGCCCGCGGCGGCGAAGACGGCGCCAAGCGGCTGGCAGGCCTTGGCCGGGTTGATCGTCACGCAGGAGCGGGCGAGGTTCTTCTCGCGGTAGTCCCAGGACTTCGTCCAGTCGGCGACTTCCTCGACCTTCTCGGCCGGGGTGGCGTTCTCGTAGGTGGCGCGCTTCTTCTCCAGCATCGCCTGGTATTCGGGTTCCTTGAACAGATCCTTGTGATCGAGAATGTTCTCGGCGGATTGGGGCATGGGAAGTGTCCTTCTGCTGGCCGTCCTCATTCCGGGACGCACCGCGAGCTGAGAATGGGAGGGGGTCCGGGGGGCGGGAGCAGGCCCCCCGGCTTCGGCTCAGGCCGTCTTCTTCCAGGGCGCGTCGAACATGCCCCAGACCGGGTTGTTGATCGCAAGATCCATGTCGCGCGCGAAGATCGCGTAGCCGTCGTAGCCGTGGTAGGGGCCGGAGTAGTCCCACGAGTGCATCTGACGGAACGGAATGCCCATCTTCTGCGTGTTGTACTTCTCCTTGATGCCCGAGCCGACGAGGTCGGGACGGATCCCTTCGATGAACTTCTCAAGCTCGTAGCCCGAGACGTCGTCGTAGATCAGCGTGCCTTCCTTGATGTAGTGGCCGGTGCGCTTGTAGTCGTCGTTGTGGGCGAATTCATAGCCCGTGCCGACGATCACCATGCCGAGGTCATGGTAGGCATCGACGACGTGGCGCGGACGCAGGCCGCCGACATACAGCATCACCGTCTTGCCTTCGAGGCGCGGGCGATACTTCGCGTTCACCGCATCGACGAGCGGCTGGTATTTCGCGATCACCGCCTCGGCATTGGCCTGGATGGTGGCGTCGAACTTCGCGGCGATGGCGCGCAGGCTGGCTGCGATCTGGCTGGGGCCGAAGAAGTTGTATTCCATCCACGGCACGCCGTGCTTCTCTTCCATGTGCCGGCAGATGTAGCTCATCGAGCGGTAGCAGTGGATGAGGTTCAGCCTGGCCGCCGGCGCCCGCTCCATCTCGGCGATGGTGGCGTCGCCCGACCATTGGGCGATCACGTTCAGGCCGATCTCTTCCAGCAGGATCCGGCTCGACCAGGCGTCGCCGCCGATGTTGTAGTCGCCGATGATGTTGACGTCATAGGGGCCGGCCTCGTAGCCCGCGCGCGCGCCCTCGCCCGCTTCCAGCACCCAGTCGCGGATCATGTCGTTCGCGATGTGGTGGCCCAGCGACTGCGACACGCCACGGAAACCCTCGCAGCGCACCGGGATGACGCGCTTCTCGATGTCCTTGGCCTTCTTCTTCGACACCGCCTCGATGTCGTCGCCGATCAGGCCGATCGGGCATTCCGACTGGATCGAGATGCCCTTGTTCAGCGGGAACAGGGTGTTCAGCTCGTCGATCGACTTTTCCAGCTTCTTGTCACCGCCGAAGACGATGTCGTTTTCCTGGAAGTCGGTGGTGACCTGCATGGTCACGAAGCTGTCGATGCCGGTGGTGCCGGTATAGTAGTTGCGGCGCTGGGACCAGCTGTAGTGGCCGCAGCCCACCGGGCCGTGGCTGATGTGCAGCATGTCCTTGACCGGGCCCCAGACCACGCCCTTCGAGCCGGCATAGGCGCAGCCGCGGATCGTCATCACGCCGGGAACCGACTTGATGTTCGACTTCACGGTGTCGCATTTCGACTGGATGCCGGGCTCGGCATCGGCAATCGTCTCGGCGACGCCAAGGTGCTTGGCGCGTTTCTTCCTGGCCTTGTCGGGATAGGCGGCAAGCACCTCCTCGATCAGCTTCATGTTGGCTTCCGCAGAATCTGCAATGTCTTTCGCCATGGGGCGGGCTCCATTCGGCAGGGAGGGGAAGGGACCGGGCAGCGCCCGGCCCCCGATCGGATCAGGCCTCGGCGGCGGCGATGGCGGCGAGCCGGTCTTCCTCGGACTGCATGATGCCGAAATCCATCAGCATCTCTTCCAGCTCTTCCATGGTGATCGGGGTCGGGATCACGCCCTTGCCCGAGTTCTCGTGGATCTTGCGGGCCAGTTCGCGGTATTCGTTGGCCTGCTTGCTCTCGGGCGCATACTGGATCACCGTCTCGCGGCGGAGTTCGGCGTGCTGCACGATATTGTCGCGCGGGACGAAGTGGATCATCTTGCAGCCGAGCTTGGCGGCCAGCGCCTCGGCCAGTTCCAGTTCGCGGTCGGTCTTGCGCTCGTTGCAGATCAGGCCGCCGAGGCGGACGCCGCCCGAGTTGGCGTATTTCAGGATGCCCTTGGCGATGTTGTTGGCGGCGTAGAGCGCCATCATCTCGCCCGACATGACGATGTAGATTTCCTGGGCCTTGTTCTCGCGGATCGGCATGGCGAAGCCGCCGCAGACCACGTCGCCCAGAACGTCGTAGGAGACGTAGTCCACGTCGTCGTAGGCGCCATTCTCTTCCAGGAAGTTGATAGCGGTGATCACGCCGCGGCCGGCGCAGCCGACGCCCGGCTCGGGGCCGCCGGCCTCGGTGCATTTGATGCCCTTGTAGCCGATCTTGACCACGTCCTCGAGCTCGAGATCCTCAACGGAGCCCGCTTCGGCGGCGAGATGGAGCACGGTGTCCTGAAGCTTGGTGTTCAGGATCAGGCGGGTGGAGTCAGCCTTGGGGTCGCAGCCGACGATCAGGATCTTCTGACCCATCTCGACCAGCGCCGCGAGCGTGTTTTGCGAGGTCGTCGACTTGCCGATCCCGCCCTTGCCGTAGAATGCGATCTGCCGGAGTTTTCCCATGTTCATGTCCTTCTGCGAAAGGGTGTCTCTGGTGAAGGCGGCGGTGCCCGCCGGTCTCGGCATCTGAAAAGCAGCCGCCGTGCCAAGCGGGCACGATTCTGGTTTTTCGTTTAGATTCCGATGTTTGGTTCGGTGACGCGGCGCGGGTGGGCGCCGTTCGGGCCTTGTGCGAAAGCCGACAATTCCCCGACAATGGCGGATCTCGCGGGCTTGGGGCGGGAGGGACGGCGCGTTGCGGCCGACGGAGAAGCCGGGGGCTGCGCGCCCCCGGACCCCGCGGGATATTTGAGCGAGAATGAAAGGAGGGGATGACGGGGGTCAGCCGCGGGCGCGCGTGGCGCAAGGCCCGATGGCGGCAGGAGAGGCGCGAGGGCCTCGGCAGGTGAAGGTTGGGAGGGCGGTGGGGCCCGCCCGGCCGGAGCGGGCCCTTTGGGGCGCGCGAGCAGCGGGCCGCGTTGCGGCAGCTCAGGCGGCGGACGCGCCCAGGGACTTCAACTCCCCGATCACGGCCTCGAGCGGCAGGTCGATGCGCTCGATGGCGAGTTCCTCGAGGAACAGCCGCTCCATGCGGGTGAGGGGGCCTTCGATCACCGCCACATGCCCCTGGCCCGAGCGTTTCGCGATCTGGCGGGCGTAGGTGCGCAGGAGCTGGTCGTCGAACCGGCAGCCGAGGAAGAGGAAACCGCGGCCGCTGCGGCGGTTCTGGACCTCTTCGGGGATCGGGCTCTGGATGTCGATCTCGGTCAGGACCTCGACATAGTCGCTGTCGGAGACGAGGAAGGAATGTCCGGGAACCGCCATGCCGTGCGGCTTGTAGAGGAGCGTGCGCCAGCCCGGATCGGCCCCCTGGCGCAGCGGGCTGTCGTCGGGGCCGTAGGCGCGATGCCAGATCTCGGCCCATTCTCCGTTGCGGCTGACGCCGTGGACGAGGCCCCAGTCGGCGGGGCCCTCGCGGAAGCGGCGGACGAGGCCCGGATCATACCAAGCGTCGATCACCATCGGGGGGCGCACGCGAGCGAGCCAGTCGTGGATCGGGTTCGGGCCCGAGGGCGGAGCGAAGGCCGCGACCACCATCTTTTCGAGCGTGGCGCGGAAGCGGCGCGTCTCGACGAACTGCGCCGCGGCCCAGAGGTTGCCCTGCGCCCGTTTCGGCACCCGCACCTCCGCCTCGATCCGGGCCGAGAGCGCCGCGGGCGAGGCCAAGGCCCCGCCGAGTGCCGCGACCCCGGCGCCGAGATAGGGCACGACCCGCCCCTGCCCCACCGCCTCGAGAGCGACCCGCAGCATCTCGCGCGTCATGGGCTCAGTCCTCCATGTCGGTGAGGCGACGCGCCTCGACCGTGATCGGCAGCGCGGGGGGCGTGTCGTAGGCGGGCATCTGGAAGATCCAGCCGTTGCCGAGCCTAGCCCAGCCGCCCCACATGCCGGGCTTCTCCGTCGCCACCACCGGCTCCTCGAGGTCCTTCCTGGCCACATAGGCCACGAAGCCCTTCGCGCCTTCGCTGATCATCACCTTCATCGCGATCCCTCCTGCTGGATGTCGAGGCCGATCAGCTCGCGCCCGCGCATCCCCACGATGCGTTGGCGTCCGACAAACTCGACCGCATAGATGTAGTAGCGTTGCAGGTAGGTGCCGATGTCGCGCACATAGCCCACGTCGCCCTTGTGGACGACGACCTCGCCCAGTTCGGCGTCCCACATGGTGCCGTCGTTCTTGACGGTGAAGCGGGACTGCACCTTCTCGCCGGGTTCGAACAGCGGGGGCGCGTAGATCTCGACGGTATCGTCCGGTTCAGGCATCGCTTTCCTCGCGCAGCTGGGCGAGCCGCAGGAGCGCGGCCTCGCGGATCAGGGGGTCTTCGTCCTCGGCCAGGCGGAGGGCGACGGGCCGGGCCGCACGTTCGGCCACCGCATGACGCACCCGCAGGTCGGGATCGGACGCGAAGGCGCCGAGATGGGCGGGCTCGATCCGTTCGGCCGCGGTGCGGCGCACCAGCGGCTCGGGGTCGCCGCTGAAGTGGATGAGCCAGGCCGGATCGACGCGCCGCGCCACGGCCCGGCGGACCTCGGGATCGGGATCATGGGCGAGGACGGGCAGCGCCCCCGCCTCGGCGCGGCGGGCGATCACGAGCCGCACGGCCGGATCCTCATCGCGCATCATCAGATGCAGGTCGGCCGGCGGCAGCCGATGGGCCACCGCGATCCGCACCGCCCGGTCGGGATCGCCGATCAGCCGGCGGCCTTGCGCCGGCGGCAGCCGCAGGATCGCCACGGAGCGGACGGCCGGGTCGGGATCCTCGAGCAGGTGCGGCAGCCGGAACAGGTTCGCGCGCCGCGCGGCCTGCGCCCGGACCTCGAAATAGGGATGGGTGAGGAAGCCATCGGCCAGCTCGGGGCCGAGCAGGAAGAACCGCTCGATCCGCCGCGCGTAGCGGTCGTTCACGCAGGCCCACGCCGGACCGCAGAGGCCCTGCGGCAGGCGCGCGGCGTGGCGGCAGGCGCCGCAGTCGATCGCGGCGCCCTGCCAGTCGAGGGGCTCGGGGCCCTCGGGCATCAGGCCGGCACGCAGGTCTGGGGCACCGGACAGACCGAGGCGCATTGCGGCGTCTCGAACCGTCCCGCGCATTCGGTGCAGAGGGCGGCGTCGATGCTGTAGGCCGCCCCCGTGAAGCCGATGGCCGAGCTGGGGCATTCGATCTCGCAGGCCCCGCAGGCGGTGCATTGCGGCGTGACGATCCGGTAGGGCATGGGCGGCCTCTCCTCTCAGGCGATGAGCGCGCCCGTCTCGGGGCTGCGGTGACGCTCGGCATAGAGGTCGAGCAGCGCGGTCTCGATGTAGTCCATCGCGCAGGCGTCGATGACCTCGATCCCAACTGCGGCCATCTTCGCGCGCGGCGCCTCACCGATGCGGGCGCAGAGCACCACCGGCACCCCCTCGAGCGTGCGGATGATCTCGGCCAGCCGGTCGCCCTCGCCGTGGCCGCCGACGCAGTAGTTGTCGGCCCGGCGGTGGGTGATGAAGCGGACGCCCGAGGCATCGACCTCGTAGATCTGGAACTCGGTCGCGTGGCCGAAATGCTGGTTGATGCGCCCGCCGCCCTTGGTGCAGACCCCGACGAGAAGCGGAGGCGCGGCCACGAAGGCGGCCTCGGCCTGCGCGGCCTCGGCCGACGCCCGCCGGTCGGCGCGCTCGCGGGCGACCCAGTCGCGGTAGGCCGCGCGCTTTTCCTCGCCATCCTCGGCGATGGTCTCGGGCAGCTTGTCCAGCGTGAACTCCTGCCCGCGATCCTCGCCCAGCATCCCCACCGCGTCGGCGCGGCACTGGCGGCAGTGCTTCATCAGGTTGGCCCCGTCGCCGCACTGGTCCTGCACCGCCCGCAACTCGGCCGCGGACGGTCCGCGCTGGCCGGTCAGGCCGAAATGGGTCCCGTGCGCCGGATCCGAGATCAGGGGCATGATGTTGTGCAGGAACGCGCCCCTGGCCTTCACGACCCGGTTCAGCTCGACCATGCCGGCCTCGTTGATGCCGGGGATGAGGACGGAGTTGACCTTCACCAGCACGCCGCGCGCGACCAGCATCTCGAGCGCCTCCATCTGGCGGGCGAGGAGGATCGCCGCCCCCTCCACCCCCTCGTGGCGCTTGCCGCGGAAGAAGACCCACGGATAGATCTTCGCCCCCACCTCGGGATCGAGCGTGTTGATTGTCAGCGTCACGTGATCGATGTTCATGGCCACGATCTCCTCGACATGGTCCGGCACGGCCAGACCGTTCGACGAGAGGCAGAGCTTGATGTCGGGAAGCTGGGTCTGGACCAGATCGAAGGTGGCCTTCGTCTTCTTCCAGTCGTAGGCGGCATCGCCCGGCCCCGCGATCCCCAGAACCGAAAGCTGCGGAACCTCGGCGGCCACGGCCAGCACCTTGCGGGCGGCCTGCTCGGGCGTCAGGCGTTCGGACACGACGCCGGGGCGGCTTTCGTTGGCGCAGTCATACTTGCGGTTGCAGTAGTTGCACTGGATGTTGCAGGCCGGGGCCACCGAGACATGCATCCGGGCGAAGTAATGGTGCGCCTCTTCCGAGTAGCAGGGGTGATCCTTCACCTTGGCCCAGATCGCCGGGTCCATGTCCGCCGGTCCCGCCTTGGTCCCGCAGGAGGACGCGGTGCAGCCGCCCCCCATCGCCTGCCCAAGCTCGTCACGCGACGCGACCTGAAGTCCGCCCAGCGAGATGATGTTGGCCATGTTCCGCGCCTCCGCCTGTGCTGTGTCGGGATTCCGAGAAGCACGCGCCATGCCAAGCGCCGGAGATCAGGCATTTCAGGGAATCCCGGTCCGGCCGCGGTCCGCGAAGGTCGCAAAGCCGACACAGCCGGCGCACCGGATGGTCGTCTTCCACCGGGACGGAAGCCGACCTGTTCCGACGGCAGGCGGCCGTGTCAGAACTTCTCGACGCGGATGTTGTGTTTCCTGAGCGCGTAGCCGATCTGGCGCGGGGTCATGCCGCGCAGCCGGGCGGCCTTGGCCTGCACCCATCCCGCGCGCTCCATCGCCTCGATCAGCGCCTCGCGCTCGGACGCCTCGCTGTCGAGCGGTGCAGGTCGCGCGGGCGATGCGGGCGGAGCGGCGGCCCCTTCCGGCGCCGCGGGCGCCGGCGGCCGGCTGCCCAGCACGGGCAGTTCCAGCGGCCCCTGCGCGAGCCCGCCCACCGGCGAGGCGCCGCCCGTCTGCAGCCGCCAGAGATCGGCCGAGAGGCAATGGTCGTGGTGGCAGGCCAGATCGTCGGCGTGGATCACCGACTCGGGCGAGAGGGCGGCCACGCGGGCGATGCAGTTTTCCAGCTCGCGGACGTTGCCGGGAAAGTTGCACTCGGCCAGCGCCGAGATCGCCGAGGGATGCAGCCGCTTCTTCATGCCGTTGCGCTTGTTAAACCGCTCGAGCAGCCCCTGGGCCAGCGGCCCGATGTCCTCCTTGCGTTCGCGCAGCGGCGGCAGGACGATCGGTACGACGCAGATGCGGAAATAGAGGTCGGCGCGGAAGGTCCCGTTCGCCACCGCCCGCTCCAGATCCTTGTTGGTGGCGGTCACAAGCCGCACGTCCACCTTCAGCGTGCGCGAGCCGCCCACGCGCTCGAACTCGCCTTCCTGCAGGATGCGCAGGAGCTTGGCCTGGAACTCGAGGCTGATCTCGCCGATCTCGTCGAGAAAGAGCGTGCCGCCGTCAGCCAGCTCGAACCGGCCCTTCTTCTGCTGCACAGCCCCGGTGAACGAGCCCTTCTCGTGGCCGAACAGCTCGGATTCGAGCAGCGACTGGCTCAGCGCAGCACAGTTGACCTTGATGAAGGGCCGGTCGCGCCGGTCCGACAGGGAGTGGAGGGCGCGGGCGAAGACTTCCTTGCCGGTGCCGCTCTCGCCCCGCAGCAGGACGGGCGTATGGGTGCCCGCGACCTTGCGGATCTGGCCGATCACCCGCTGGATCGCGGCCGAGGAGCCGATCACCCCATCCAGCTCGGCCGCGGGCAGTTCGGCGGGCGCGGCCGAGGTGGCCTCGGCCGCGGCGCGGATCGCCTCGCGCGCTTCCTGCACGATCCGGTCGCGATCGCGCGCCACCAGCCTGCGGAAGCGGATCGACTGCTCGAGCACGGAGGCGACCATGTTCAGCACCCGGAGATCGGTGTCGAGAAACCGCGCGCCATTGTCCCTGAGGCCGCGGTAGGCGCAGAGCACGCCCAGCACGAAGGGCGAATTGGCCTGATCCCGGATCGGCACGGCGATCAGCGCCTGCCGCCTGTCCTCGATGCCGGGCGGAAGGGCGTCAGACCCGAACTCCTCGACGATGTCGCACGAGACGAGCGAGACCCCGTTGCGGAAGACATGCCGCGCCGCCTGCGCCGGGATGGCGCCGCAGTCGCCGGGCACGGGCACGCCGGTCGCCGTCGCCGCCACGACATAGGGATTGATGTGGCGCGCGTTGCGGGACGATTCGCCCTGCGCCCCTTCCTGCAGCAGGGCAAGCGCCCCGTGCTTCAGCCCCATGAACGAGGCGAGCACGCCAAAGACCGCGGGCATGTGGGCAATCGGGTCGCTGGCGCCGGTCAGAAGCTTGGCGATCTCGCACAGCGCGTCGAGCGTGAGATACTCCTCACCGCGCTCGGCCGCTGCGCCGGAACCTGCCGCGGATATGTCCATCACCAGACCTCCGTCTTCATCGTACTGTCACAATTCATGTTCGCCCCTTCGGGGCTACAAGTCCAACCTGCTTGCCGACCCGCTTCGCACAAAGGGCGAGCCCGCACAATCGCCCGGCGAAATGGCCGCAGGGAACGCCACCCTGGTGAATAAATGCTCAGCCGGAAGTCCGCTTTTGCGGGCAGCGTGCGAATCGCGAAGCGTGAAATGCGCGGGCTTTCGCGGCGGGCGGCCCCGCGCCATGCGGGGCGCGGCCGCCCGCCCCTGTCCTACATGCCGGGGTCGATCGCGCCGTCCACCGATCCGCCGCCCTCGATCCAGTCCTTGAGGCCACCGAGGTTGTAAACCTCGGAAAAGCCCATGTCCTTCAGCAGCTTCCCCGCCAGCGCCGCCCTGCCGCCCGAGGCGCAGTGCAGCACGATCGGCCGATCCTTGCGCAGTTCGGCGTCGTGGTAGGGCGACTCCGGGTCGGCGCGGAACTCCAGCATCCCGCGCGGGATATGGTGCGATCCCTGCGCGCGTCCGGTCTTCTCGATCTCGGGGGCGTCACGGACATCGAGCAGCAGTGCCCCTTGCTCGGCGACAAGCGCCCGGGCCCGCTCTGCATCGATGCGCTCCACCACCGCGTTGGCTGCGGCCATCATGTCCTTGAGAGTGCTCGTCATGGTCCGTCCGTCTCCTGAGGCTGGCCGGATCGCCCGGCCTTCTTCCGGCCCGAAGCCTAGATCGGCCCTCGCCCGCCTGTCCACGGGCACGGCGCGCCCCGACTGGCGCCTGCCCACGGGAAGGTGATGGTGGCGGCGCCCCGGCCGCTCGGGCGCCGGGGTCCGCACCCTTTCCAGCACTGGCCATCGTGGCTATGATGCCGCCGCCGCGAGGGACAAGCGGCGGGGACATGAGACCGTCCGCAAGGCGGTCCGGCAACAGACGCGGACTGAACCCGCGCACGATGGGGGCGAGCAATGTCACATCCGGGCGTCCGGAACCTGATCTTCACCGCGGCCGCCGGGCTGGCCCTGATGGGCTGCGATACGATGCGGCAGGCCACGGGCATGGACGACGGCGAGGGACCGCCCGTCACCGCGGCGCCCGGCGCCCCCGTGGGGGCCGATGTCGAAGCGCCCGAGGCCTACCAGACCACGGACCGGGCGCTGTGGGACGGCAGGCCCTCGCTCGGCGGGATCTGGGTCGCCGCCTCGGACGTGAAGACACCCGAGCGGGTGCTGATGGTCAATCCGGCGAACGGCCGGTCGGTCAAGGGCGCCCTCTTCCGGCGCGAGCGCGAGAATCCGGGCCCCAAGCTGCAGCTGTCCTCGGATGCGGCCGAGGCGCTCGGGCTGCTGGCCGGGCAGCCGGCCACGATCCGCGTCACCGCGCTCCGCCGCAAGGAGGCGCCCCCCGCCGTTGCCGCCGCGCCCGCGCCCGTGGCAACCCCGGCGGCCAGTGCAACGGCCGTTGCCGCGCCGGCCAGTGCACCGGCCGTTGCCGCACCGGCGACCGCACCGGCCCCCGTGGCCGGTGGCCGCACCATCCGCGTCGGGACCTTCAGCCAGCAGGACAATGCCCGGCGCGCGGCCGACCGGCTGGCCGAGGGCGGCGTGACCGCCCGCGTCGCCGAGGCCCGGCAGGGCGACCGGTCGTTCTGGACCGTCCTCGCCGGACCCGCGACCCCGGCCGATGCCCCATCCCTGCTGGCCAGGGTCAAGGACCTTGGTTTTCAGGACGCCTACCTTCTCGCCCGCTGACAGGAAAGGACGCACCCGTGTCGCTGCCCCGCCTCTTGCTTGCCCTGACATTCGGCCTGCTCACCGCACTGCCCGCGCTGGCCTTCGACACGCGCGCCCGCGCCGCCTGGGTCTATGACGTGACCACCCGGACGGTCCTCCTTGACAAGAACGCGCACGAGCCGCTGCCGCCCGCGTCGATGTCCAAGCTCATGACGCTCAACATGCTGTTCGAGGCGCTGCGCGACGGCCGCGTGACGATGAACACGACCTTCGCCGTCTCGACCAAGGCCAAGCAGATGGGCGGCTCGAAGATGTTCGTCGAGGAACGCGACCGACCCACGGTGGAAGATCTGATCCACGGCATCGTGGTGAACTCCGGCAACGATGCCTGCGTGGTGGTGGCCGAAGGGCTCAACGGCACCGAAAGCGACTTTTCCCGCGCCATGACGGTCCGCGCCAGGGCGCTGGGAATGAACGACTCGACCTTCACGAACTCCTCGGGCTGGCCGGAGCCCGATCACCGGATGAGCGTGCATGACCTCGGCATCCTCGCAGTGCGGCTGATCGAGGAATTCCCGGAATACTACCCCTATTTCGCCCACACCGAGTTCAACTACAAGGACCGCGTCCCCTCGAACGCGAACAACCGCAACCCGCTGCTGCGGCTCGGGCCCGATGGCGACTGGACGGCGGACGGGCTCAAGACCGGCCACACGCAGGAGGCGGGCTACGGGCTTGTCGGCTCGGCGGTGCAGAAGGACGGCCGCCGCATCGTCTTCGTGCTGACGGGCCTCGCGACCGAGGCAGACCGCGCGCAGGAAGGCGAGCAGATCGTGAACTGGGCCTTTCGTCAGTTCGTCCAGAAGACGCTGGTGAAAAAGGGCCAGCGGGTGGCCGAGGCCGACGTCTGGCTCGGCAATGCCTCGCGCGTGGGGCTGGTGCCGGCCGATGACGTGAAGCTGCTGCTGCCCGCGCTGGCGCAGGAAGGGGTGACGGCCGAGGTGAGCTACACCGGGCCGCTGCGGGCCCCGATCGCCGCCGGGCAGGAACTGGCCGAACTGGTGATCCACGTCCCCGACCTTCCCGATGCGCGCGTGCCGCTGGTGGCCGAGGGCAGCGTCGGAAGCGGCGGGCTGCAGGTCCGGCTCATGACCGCTGCCAAGGTGCTCTACCGCCGCTTTCTGGAGGAGGCGCCAGCGAGCTGAGCGGGCCATCCGATGCGCGCGCAGGGCGGGCTCTTTCTGGCGGTCGAGGGGATCGACGGCTCTGGCAAGTCGGGGATCGTGCAGCATCTTGCGGCGCGTCTGAGGGCGCACGGCCGCGAGGTGGTCGTCACGCGCGAGCCCGGCGGCACGCCCGAGGGCGAGGCGATCCGCGGCCTTGTCCTCGCCGGCGCCGACGAGGCATGGGATCCGATGGCCGAGCTTCTGCTGATGACGGCGGCCCGGGTGCAGCATGTCCGGCGCGTGATCGCCCCGGCGCTCGAGGCGGGGCGCATCGTGCTGTCCGACCGCTACGCCGGATCGACGCTGGCCTATCAGGGCACCGGCCGCGGCCTGTCCGAAAGCTTCATCCGCGCGCTTCATGCGGAAGCCACCGGCGATCTCTGGCCTGACCTCACGCTGATCCTCGATCTGGACGCGGCAACCGGCCTCGCCCGCAGCCGCCGCCGCCTGACCGGCTCCGCCATCGACGAGGGCCGGTTCGAGAGCCTCGACCTCGCCTTTCACGAGCGCATCCGCCAGTCGTTCCGGGCGCAGGCGGCTCGCGATCCCGAGCGTCACGCCGTCATCGACGCCTCGGGCACGCCCGAGGAGGTGCAGGCCCGCGCGCTTGCGGCGCTGGAGCCGCTGCTCGCCGCCGCGCGCTGATCCGACGATGCCTCAGCCGAGCCGCGCCGCCAGACGCAGCGCGTGGCTCGGGTCGCACGCCGCCGCCGGCAGGACCGGATCATAGGCCGCCCGGACCAAGGCCGCGATCTCGGGCCGCAGGATCAGGTGCCCGCCCGCATCGGCAAGGGGAGAGCGGTCGGCGAAGGCGCCCTCGGACCAGAGCAGCATCGACTGCACCGCCTGCCCCAGCGCCAGCGCATCGGCCGGAACGGCCGACAGATGCTCGTCCATCCGCAGGAAGACAAAGCAGGCGCGGATCGCCCCCGCCGGATCGAAGCGGAACAGCCGATACTGGTTGGCCCCGGCCGCCGCCAGCCGTGCGCAGAGCGGCGCCAGATCCGGGATCATCCGGTCGAGGTTCGGCACCTGCGGCAGTTCCTCCCAGTCGCGAAAGAAGAAGATCATCAGGTTCACGCCCAGTTCGGGATCGGTCTCGGCCATCCGGTGTCCGGCCAGCGTGACCACCGCCTCGATCGCCCCCTTGATCGTGGCGAGGCTCGTCTCCTCGACGCCAAAGACGACGGGCACGATCGGCCGGCCCCAGCGAGCGAAGCGGTAGCTGCCGTCGGCGGCGGCAAAGTTCGCCTCGATGTCGGCCGGTGTCATGGCTGCCCTCCCCTGCGGTCCGGCCGGGACATAGGCGGTTTGAGCGGCAGCGGCAACGGGCCCGGGGCGTGGGGACCGGCCTTTTCCGGGCATGGCCTCGCCGCGTGCGAGTATCCGGGAAACCCTCGGCGGCACCACCCGCACGCGCGCGATTGACAACGCGGCGGGCGCGGACAGGATGGCGGCTTGCCCCTCGGAGACAGCCATGCCGCTTGCGACCACCTATGCCTTCCTCGTCTTCGCCATCTTCGCCGAGGTCGTGGCCACGACCGCACTGGCGCGCTCGGACGGGTTCTCCCGGCTCTGGCCGAGCGTCATCACCGTCGTCGGCTACAGCATCGCCTTCGCCTGCCTGTCGGTCACCCTGAAGGTGATGCCGACCGGCGTCGTCTATGCGCTCTGGTCCGGGCTGGGCATCGTCTTCATCGCGGCCATCGGGTGGCTCGTCTATGACGAGCGGCTGGACCTGCCCGCCCTCATCGGGCTCGGGCTGATCCTTGCGGGCGTTCTGGCCGTGAACCTCTTCTCGAAGACCATCCCGCACTAGGAGCGCGCTCTCAGCCGAAGAGGTCCGCCTGCCCCGGCCCCTTCGGCGCCTCGAGCCCGAGGTGCCGCCAGGCCTTGTGGGCGAGCATCCGCCCGCGCGGCGTGCGCTGGATCAGGCCCTGCTGGAGTAGGTAAGGCTCGATCACCTCCTCGACGGCGTCGCGGCTTTCGGACAGGGCCGCGGCGATGGTCTCGATCCCCACGGGCCCGCCGCCGTAATTCTCGGCGATCAGGCTCAGGTAGCGGCGGTCGCCCAGATCCAGCCCCAGATGATCCACCCCGAGCCGCGTCAGCGCCCGGTCGGCGATCGCCTGCGTCAGCCGCCCGTCGCCCTCGACCAGCGCGAAATCGACCACCCGGCGCAGCAGGCGGCCCGCGATCCGCGGCGTTCCGCGCGCGCGCCGGGCGATCTCCTGCGTGCCTTCGGGATCGGTGTCCACGCCCATCATGCGCGCACCCCGAGCCACGATCAGGGTCAGCTCGGCCTCGGTGTAGAACTGGAGGCGCGTGGGGATGCCGAAGCGGTCGCGCAGCGGCGTGGTCAGCAGGCCGAGCCGCGTTGTCGCCCCCACCAGCGTGAAGGGCTGCAACTCGATGCGCACCGTGCGCGCCGCCGGCCCCTCGCCGATCACCAGATCCAGCGCGAAATCCTCGAGCGCGGGATAGAGCACCTCCTCGACCACGGGCGAGAGGCGGTGGATCTCGTCGATGAAGAGCACATCGCGCGGCTCGAGGTTGGTCAGGATCGCCGCAAGGTCGCCGGGCTTGGCCAGCACCGGCCCCGAGGTCATGCGGAAGCCCACCCCCAGCTCGCGCGCCATGATCTGCGCCAGCGTCGTCTTGCCCAGGCCCGGCGGGCCGTGAAACAGTGTGTGGTCCATCGCCTCGCCCCGCATCCGGGCGCTTTCGATGAAGACGCGCAGGTTGGCCCGCGCCTCGGCCTGGCCCACGAATTCTTCCAGCGACTGCGGGCGCAGCGCGCGGTCCATGTCTTCGGGCAGCCGCTCGGGGCGGAGGGTCGGATCGGAACTGGTCATGCGCTCGCTCGGGCTTTGCCGGAACATTCCCCGAACGGGCCGGGGGATGCAAGCGCGAAGCGCAGGCCGGGCGTCAGCGCCAGGGGCCGCGACGGGGGACGCGCGGCATCGAGGACGGCTCGGCGCCCGCCCCCGCCATGGCCCGCAGCGCCGCGATGCGGTTCGCGGTGTTCGGGTGCGTGGCAAAGAGCCGGTCGTGCGACATCGCATGAAGCGGGTTGATGATGAACATGTGGGCCGTCGCCGGGTTGCGCTCGGCGCGCGTGTTGTCGATGCGCTGCGCCAGCCCCTCGATCTTGCCGAGCGCCGAGGCCAGCCAGAGCGGTCGGCCGCAGATCTCGGCCCCGATCCGGTCCGCCTCATATTCGCGCGACCGCGAGATCGCCATCTGCACGAGGCCCGCCGCCAGTGGCGCAAGGATCATCAGCGCAAGCGTGCCCAGGATGCCCATGGGCCGCTCGCCCTCCTGATTGGAGCCGCCGCCGAAGAAGAAGGCAAAGTTGGCCAGCATCGAGATCGCCCCGGCGAAGGTCGCCGTCACGGTCATCAGCAGCGTGTCGCGGTTCTTGATATGGGCCAGCTCATGCGCCACCACCCCCGCCACCTCCTCGGGCGAAAGCGCCCGAAGCAGGCCGCGCGTCACCGCCACCGCGGCGTTCTCGGGGTTGCGGCCGGTCGCGAAGGCGTTGGGCTGGTCGGTCTCGATCAGGTAGAGCCGCGGCATCGGCATGCCCGCCCGCTCGGCCAGCCCCCGCACCATGTTGTGAAGATCGGGCGCGGCGCGGGGATCGACCTCATGGGCGCCGTGCATGGACAGCACCGCCTTGTCCGAGTTCCAGAAGGTGAAGAGGTTCATCAGCGCCGCCACGATCAAGGCGATGATCGCGCCGCTCTGCCCCCCGATCAGGGCGCCGACGCCAAGAAACAGCGCCGTCATGACCGCCATCAGGATGCCGGTGCGAACGTAACCCATCCATGCTTCTCCCATTACCCGGAACGCGGGGGATATGGGCGCACAAGGGCCCCACCGCAAGATCGGCGGGCCGCCCGTGCGACGGCTGTCAGGATCTCGGGGCGAGCAGCTTCAGCGCGGCCCGGATCAGCGCCGCGGCGTCGGCCTGCGGATGGTCGCCCGAGGCCTGCGCCACGGCCTGCGCCGCGTCCGACGGCTGGTAGCCGAGGTTGGTCAGCGCCGAGAGCGCGTCCCCGGTGTGGTTCGCAACCGGCGCGGGGGGGGCGGCCCTGGCCGAGGGCTTGCGGCGCGGCGCCGGATCTTGCGGCGTCTCCTCCACCACCGCCGGGGCGCGCGCCGGGGTGGCCCCCCCCATCACCATCAGCGCCGGCGCCTTGGACTTCAGTTCCAGCACGACGCGCTGCGCGATCTTGGGCCCGATGCCCGGCGCGGCCTGGATCGAGCGCGCGTCGCCCAGGCTGATCGCCCGCGCGACCCCGTCGGCCCCGAGCGCGCCAAGGATGGCCATGCCGGCCTTGGCTCCCACCCCCTGCACCGTCATCAGCAGCCGGTGCCATTCCTTTTCGATCAGGGTGGGAAAGCCGAAAAGCTGGAGCAGATCCTCGCGCACCACGAGTTCGGTATAGAGCGCAACCCCCTCGCCCGGAGCGGGCATGGCGGCCAGTGTCCGGTCCGAGACATGGACGATGTAACCCACGCCGCGCACGTCGATCAGCACATGGTCAGGCCCGCGGACGTCGAGGATCCCCGAGATCTTGCCGATCATCGTGCAGCCCTCGCCAGTGCGGCCTCGAGCCGGCCCGAGGATTGCACATGATGCGCGTGGCAGATCGCGACCGCGAGCGCATCGGCCGCGTCGGCGCCCGCAAGCTCGACCCCCGGCAGATGCAGGCGAACCATGTGCTGGATCTGCTCCTTAGCGGCATGGCCCACGCCCACTACGGTCTTCTTCACCGCGTTGGGCGCATATTCCCCGACCTCGAGCCCGGCCTGCGCCGGAACCAGCAGCGCGATCCCCCGCGCCTGGCCCAGCTTCAGCGTGGCCACGCCATCCTTGTTCACGAACGTATGTTCGACCGCGGCCGTGTCGGGGGCGAACCGGGCGATGATGTCGGTCAGCTGCGTGTGCAGGGACAGAAGTCGTTGGGCCAGGTCGCCCGAATCAGAATGGCAGATCCCGTTCGCCACATGGGCCAGGCGGGTGCCCGAGACGTCGATCACCCCCCAGCCCATGTTCCGCAGACCGGGGTCGATCCCCAGAACCCTCATGGCACCCCCTGCTTCCTGTTGCCGCAAGGGCTAGCACGAAGCGGGAACACCCGCCAGCGCCTTCCGCCGCCTTCCCCGAGGCGGCCGCAGGCATGGTCAAAAAGCGACACATCGGCAATCCGATACGACGGGCCGACCGGGTTTTGCGAAGGCCCGGAAAACAAGACGGTTTCGTGACATCGAGCCTTGCGTTTTCTGCAATGCGGCATTGCTCCGGTGTCGATTGCCGACATCGCGCTGCCGGATTATTTGCCGCTCAGACGCAGCGATTGCTGTGATCTTCAGCAGAATGAAAAGGACAGACGCCATGGCCGCCTTCGAGACGACCCGCCCGGCGCCCTTCGGCGCCATCTCCACCTTCCACCTCATCCAGCGCGTGAGCGACCTCGTCGCCGCCGTCGCGGCCTGGAACGATGCGCGCGCCACCCGCGCCGCCCTGTCGAAGCTCAGCGACCGCGAGCTGGACGACATCGGTCTGTGCCGCGGCGACATCGATGCGATCTGCGCGCTCCGCCGCTGAGGAACAGCAGGGGACGGGACGCTCTCTCCCGGACCATCTGCCAAAGGCCGCTCCCCCCCGGGATGCGGCCTTTTCGTTTGCATCGGAACAGGCCCCGCCAGCGGGCGCAGCGATAGCGCGCCGCGGTCTCAGCGCGAGGCAAGGAAGTCCTTCAGGCTCTTGGCCACGAACCGCGATCCCGGGTCGGGCCTGAGCAGGGCGCTGCCGATCCGGTCGAAGCTCTCTCCCGCGGCGAGCCGGGCCACGCGCGCCTCGTAGGGGCCCGCGCCGATCTGCCAGAGCAGCACGCCCTTCAGTCCCAGCCCGCACAGGATCACGACGAGCAGCGGCCCGATGAGCCGCGGCCGGCGCCGTCGGGGCTTGACGTAGTGGGACCGGCCGAGTGTGCCCTGAGCCTCGAAGCCGAACCCGCGCGCATGGGCCGCCTCGATCCGGGCGACGCGCCGGCGGAAATCGGCCAGATTCTGATCCATCGCTACGCCCGCACCCACAAACACCGCTCCCGGATCGAAGGGATCTAGGCGCGGATCATGGCGAAAGCGAGGCGGGCGAAAGGAGACGGAGCGGCTGCCGGATGAACCGCCCCCCTCAGGGGCGCCGCATCACGAGGCAGCACCACTCGCCCAGATCCTCGCGCGCGGCAAGCTCGAAACCCTCGGCAAGATAGGCCTCGGTGATCGAGGCCGCCTGCACCACCAGCAGGCCCGAGAGGATGGCAAGCCCGCCCCCCGGCGCCACATGGGCCGCCATGGCCGGCGCAAGCTCGATCAGCGGGCCCTTGAGGATGTTGGCAAAGACCAGATCGAACGGGGCCTCGGCCGCCAGACGCGGATGGTCGAAGCCTGCGGCCTCGAGGCAGGCGACGCGCCCGCCGAGCCCGTTGATCGCGACATTCGCCTCGGCCACCTCGACGGCCACCTCGTCGATGTCCGAGGCGATCACCAGAGCCTCGGGGAAGACGCTTGCGGCCGCCATGGCCAGGACGGCGGTCCCGCAGCCCACGTCGGCCACCTTGGCGGGCGCGAAGCCCGCATCCACCAGCCGGTCGAGGGCGCGCAGGCAGCCCAGCGTCGTGCCGTGGTGGCCGGTGCCGAAGGCCACCGTCGCCTCGATCTGCAGCGCGATCCGGCCCTCGGGCACCTTGTCGGCGTCGTGGCTGCCGTGGACGAAGAAGCGCCCGGCCTCGACCGGCGACAGCTCGCGGCGGACCTTGGCGACCCAGTCGATCTCGGGCAGTTCGGACAGGGCGAAGGGCCGGGCGCCGAACGCCGTCGCCAGCAGTTCGAGCACCGCCTCGGACGGCGCCTCGAGGAAATAGGCCCCGACCTCCCAGAGGCCCGAGCCGTCCTCGATCTCGAACACGCCCACGCCGGTCGGCTCGGGCTCCATCTTCTCGAGAGCGTCCGCGAGGGCCTCGGCGGCCTCCTCGCCTTCAAGCGTGGTCAGGGCGGAATAGGTGGGCATGGGGCAGCCTCCGGTGCGGTCCGGGCGGGCCTAACCCCGCCCCTGCCCCGCGTCAAGCGCCCCTCAGCGTGCGGGCGCCGCCGCCCCGACCCCGGTCCCGATCGGGCAGGAGACCCCGGTGCCGCCGATCCCGCAATAGCCGGCCGGGTTCTTGGCCAGATACTGCTGATGATAGGCTTCGGCGAAATGGAAGGCGGGGGCCGGACCGATCTCGGTGGTGATCCGGCCGCGGCCGGCCGCGGTCAGCGCCCCCTGATAGGCCGCAAGGCTCGCACGCGCGGCCTCGGCCTGCGCCTCGCCATAGGTGTAGATCGCCGAGCGATACTGCGTGCCCGTGTCGTTGCCCTGCCGCATGCCTTGCGTCGGATCGTGGTTCTCCCAGAAGAGCTTGAGGAGCATCTCGTAGGAGATCACCGAGGGGTCGTAGATCACGCGCACGACCTCGGTATGGCCGGTGCGGCCCGAGCAGACCTCCTCGTAGGTCGGGTTCGGCGTGTAGCCGCCGGCATAGCCCACCATCGTGAGCCAGACCCCCTCGGGCACCTGCCAGAACTTGCGCTCGACGCCCCAGAAACAGCCCATGCCGAAGACCGCCTCGGCCATGCCCGCGGGCACCGGCGACTTGAGCGGCAGGCCGGACAGGAAATGCGTCTCGGCGGTGGGGATCGGATCGGGTCGGCCGGACAGCGCCTCGGCGGGAGAGACCATCTCGGACTTCTTACGGTTGAGCAGGAACATGATGCGGCCTCCGGTTGACAGGCCTCGAATATAGGCCCGCCCGTCCGGCGGTGCGAGTCACGCTGGCGGCACCCGGAGGCCCCGGCGATCACGGTCACGCCAGCGCCGCGCAGACGGGCGGCCTTCAGAGGAAGCTCTGCGGATCGATGTCCACGGCGAGGCGCAGGTTTGCCGGCAGCTTCACCTGCGCGATCCACTCGGCGAGGGCCGCCTGCAGCGGCGCCCCCTTCTGCGCCTTGACCAGCAGGCGAACCCGGTGCCGCCCTCGCACGCGGGCGATGGGCGCGGGCGCGGGGCCGAAGACCTGCGCTCCGATCCGGCGCAGCGGCGCGTCCGCGCGCGCAAGCTCCGCGCCGATCTCGAACACCTGCCCCACGTCGGGCGACGACAGGATGATCCCCGCAAGACGGCCGTAGGGCGGCATCCCGGCCACGCGCCGCTCCTCGGCCTCGGCGCGCCAGAAGGCCTCTTCGTCGCCGCCGAGGATCGCCCGGATCACCGGATGTTCGGGCTGGTAGGTCTGCACCAGCGCCACGCCGCGTTTTCCGGCCGCGCGCCCGGCCCGCCCCGCCACCTGCCGCACGAGCTGGAAGGTGCGCTCGGCCGCGCGCAGGTCCGACCCCTGCAGGCCCAGATCCGCGTCGATCACGCCCACCAGCGTGAGCAGCGGGAAATTGTGCCCCTTGGCCACGATCTGCGTGCCGATGATGATCTCGGCGCCGCCCTCGGCGATGGCCGCGATCTGCTCCTTCAGCGCGCGCGCCGATCCGAACAGGTCCGAGGACAGCACCGCCACCCGCGCCTGCGGAAAGCGCGTCCCCACCTCTTCGGCCAGCCGCTCGACCCCCGGCCCCACCGGCGCCATCCGTTCCTCGACCCCGCAGGAGGGGCAGGCCTCGGGCATGGGCTTGGTCGCGCCGCACTGATGGCAGACCAGCCGCTTCTGGAAGCGGTGCTCGACCATCCGCGCATCGCAATGGTCGCAGCCGATCTGGTGGCCGCAGGCGCGGCAGATCGTGACCGGCGCATAGCCGCGGCGGTTCAGGAACAGGAGCGACTGCTCGCCCCGCGCGATCCGCGCCTCGACCGACCGTGCGAGCGGTTCCGAGATCCAGCGGTTCGCGGGCAGTTTCTCGGGGCGCATGTCGAGCGCGTGCATCTCGGGCAGTTCGGCCGCACCAAAGCGGGCGCCGAGGTCGAGCCGGCCGTAGCGGCCCTGCGCGGCGTTCACCCAGCTTTCCAGCGAGGGCGTGGCCGAGGCCAGCACCGCCGGGCAGCCGCAGATCGAGGCCCGCAGCACCGCCATGTCGCGGGCGTTGTAGAGCGCGCCCTCCTCCTGCTTGTAGGAGGTGTCGTGCTCCTCATCGACGACGATCAGGCCAAGGTCGCGGAACGGCAGGAACAGCGCCGAACGCGCGCCCGCCACGAACTGCGCGCCGCTTTCCGAGACCATCCGCCAGAGCCGCCGCCGCTCGGTCGCGGTCACGCCCGAGTGCCATTCCGCGGGGCGCGCGCCAAAGCGGGCCTCGACGCGGGCGAGGAACTCCGAGGTGAGCGCGATCTCGGGCAGCAGCACCAGCGCCTGCCGGCCGCGGCGCAGGCACTCGGCCACCGCCTCGAGATAGACCTCGGTCTTGCCCGATCCGGTCACGCCCTTCAGAAGCGTGGTGCTGTAGCGGTCGGCCGCCACCGCCGCGACGAGGGCCTCGGCCGCCGCCACCTGATCGCCCTCGAGCCGCACCGCCGCCGCGCCGGGATCGAGCGGCGGATAGGGCAGATCGCGCGGCGCCTCCTCCTCGAGGATCGCGCCCGCCTTCACCAGCCCCTTGACGACCGAGCCGGTCACGCCCGCCTCGGCCGACAGCTCGGCCAGCGTCACCGGCGCGCCGCCATAGGCCTCCAGCGCATCGAGCACCCGCTGGCGCGGCCCGGTCAGGCGCGCCGGCTCGTGACCCGAGGCCCGATAGACGCGGCGCACCGTCGGCGGATCGCCCAGCCCCGGAGCGCGGGTGGCCAGCCGCAGCATCGCGGGCAGCGGCGTCAGCGTGTAGTCGGCCGCACGGGCCAGGAAGACACGCATCTCCTCGCGCATCGGCGCGGCATCGAGCACCCGTTCCACGCCGCGCAGCTTCGCCGCGTCGAAACCGCCCTCGCCCGGCCCCCAGACCACGCCCATCACATGCCGGGGCCCCAGCGGCACCACCACATAATCGCCGGAGCCGCAGCCACCCTCGGGGGCGCGGTAGTCGAGCACCCGGCCCAGCGGTTCGGTCGTCAGAACCCCCACCCGTTCGCCCTCTGCAAAGCGCCCCGTCACGCCGGCTTCCCTTTTCCCTCGCGTCCCGATGCGCTATTACACCGCAGACGGCGGGGACGACACCCCCGCGGAACCCCGAGCCAAGGAAGATCCTCATGAAATTCTTCGTCGACTCCGCCGACGTCGCGGCGATTGCCGAACTCAATGCCCTCGGCATGGTGGACGGTGTCACGACGAACCCGTCGCTGATCCTGAAGTCGGGGCGCAACATCCTCGAGGTGACGCGCGAGATCTGCGAGCTGGTCGCGGGCCCCGTTTCGGCCGAGGTCGTGGCCGCCAAGGCGGACGACATGATCGAGGAAGGCCGCAAGCTGGCCGAGATCGCGCCGAACATCACCGTCAAGGTGCCGCTGACCTGGGACGGGCTGAAGGCCTGCAAGGTGCTGACGGACGAAGGCCGCATGGTCAATGTGACGCTCTGCTTCTCGGTCAACCAGGCGCTGCTGGCCGCCAAGGCGGGCGCGACCTTCATCTCGCCCTTCATCGGCCGGCTGGACGATATCAACCTCGACGGGCTCGAGCTGATCGCCGACATCCGTCAGGTCTATGACAACTACGACTTCCAGACCGAGGTGCTGGCCGCCTCGATCCGCACGCCGAACCATGTCGCGCAATGCGCCCGCATCGGCGCCGACGTGATCACCGCGCCGCCTGCGGTCATCAAGGGCCTCGCCAACCATGTCCTGACCGACAAGGGTCTCGAGATGTTCGACGCCGACTGGGCCAAGACCGGGCAGACCATCCTGTCCCTGTGACAGCGGCACCGGCGAGGGCGGCATGATCGAACAGGACCTGCGCGACAAGCTGATCGCGACCCCCGAGATGATCCTCGAGGACCGCGACCTGATGAAGGCCCTCATCGCGGCGAACGAGCGCGCGATGGGGGCCAATGTGATCGACCTGCGCGGCATCGCGATGGAGCGGCTCGAAGGGCGGCTGGACCGGCTCGAGGACACCCATCGCTCGGTCATCGCAGCGGCCTACGAGAACCTCGCCGGGACCAACCTGATCCACCGGGCGATCCTGCAGATGCTGGATCCGCTGGGTTTCGAGGAGTTCCTGCTCAACCTCTCGACCGAGGTGGCGCAGACCCTGCGGGTGGATTGCATCCGGCTCGTGCTCGAGACCGCGCAGCGCGACGCCGATCCCGCGCTCGGGCGGCTCGGCGAGGTGCTCCATGTGGCCGAGCCGGGCTTCGTCGCCGACTATGTGGCCGGGGGGCGCAACGTGCCGCTGCGCCCCGTCACGCTGCGGCGCACCCTGCCGGACACGATGCTCTACGGCGAGGCTTCGCCCGGCATGGCCTCCGAGGCGCTCATGCGGCTCGACTTCGGGCGCGGGCGGCTGCCGGGGATGCTGGCCATGGGCTCGGCCGATGCCGACCATTTCAAGCCGACGCAGGGCACCGACCTCCTGGCCTTCTTCGCCGGCGTGTTCGAGCGGACGATGCGCCGCTGGCTCTCGTGAGCCTGGCGATCCCGCCGGCGGCGCGCGACGCGCTCGAGGCGTGGCTCACCCACCAGCGGGTGATCGAGGGCGCCTCACCCCACACGATCCGGGCCTATGCGGCGGACGTCGCGGGGTGGCTCGCCTTTCTCGCCGGTCATCTGGGCGAAGGCTACGGTCTGCCGGCGCTGGCCTCGGTGCCCCATGCCGACCTGCGCGCCTGGATGGCGCACGAGCGCGCCCGCGGCCTCGGCGCCCGTTCGCTGGCGCGCTCGCTCTCGGCCGTGCGCCGGTTCACCGGCTGGCTGGCCGAGCGCGAGGGGGTGGACGCGACCGCCGTCCTCTCGGCGCGCGGACCCAAGTTCCGGCGCAAACTGCCCCGCCCCCTCTCCGAGAGAGATGCGAAGGCGCTCCTCCTCACCGTGGCCGAGGACGGCGCGGAAGACTGGATACGGGCGCGCGATCTTGCGGTGGTGACGCTGCTCTATGGCTGCGGCCTGCGGATCTCCGAGGCGTTGGGGCTGCCGGCCACCGCCCATCCCCTGCCCGAGGTGCTGCGCATCCTCGGCAAGGGCAGCAAGGAACGGCTGGTGCCCGCCATCCCTGCGGCGCGCGAGGCGGTGGCCCGCTACGCGGCCCTCTGCCCGTTCGATCTCACCTCCGGCCCGCTGTTCCGGGGCGCGCGCGGAGGGGCTCTCAATCCGCGGCTCGTGGCCAAGGTCATGGAGCGTGCCCGCGCGACGCTCGGCCTGCCGCCGACCGCGACGCCCCACGCGCTGCGCCACTCCTTCGCCACACATCTGCTGAACGCCGGGGGCGACCTCCGCGCGATCCAGGAGCTTCTGGGGCACGCGTCGCTCTCGACGACGCAGGTCTATACGGCGGTGGACGGCGCGCGGCTGATGGAAGTCTATGCGAGAGCCCATCCGCGCGCCTGAAGCGCGCGCCGCCCCTCCGCCGGTTGGCCGCAAGGGCCCTGCCAAAGGTCTCGTCCGCGGCAGCGCCGCCTGCGGGGGTTCGATGCCCCCGCGGGCGGCACCCCCGGTCAGACCGCCGCGGCGGCCGTCACATCGTCCGGCGTCCCGATGGCGCGCGTCGCAGCGCCCTTCGCGATCCGCTTGATCATCCCCGACAGCGCCTTGCCCGCGCCGATCTCCCAGAACTCGGTCACGCCCGCATTCTCCATCCACATCACGCTCTCGCGCCAGCGGACCGCGCCCGTGACCTGCGCCACCAGCAGCGCCCGGATCCGGTCGGGCTCGGACACGGCCTCGGCGCGGACGTTCACCACGACCGGACAGACCGGGGCCTCGATCACGACCGCCGCCAGCGCCTCGGACATGACGCTCGCCGCATGCTGCATCAGCGCGCAATGGAAGGGTGCGCTCACCGGCAGAAGGATGGCCCGCTTGGCGCCCCGGCCCTTGGCGATCTCGACGGCCCGCTCGACCGCCGCCTTGTGGCCCGAGACGACCACCTGCGCCGGATCGTTGTCATTGGCCGCCTGACAGACCTCGCCCTGCGCCGCCTCGTGCGCCACCTCGACCGCCGTCCCGTAATCGAGACCCAGAAGCGCCGCCATCGCCCCCACGCCGACCGGAACCGCCTCCTGCATCGCCTGGCCGCGGATGCGCAGCAGCCGCGTCGTATCGGCCAGCTTGAGCGACCGCGCCGCGCACAGCGCCGAATATTCCCCGAGCGAATGGCCGGCCACGAACGAAGCCGTGGCAATCCCAAGCCCCTCGGCCTCCAGTGCCGCCAGCGCCGCCATCGACGTGGCCATCAGGGCCGGCTGGGCGTTCTGCGTAAGCGTCAGCTCGTCAATCGAGCCTTCCCAGATCAACGCCGAGAGCTTCTCGCCAAGCGCCTCGTCCACTTCCTCGAACACCGCCCGGGCCGCCGGATAGGCCTCGGCGAGGGCGCGGCCCATCCCGATGGTCTGGGCGCCCTGCCCGGGAAACACGAATGCGCGGCTCATGGCTCGGTTCTCCTTTGCTCCTCGTGGCACGGCACATAGCCCGACCCCGAAGGGCGCGCAATCGCCGCCCCGTGGGCTGCGCGCTTCGGCCTCAAGCCGCCGCCCCCGCGCACGCGAGGCGCGCGTCAGTGAGGACGGAGGCTCGGGGACGGATCATGCCTCCGCTCTCCGCCTGGATCGGATGGCAGGGCTGCGACGGGAACCGGGCGGGGGGTTCGAGCCTGCGGACGGTCGTGCGATGACCCGGGCCCGGGCCGGAACCCGCGGCGAAAGCCGGCGTCAGGTGCCCTTCGCGTCGCCGGTGCGGCGGCTCAGGTCCCGCCGCCCTCGAGGTCGTTCATGACAAGCTGGCGGGCCCGGCTGACGCGGCTCTTGACGGTGCCGATGGCGCAGTCGCAGATCCGGGCGGCCTCCTCGTAACTCTCGCCCAGCATGACGACCAGGATCAGGATCTCTCGGTAATGGGCGGGCAGCCGGTCGATGGCGGCCATCAGCTCGCGCCCGCGCACCGTCCATTCCTGCGACGGCTGAACCGACATCTCGCCCGAGACGCAGTCGGCCGTCCCCGTGCGCTCGCGCGCCGAGACCCGGATCCGGGTGTAGAAGGTGTTGCGGAGAATGGTGAAAAGCCAGGCCCTGAGCCGTGTGCCCGGCTGAAACTTGTCAACGTTCGCAATGGCCTTGAGAAGGGTTTCCTGCACGAGATCGTCGGCATCCGCCTGGTTCCGGCTCAGCGATCGCGCATAGGCACGCAGCGCCGGAATCAGCTCGACCACATCGGGTATGATCGATCGCGGGGGGGTCTGGTCCGTCACGGGCGGCTCCCTGGCTCTTCACGGCTTCGTTTTCGGAAATCAACGCCGAGTTGCGGGGGCGGTTCCGTCTTTGACGTTGCGCTTCGCGGCCGGTCGGCGCAAAACGGGTCAGGGGCAGGTGGGATGATGGTAAAGCCAAAGGAACACGAAGGTCCGCACATGGGGCCGGACGAATTGAAGGACCTGAGCGAGGAACTGCTGCGCGCCATCGAGGCCGAGCCGGTGCCGGAGCCGATTCAGGTGCTGGCCCGCCGCCTCGCCTGCGCGCTGGGGTCCCAGATGGTCGGGGATCCCGTCCTGCTGGCACCGCGCGAAGCCGTGAATGAAGGCGATTCCTGAGCGAGAGGCGGCCCGCCGGGGCCGCCCCGGCCGATGCGGGGAAGGTCAGGTCTGACCCGACCGCACCTGTTTTTCCGAGAGGCGCCGCAGCAGCGACGCAAAGCGATCGTCCGTCGTCTGCTCGGCTGACGAGACGGAGTAAGTGCGTCGAAGGTTGTCCTCGACATGTTTGTTGACCAGGTCTTCACCCTGGCTGTCCTGCATGAAAGGAAACATGGCCTCGGGTTCTTGTCTTGTGACTGTCGCATGACAAGAGTCCTGTCCGGCTTTTGTTCCGTCCGCCTGCAGCACATCCCGAGATGAATCCCGCGCAATCGACGCGGCGTTCAGGGCGGTGTCCGGGTTGAGGGGGTCCTCAGGCTGACGCATGGGCAATCTCCCTTGCGCCGGGCCTCTGGTTCTGGTGGCGAGTCCCTGCGGGAAACCCCGGCCCGGCCAGACACTCCCTGTCGCAATCACCCATTCCACCTGTCCGAAGCCGCCCCACGCTGGCGAGGGAACACGCTTCCTCAGCTTCGGGTTCCTCCGCTGCGCGATTATTTTCCGAACGAACCCTGACGGCCACACGAAGGCCGGACGGCGGGGTGAAGGGCGCGTCGCAGGAACTGTCACGGCCCCGCCACGTTTGGACAGGGCCTTCAGCGGAGTCCGTCGTCCCATGTCCGAAGCCGCGCGCCCCCAGGATCTCGAACGCTACCGGGCCAAGCGCGACTTCGCCCGCACGCCGGAGCCCGACGGCCGGGTGCCCGAGGATCGCGCGGGCGCGCTCCGCTTCGTGGTGCAGAAACACGCCGCCCGCCGCCTCCATTGGGACTTCCGGCTGGAATGGAACGGGGTGCTGCTCAGCTGGGCCGTCACGCGCGGGCCATCGGCCGACCCGTCCGCCCGCCGCCTGGCCGTCCGCACGGAGGATCACCCGATCGACTATGCCGGCTTCGAGGGCACCATTCCCAAGGGCGAATATGGCGGGGGCACCGTCATGCTCTGGGATCGCGGGACGTGGGAGGCGCTCGGCGACGCCGACAAGGGCCTGAGCGAGGGCCGGCTCAAGTTCCGCCTCGAAGGCGAGCGGATGCGCGGTGGCTGGATGCTCGTCCGCCTCAAGCCGCGCGCGGGCGAGAAGGGCGAAAACTGGCTGCTGATCAAGGAGCATGACGCGCATGAACGGCCGGGGCCCGAGGGGCTGGTCGAGGCCCATGTGACCTCTGTCGAGAGCGGCCGTCGCATGGAGGAGATCGCCGAGGGGCGCGCGCCGCGCAAGCGCCGCAAGCCGGCCGCCCTGCCCCGGTTCCGGCCCCTCCAGCTTGCGCGCCTCGTGCCGGCCGCGCCGGACGGGCCGGACTGGCTGCACGAGACGAAGTTCGACGGCTATCGCTGCCTCGCCGCGCTCGCGGATGGTCAGGTGCGCCTTCATACCCGTTCGGGGCTGGACTGGACGGACAAGTTCGGCGCGCTGGTGCCCGACCTCGCGCGTCTTGCGGTCGGGCGGGCGCTGATCGACGGCGAGGTGATTGCCCCCGGAGAGGCGAGCGGCGCCTTCTCCGAACTGCAGGCGCGCCTCAAGACCGGGGGGGCGCTGGCCTTCATGGCCTTCGACCTGCTGGCCCTCGATGACGAGGATCTGACCGGCCTGCCCCTGCTGGAGCGCAAGGCGCAGCTCGAGAGCCTTCTGGAGGGAGAGACGGGCGCGGTCCACTACTCGACCCACATCCGGGGCCACGGGCCCGAGGTGCACGAGCGGATGTGCGCCGCCGGGCAGGAGGGGATCATCTCCAAGCGGGTCGAGGCCCCCTACTCCGGCGCGCGGAACGGCGACTGGCTCAAGGTGAAATGCGGCCTCCGGCAGGAGTTCGTGATCTGCGGCTGGAAGGCGTCGGACAAGCCCGGCCGCCCCTTCGCCTCGCTGGTGATGGGCAGCTACGAGAAGGGCCGCCTGACCTACAGGGGCGCGGTCGGCAGCGGCTTTGACGCGCGGACCTTCCGCGAGCTGAAGCCCCTGCTGGCCGGGCGCGCGCGCGCGACCTCTCCGTTCGGCCATGTCCCTGAGGGGGCCGAGGGCGCGCGCTGGTTGCGCCCCGATCTGGTGGCCGAGGTGACCTTCACCGAGCTGACCCGCGACGGGCACATCCGCCACGGGGTCTTCGCGGGCCTGCGCGACGACAAGCCCGCCCGCGAGGTGCGGCTCGAGGCGCCGGAGGACGCCCGGGCCGAGGATGCAGCCCCCCCGAAGCCGCCGGCGCGCGAGGCCCGCGCGCCGCGCAAGGACAGGACGAACGAGGATCCCATGCCACAAGCCGGCAGCGAGGTGCGGGTGGCCGGCATCCGCATCAGCAATCCCGACCGCAGGATCTACGACCGGCCGGCCGCCACCAAGCGCGAGGTGGCCGAGCATTACGAAGCACTCGGCCCGCGGATGCTGCCGTTCCTGCGCGACAGGCCGGTGTCGCTGGTGCGCTGCCCGGACGGCGCGGCGGGCGAGTGCTTCTTCCAGAAGCACCGGACCCGCGGCATGCCCTCGTCGATCCGCACCGTGAAAGTCGAGACGAAGTCCGGGCCCGAGGATTACATCACCCTCCCCGATGTCCCGGCCCTCGTCGGGGCGGCGCAGATGGGCGCGCTCGAGTTCCACATCTGGGGATCGCGCAACCGGCGCCTCGAGCGGCCGGACCGGATGGTTTTCGACCTCGATCCCGACGAGGGTCTCGACTTCGCCCGCGTGCGCGAGGCGGCCGAAGAGCTGCGCGCGCGTCTCGACGATCTGGGCCTGCCCGCGGTCCCGATGCTGTCGGGGGGCAAGGGCGTGCATGTGATCGTGCCGCTGAAGCCCGCCGCCGAATGGGAGAGCGTGAAGCTCTTCACGCGCGCGCTCTCGACCCTGCTCGCGCAAGAGGCGCCCGATCGCTACACCGCCGCGATGGCCAAGGCCGGACGCAAGGGCCGGATCTTCATCGACTGGCTGCGCAACGACCGCGGCTCGACCGCCGTCGCCCCCTACAGCCTGCGCGCACGGCCCGGAGCGACGGTGGCGACCCCGGTCACATGGGACGAACTGGCCCGCGCCCGCTCGGCCGGAGACTGGACGATCCGCTCGATCCGCGAGCGGCTCGAGGGCCCCTGCCCGCTGGCCGAGGCCCGCCCCGTGACACTCGGGCGGACGGTGATCGGCCGGCTTGAACGACGGGTGACGCAATCCAAGGAGGGGACATGACCGGGTTGACGACAGAGACGATCGAGGGCCGGCTGATCGCGCAGCGCAAGGTGCTGTCGCGGCTGGTGGCGCTTGCGGACAACGACGAGCTGCGGGCCTGGCTCGAGGAGCGCAGCGTCATGCAGGACAATCAGGAGGATCCGGGCGCCGTGCCCGCGCCGGGCGTGGGCATCGAGGTGGCGCTGGCCGAGGAGATCCGGTGCATCCGCGACGAGGCCGACCGCTTTGGCGGGGGGATCGCGCCGGGCCGGTGACGAGGCGGGAGGCCGGGGGTCAGTCGCGCTCGGCCAGCGGATCGGGCAAGGGCCGGCCCGCGGGATCCTCGACCGGCATGATGTCGAAGGACAGCACATCCTCCTCGTCCGTCAACGCACGGGCGAGCCTGTCCAGCGCCGCCTCGCGCCGGGCATGGGTCGCCGTGGACAGCCTCAGGCGCTCGGAGGGGCGGCTGAGGCTCCGGCTGACCGGCCCGACCTCGAGCCCCTCGCTCCGAAGGATCTCGGTCAGGCGGCGCGCGTCGAACCGCGATCCCAGCCGCACCGTCACCCGCAGGCGGACCTCGGTCCGCACCGGCAGAGCCGCGTAGAACAGCCGCAGCGCCACCAGCACCACCAGCGTGGCGGCCGTGGCGGCCACCGCCAGCCAATACATGCCCACGCCATAGACGATCCCGATGGCGGACGTGACCCAGAGCGAGGCGGCCGTGGTCAGCCCGTGGACCGAGGCCCCCTCGCGGAAGATCACGCCCGCGCCGAGAAAGCCGATGCCGGTCAGGATGCCGTGCGCCATGCGGGCGGGATCGGCGACGATCTGCGTGTCCCCCAGGAACGACACCGTCCATTCCGCCTGACGCGCCGCCGCAAGCGTCAGGATGGTTGCCGCGAAACAGACGAGGGCATGGGTTCTGAGACCTGCGGGCTTGCCGCGCATCTCCCGGTCAAACCCGATCAGGAGGCCCGTCAGCAGACTGCTGAACATGGGCAGCACAAGGTCCTGCGCGAGAAAATCCTGAAGCAATTGCACCATGACGACCTGCCGATCAAAGCCCTTGGAAACGCGCGGCCCCCGCCCCTCGTTCCGCGCCGGCCGCCGGTTCCGCACAAAGACGCCGGCGCGACGGAACCCAAGGCGCCGGGCGGGTCTTGTCCGGCAACACCGGAGGTTCCGCAATGCCCCTCGCCGACACGCCGCACGCCCCGCGCATCCTTCTCGCCGAGGATGATCTCGTGCTCGCCATGACGATGGTGGATGAGCTTCGCGCCTCGGGGTTCGAGATCGTGGGACCGACCCGCTCGGCCGCCGAGGGCGCGCGTCTCGTAGGGCATCAGGCGGTGGATGCGGCCCTCCTCGACCTGCGGCTCAAGGACGGCACCTGCTTCGGACTGGCGCGCACCCTGCGGGTCCGCGGCATCCCCTTCGCCTTCGTCACCGGCGAGGCGCGGGAAGCCATCCCCGAGGATCTTGCGGATGTGGATGTGCTGGAGAAGCCCGTGACGGCGGTGGCGATTTCCACCATGCTCGAAAGGCTGCTGCAGGAGCCCTAGATCGCAGGAGCCTCGCGGGCCATGCCGGCGCCCGCTGCGGTGGTGCGCGCGCCGGAAGGTCGTGCCGAAGGCCCCGCGTCATCGCAGGGCCCGGTTACTCGCACCTGATACTGGTAACTTGCCTACTCGTCCCCGGCCCCACGTCAATTCACGGGCCGGTCACTCGCACGGGCATCGGCCGATCCGGCCTCAGCGCAAGCCGAGGAAGGACAGGATGGCGATGACGATGACCACGAGGCCCACGATATAGATGATGCTGTTCACTTCTCACTCCTTGTCACGTTCTTCAGAGGCTGGTTCAGACCGGAACGGTCGGCGGGACGCCTGGGCCTTCGCCCGGAAGGTCGGGCTCGGTCGGTGGCAGGTCCGGGCTTTCGCCCGGTGCCGGCAGCGGGCCCGGCGTCACATCCGGGTCCGTGAGAGGCTCGGGATTCTCGCCCGGCGGTGGCCGGGGAACTGACGACGTCATGGGCTGTCCTCTGGCTATTTCCGGGAAAGCGATGCGGCTGCTTCCTCTCCCTTCCCGCCGTCAATGCAGAGCGGCCGAGGAAGGTTCCCTTGTTCGTTCACCGCGGGGTGACCGGGCCGTGACCGACGCGGTTGCGCGCGGGGCGGTGCGGCCAAAGCCGGTCGCGCGGGAATGCCGTTTTCGTGCCCCCTCCGTGATGGGCGGAGCTGCCGCCTGCGGGAACTTTCACCGCAAGCGCCCGTTGCATGGGCCGTCTGAAAACGCGGGAGACGTGCCTGTTTGCCCGCAAGGCTCGATGGAGGATCAGACATGGCACATTCGAGATTCGACCCCCGCCAGCGCGGCTGGAACGATGACGACTCGCACCGCGGCTACCGGGACGATCGCGGCGACGAACAGAGAAGCGGCTGGAGGTCGGGGCGCGACGAGCGCGACCGCTTCCGGGACCGGTTCGACGCCCGCTACCAGGACCGCGGCCAGGAGGATCAGGGCGGCGGCCGCGATCGCTGGCGCGAGGGCTCGGGGATGGATGCCGCCAGCGGCTACGGCTTCGGCGCGGCGGGCTTCGACCCGCGCGACCGCGACCAGCGGCGCGGCGGCTACGGCGCGTCCGACCGCGACTATGACCGCGGCTACGATCCCTATTCCGAGCGCGGCTCGCACGACGACCGCTCCTGGGGTTACGGCCCGCAGATGGGGCGCGAATGGGAGCGGCGGGGCCAGACCTACACCGAGCGCACCGGCCGTGGCGGCCCGCGCTTCCACGATTCCGCCGGCGAGCGCGGATTCATGGAGCGCGCCGCCGACGAGGTCATGTCCTGGGTGGGCGATGAGGACGCCAGCCGCCGCCGCGAGGCCGACCACCGCGGCAAGGGCCCGCGCGGCTACCAGCGTTCCGACGAGCGCATCCACGGCGACGTCAACGACCGCCTGAGCGACGACCCGCGCGTGGACGCCTCGGACATCGAGGTGTCGGTGGAGAGTGGCGAAGTCACCCTCTCGGGGAATGTCAGCTCGAAGATCGAGAAGCGCCGTGCGGAAGATTGCGCCGACTCAGTGTCGGGCGTGCGCCATGTCCAGAACAACCTGCGCGTCCGGGATCCGATGGGCGGCTCGGGCAGCGGTTCGGGCAGCGGTGCGGGCACGCTCGGCGGCGCGACCACCGGCCAGTCGGGCAGCGGCCTCTCGGGTCCCGGCGGGACCGACAGCGGCCTGAGCGAAGAGACGCTCGGCGGCACGCGCAACACGCAGGCCTGAGCGGGGCGGCCGGCAGGCCGCCCTCCCCCTGACGCCACCAGACAGAGAGGATGAACATGAAGCTTTTCCGCACCCCCGCCATTGCCGGTATGGCCGCGCTGCTGGCCACCAGCGCCGCGGCGCAGACGACCACCGCGCAAGGCACCACCATGGGACGCGACTGGGACGCGCCCATCGTGGACACGTTCTTCAATCCCGGCGGCTCGAACACGCTGCGCACCAGCTCCGAGATCCGCTCGAGCTGGGACTCGCTCTCGGAAGAGCAGAAGCAGCAGGTTCGGGATGACTGCGCCGCCTTCGGCACCCAGGGCGCCGGTGCCCCGCCGGCCGACGATGCAGGAGCCACGGACCCGGCCTCGGCCGATGCCGGCGCAAGCGCCACGACCGACACCGGCGGGGCCGCCGCGACCGACATGACAGCCACCGGCACCACCGCCCCGACGGACGCGACCCAGCCGGAGAGCGGCGGCGCCGCAAGCCCGATCGGACAGCCCACCGGCGAGCGGGCCGCCGGGGCGGACTCGACGCCGACCCATGACACGACGGGTCACCCCGACACCAAGGTCAGCACCGTCGGCGAAAGTGATGCGACCACCGACGACATGGGCACCACCGCCGGGCCCGGCACCTCGGACGAGCGGGTGACGGCGGTCGAGCAGGCCCTGCGCGAGGACGTGCCCCAGACCACGGGCACCGGCGCAACCACCAACCCGCCCGCCGAGGGTGCGACCGTGGGCGCGGGCGCCGGCAGCGTGAACGCCACCAACACCGCCGACACCGGAGCGCCGGGCTCGCCGGCGACACCGGGCACGCAGGAGTTCGATTCGGCCTCGGTCTCGCTGACGTCCTGGACCCAGGTCTGCCAGATGGTCGAATCCTTCTGACACCGCGTCACGCGCGCGCACCCCTGAAGCGGCATGCCCTTTGGCGTGCCGCTTTTTCAATCATCCGCAGCATGACAAGAAAAAACTCCCGCCGGGGGATCGGCGGGAGTTGAGTCAAGGGAAGACATCGGCGAGACGACGGATGTGGGGACGCCGCTGCCGATCATCCCTCAACAGGGTCGCGGCCCGGCGGTTCCCACGCGAAAACGGGAATTTTGTTCCATCACGTCAGCTTGATACGGGCTGATGCGCGGCAATCCGCTTATGGTATTCGCCCATTTCGGCCATTTTCCGCCTACACGGGAGTGCCCCCGGCATCGGTGCCAGTGGGGGGAAACCATACCCGCCGAGACCCGTTGGATCCGCAGCAGGCCTCAACGGCTCTGTCCAATTAGTCTCCCAAGGCGAAAGGATCGCACAATGAAAAAAGTCATTGCCCTCTCGGCACTTCTGGCTTCGACCACCGCTTATTCGGCACTGGCTCAGGACGCGACGACGCCCGACGCAGGCGCGACGACTCCGCCCGCAGCCACTGACACCACGACTCCGCCGGCGACCGGCACCGAGACGGCACCGACGACCGATGGCGCCACCGGCACCGGGATGACCGGAACCGATACCGATACCGGCATGACCGGCACCGACACCACCACCGGCACCGGCATGACCGGAACCGACACCACGGGCACCGGCATGACGGGCACCACCACGACCGACACCGGCATGATGGGCACCGATGGCACGATGGCCGGCGGCATGCAGGTGCCGGAAGGCTTCACGCTCTACTCGGGCGAGCCGATGACGGCCGAGAACCTGCAGGATGCCGACGTCTATTCCATGAACGACGAGTCGGTCAGCAGCATCTCGGACTTCGTGGTGGCCCAGGACGGCAAGATCGAACAGGTGATCTTCGACGTGGGCGGCTTCCTCGGGATCGGCGCGCGCAACGTCGCCCTGCCCTTCGAGGATCTGCAGATCTACACCAACGAAGACCAGAGCGACGTCCGGGTCTATGTGCCCATGACGCGCGAGGAACTCGAGTCGCTGCCGGAATACACGGCCGTCGAGTAATCCACCGGACGGACAAACTCTTCAGGCGCGCGGGGCAACCTGCGCGCCTTTTGCGTTCCGCGGGACACGCAGTCCGTCCTTCGGTGCGATGGAAGGAACCTATTCCGGGCCTGTCCGGTTGCCCCAGCGACACCGCCACCGGAGGAGCCCGAACTTGACCGTCACGATCACCGCCATCGTCCTCGCCCTGGCGGGCCTGGGCCTCCTGATCCCGGGAGTGTGGCTCGCCACCCTCGGCGGAAGCTGGTTCTACGCCGCGGCCGGCGCCGTCATGCTGCTGTCGGCCTGGCAGGTGCAGCGGCGCTCTTCCGCTGCCGAATGGACCTATGGCGCGCTCATCCTCGGCGCGCTTCTCTGGTCGATCTGGGAGATCGGCTTCGACTGGTGGCAACTGGTCCCGCGCGGAGGCGTGATCGCGGTTCTGGGCATCTGGCTCTACCTGCCCTTCATGCGCCGCCAGCTTCTGACCGAGGACCACCGTCCCGCGCCCGGCCTGCCGCTCGCCCTTCCGCTGATCGCGGCGATCGGGGTGGCGATCTGGTCCTGGACCGGCGACGAGGCCAGCCGCGAGGGCGCGCTTCCGACCGAGGTGGTCAGCGCCGAGCCCGATCTGGGACCGACGGCGCCGCCGGGCGAATGGCACCAGTATGGCCGCACGCAATACGGCCAGCGGTATTCGCCGCTCGATCAGATCAACATCCAGAATGTCGCCGACCTCGAGCAGGTCTGGCATTATCAGACCGGCGACGTGAAGCTGCCCGAGGACGTGACCGAAACCACCTACCAGGTCACGCCGCTCAAGGTGAACAACCGGCTCTACATCTGCACGCCGCACAATCTGGCCATCGCGCTCGATGCGGCCACCGGCAAGGAGGCGTGGCGCTTCGACGCCAATTCCGGCCTCGAGCCCGACCGCCAGCACCAGACCTGCCGGGGCGTCACCTACTGGCGCGATCCGGGCCGGGAAGAGGGCGAGCTGTGCGCGGCCCGTGTCTACATGCCGACGGCCGACGCGCGGCTGATCGCCCTCGACGCCAACTCGGGCGCGCTGTGCGACTTCTTCGCCGAGAACGGGACGCTCCACCTCGAACACGGGATGCCCTACACGCCCGCGGGTTTCTACTACTCGACCTCGCCGCCTGTCGCGGTGGGCGGGCGCATCATCATCGGCGGCGCGGTCAACGACAATTTCTCGATCTACTCGCAGTCGGGCGTGATCCGGGCCTTTGACGCCAACACCGGCGCGCTCCTGTGGAACTGGGACAGCGGCAATCCCGACAGCACCGCGCCGATCGACTGGATGAACGGCGAGACCTACACCCCGAACTCCCCGAACTCCTGGTCCGTGTTCTCGGTCGATGAAGAGCGGGGGCTCGTCTATATCCCGCTCGGCAACCAGGTGCCCGACCAGCTCGGGATGGGCCGGTCGGAGGCGGTCGAGGAACATTCCTCGTCGGTCGTGGCGCTGGACGTGGCGACGGGGCAGAAGGCGTGGGTGTTCCAGACCGTCCACCATGACCTGTGGGACATGGACGTGCCGGCGCAGCCCGTGCTGATCGACCTGGAAATCGAGGGCGAGACGGTGCCCGCGCTTGTCCAGCCTACCAAGCAGGGCGACATCTATGTGCTCAACCGCGAGACGGGCGAGCCGGTTCTGCCCGTATCGGAGGTGCCCGCCCCGCAGGAGGGTGGCCTCGCCGAGGAGACCCTCGCCCCCACGCAGCCCGTCTCGTCGCTCAGCTTCGCGCCCGATCCGCTGCGCGAGCGGGACATGTGGGGCATCACGATCTACGACCAGCTCGCCTGCCGGATCCAGTATCACCGGCTGAACTACCAGGGCCGATACACTCCCCCGTCGCTGAACGGCACCATCGTCTATCCCGGCAATTTCGGCACCTTCAACTGGGGCTCGGTTGCGGTCGATCCGCAGCGTCAGGTCATGTTCGGGATGCCGACCTACCTGCCCTTCACCGTCGAACTCGTCCCCGAAGCGGAGATCCCGCCGCCGGGCGCCAACGAGACGGCCAGCGAGCAGGGCCTCAACCGCAACGAGGGCGCGCCCTACGGCGTCATCATGGGCCCGTTCCTCGGGCCACTGCAGGTTCCCTGCTCGGCGCCGCCGTGGGGCTTCGTCGCGGGGGCGGACCTGCGCACCGGCGAGATCGCCTACCAGCGCCGCAACGGCACGGTGCGGGACATGACTCCGCTACCGCTGCCCTTCAAGGTGGGCGTGCCGGGGATCGGCGGGCCGATCATCACCCGCGGCGGCGTGGTCTTCCTCGGCGCGACGGTGGATGACTATCTCAGGGCCTACGACCTGACGACGGGCGATGAACTCTGGCGCGCGCGCCTGCCGGCGGGCGGGCAGTCCACGCCCATGACCTACGAGCAGGACGGGCGGCAGTATCTCGTCATGGTGGCCGGCGGTCATGGCTCGGTGGGCACGAAGCCGGGCGATCATGTGATCGCCTACGCCCTTCCCGACTGACCCGAGGGCCGGCAGACACCTGCCGGCCCCGCCTCGTCTCAGAGGGCGAGCGCCACGATCACCACCAGCACCATGATGACGCCGAAGATCAGGATCGGCCGAAGCCCGCGGCGTGTCTCGTTTCCGGCCAGCTCGCCCACCGTCCGCGGACGCGCCGAGGCGTTGGCCGTGGCGTGCGCGATCCGCCCCTCCATCTCGCGGGCGCGGGCGATCTGCTCGGGGCTGGGCGGCGTTCCCGCCGCCTCGTCATCGGTGCCCAGCGGCGCCGCGGCCGGGTCCATGAAGGGCACCTTGTCCCCGGTCGCGCCACGGTCGATGTCGGCGCGAAGGCGCGCGCTGGTATCCTGCCCCGCCGCCGGAGCCTCGGGCGTGGTGCTGCTGCCGGACGCGGTCCGGTCCGGTCTCTCCTGAGCCATCAGACGTTCCTCTTGCTGATCCTCGGGCGGGAACCTGCGGCCGCCGGGCTTGTTCCAGCGCCCCCCTCCACCCCATGCCCGCTGCCGATCCGCACGCAGACGTGCGCATGCCGCGGGGGAACCTTGCGCGGCGCCTCCGGTTGAGACCCGATTGCCGGCCGCATCGGCCGGCCCTACGCGAGGAGCCGCGAATGTCCGCATCCGACAACAACATCGACAAGCAGAAGCGTCGCCACCGGGGACCGCTGATCGGGATTGCCGTCGTGGTGATCTTCGCCCTGGGCTACCTCGTCTGGTGGTTCGGCTATGAGGTGGCCGAGGGCAATCCGCCCCAGGGCGCCGATGTGCAGATGGATGGCCGCACCGGCGAAACCGGGGCCGCGGCGCCGGCCGGCAGCGTCGGCGGCAACAGCCCGGCCTCGGCCGACAATGCCCCCGCCCCTCCGGCGACGGCCCCGGCCGACTGAGGACCAGCGGTCGCCCGCAAGGGCGGCCGCTCCCCCGCACGGGCGGCCCCACGCCGCCCGCGCAAGATGTTCGCTTTCCCGCGTTTCGCGCATTTTCGAGAATCTTTATTGACAGAACGCCGCAGTCCGGGCTTCCTTCCTGCACGACAGCGGGAGCATGCGCGTGGGTCACGCACGAGCCGGAGAGGATCCGGTGGATCTTTTCATCATCGGTGGCGGCATCAACGGCTGCGGGATCGCCCGCGACGCCGCGGGCCGCGGGCTGAGCGTCACGCTCGCCGAGATGGGCGATCTGGCACAGGCGACCTCCTCGGCCTCGACCAAGCTTTTCCACGGTGGGCTGCGCTATCTGGAATATTTCGAGTTCCGCCTCGTGCGCGAGGCGCTGGAAGAGCGCGAGACGCTGCTCGTGGCCATGCCGCACATCTCCTGGCCCATGCGCTTCGTCCTGCCCTGGCAGCCCGAGATGCGCTTTGCCGGCGACACGCCCACCGCGCGGCTGCTGGGCCGGCTGATGCCCTGGACCCGCGGACGCCGCCCGGCCTGGCTGATCCGCCTTGCGCTCGAGACCTACGACCGGCTTGGCGGGCGCAGGATCCTGCCCCCGGCCCGGCCCGTCGATCTGACGCGCGACCCGGCCGGCGCGCCGCTGCAACCCCGCTTCACGCGGGGCTGGGAATATTCCGACTGCTGGGTGGAGGACTCGCGCCTCGTGGTGCTGAACGCCCGCGACGCTGAGAACCGCGGCGCGACGATCCTCACCCGGACCCGCGTGGTCGCGGCCGAGCGGCAGGGCGACGTGTGGCACGTCACCACCGAGGGCACCGAGGGGCGGCGCCAGCATCTCGCCCGCGCCCTTGTCAACGCCGGCGGCCCGTGGGTCGCCCGCATCATCCGCGAGACCCTGTCGCTTCCCTCGACCGAAGGGGTCCGCCTGGTCCGCGGCAGCCATATCGTGACGCGGCGGCTGTTCGACCACGACCGCTGCTATTTCTTTCAGGGCAAGGACGGGCGGATCATCTTCGCCATCCCCTACGAGACCGATTTCACCCTGATCGGCACGACCGATCAGGATCATCACGGCGCGCCCGACGAAGCGCGCTGCACCCCCGAGGAGCAGGACTATCTCTGCGCCTTCGCCTCGGACTACTTCCGCCAGCCGATCACGCGCGCGGACATCGTCTGGACCTATTCCGGCGTGCGCCCTCTCTATGACGACGGGGCGCAGTCGGCCACGGCCGCCACGCGCGACTATGTCCTGTCGCTCGATGCCAAGGGGCCTCCGCTTCTCAGCGTCTTCGGCGGCAAGATCACCACCTACCGGCGGCTGGCCGAAAGCGCGATGGCGCGGCTTTCGCCGCACTTTCCGCAAGCCCGCGGCGCCTGGTCGGCGCGGGTTGCCCTGCCGGGCGGGGATTTCCCGTGGGACGGCGCCCCGGCGCTGGCCGAGGGGCTGCGGCGCGACTTTGCCTTCCTTGACGAGCGTTGGGCGCTCCGGCTGGTGCGGGCCTACGGGACCGACGCGCGAAATCTGCTCGGTTCTGCGCGCAACGTGCTTGATCTGGGGCGGGACTTCGGTGCTACGCTCACAGAGGCCGAGGTGCGCTGGCTGATGCGGCACGAATACGCCCGGCGGGCCGAGGATGTCGTGTGGCGGCGCAGCAAGCTCGGCTTGCGGATGACGTCCGACGAGATCGCGGCGCTGGACGACTGGATGCGGCAGGCCTCCGGCGAGGACAGGGCGGCCGGCAGGGCCGGCACAGGCTGAAGATCCGGTGCGGGCCCACGGGTCCGCATCGGCGGCAGACGCACCCGGACGGGCGGCTCGAGGAGGGGCGGCCCGGCCGGCAACAAGATCCGGCGCAGCCGGGCGGGAAGTCAGGGGGGAGAATGGCTCTGGAACTCCAGGGGGTTTCGCGCGTGGTCGGCGGGCGGGTGCACATCCACCCCACCGATCTCGTGCTGGAGGGCGGCACGATGAACGTGCTGCTCGGCCCCACGTTGTCGGGCAAGACCAGCCTCATGCGGCTGATGGCGGGGCTCGACGCCCCGGCCGAGGGCCGCATCCTCTGGGACGGGCGCGACGTGACGGGCGTGCGCGTGCAGGATCGTCGGGTGGCGATGGTCTATCAGCAGTTCATCAACTATCCCTCGATGAGCGTTTACGAGAACATCGCCTCGCCCCTGCGCCTGCAGGGCCGCAGCCGCGCCGAGATCGACCGCGAGGTGCGCGGCGTGGCCGAGATGCTCAAGCTGACGCCCATGCTCAAGCGCAAGCCCCTGGAGTTGTCGGGCGGGCAGCAGCAGCGGTGCGCACTGGCACGGGCGCTGGTGAAGGGGGCGGGGCTCGTGCTGCTCGACGAGCCGCTGGCGAACCTCGACTACAAGCTGCGCGAAGAGCTGCGGCTGGAAATTCCAAGGATCTTCGAGGCTTCGGGCGCGATCTTCGTTTATGCCACCACCGAGCCCGAAGAGGCGCTGCTGCTTGGCGGCAACACGGCGACGCTCTGGCAGGGGCGCGTGACGCAGTTCGGCCCGACCCCGCAGGTCTATCGCCGGCCGGTCGATGCGACGACGGCGCGGGTTTTCAGCGATCCGCCGATGAACTTCCTGCCGGTCACCAAGACCGGCGCGCGGCTGAGCTTCGGCCATCTCGCCCATGCCCCGGCCGAAGGCGCCTTCGCCCGCCTCGCCGACGGGCACTACCTCGCGGGGTTTCGGGCGAACCATCTGGCGCTCAACCGTCATTCGGGGCGTGCGGTGGCCTTTTCCTGCCGGCTTTCGGCCATCGAGATCACCGGGTCCGAGACCTTCCTGCATCTGGCGCACGGCGCGGACCTCTGGGTCGGGCTCGTGCCGGGGGTGCATGAGCTCGCACCGGGCAGCGAGGTCTCGGTCTGGCTCGATCCGGCGCATGTCTATCTGTTCGATGCCGAAGGCGCGCTGGCCGCACCTGCGGCCTATGCGCTCGCGGCCTGAGGAGAAACGGATGGCACGGATCACCCTCTCCAACCTCGCCCACAGCTACCTGCCGAAACCCAGGGGCGAGGCCGATTTCGCCCTCAAGGAAATGGACCATGTCTGGCAGGACGGGGGCGCCTATGCGCTGCTCGGCGCCTCAGGCTGCGGCAAGACCACGCTTCTGAACATCATCTCGGGCCTCCTGCGCCCGAGCCGCGGCCGCGTGCTCTTTGGCGAGCGCGACGTGACCGACGCCCCCACCGCCGAGCGCAACATCGCGCAGGTGTTCCAGTTTCCCGTGGTGTACGACACGATGACGGTGCGCGAGAACCTGGCCTTCCCGCTGCGCAACCGCGGCCGGGATGCGGCCTATGTCGAGGCGCGGGTGGGCCAGATCGCCCGCATGATCGGCATGGAAGGCGCGCTCGACACCCGCGCCCGCGGACTTACCGCGGATGCCAAGCAGAAGATCAGCCTCGGCCGGGGCATGGTGCGCGAGGATGTGAACGCGATCCTCTTCGACGAGCCGCTGACGGTGATCGACCCGCACATGAAATGGGAGCTGCGCACCCAGCTCAAGCGGCTGCACCGCGAGTTCGGGCACACGATGATCTATGTCACGCACGATCAGACCGAGGCGCTGACTTTCGCCGACAAGGTGGTGGTGATGCACGAGGGGCGCGTGGTGCAGACCGGCACGCCGGAAGAGCTGTTCGAGACGCCGGGCCACACGTTCGTGGGCTATTTCATCGGCTCGCCCGGCATGAACCTCTTCGAGGCGGAGGTGTCGGGCGACATGGCCCGCGTCATGGGCCACCCTGTCCCGCTCGGCGCGACCTACCCGCCCACCGGCGGGCGGGTGCAGATCGGCATCCGGCCCGAGTTCGTCTCGCTCGCCGACGCGGGCCTTCCGGTCACCATCCGCCGCGTCGAGGATGTGGGCCGCCACCGGATCCTGCGCGGCGAGGCCTTCGGCCAGCCCGTGTACCTGCTGCTGCCCGAGGATCGGCCCGCCACCACCGGGAGCGCCTTCCTGCATCTCGCCCCCGAGAAGATCAACGTCTATGCCGACGACTGGCGCGTGCAGCCGGTCGGCGACCGAAGGGCCGCCTGATGGACAAGAGCTGGAACAACCGCGCCTGGTTCCTCGTGCTGCCGGTGCTGCTGCTGGTGGCCTTCTCCGCCGTCATCCCGCTGATGACAGTTGTCAACTATTCGGTGCAGGACACGTTCGGAAACAACGAGTTCTTCTGGGCGGGGCTCGAATGGTTCGAGGAGACCATCACCTCCGAGCGCATCCATGCGGCGCTTGGCCGGCAGGTGCTGTTCACCGCGATCATCCTTGCCATCGAAGTGCCGCTGGGGATCTTCGTGGCCCTCAACATGCCCAGGAAAGGCTTCTGGGCCAGCCTCTGCCTGATCCTGATGGCGATGCCGCTGCTGATCCCGTTCAACGTGGTGGGCACGATCTGGCAGATCTTCGGCCGGGTGGACATCGGCCTTCTGGGCCGGACGCTGACGGCGATGGGGATCGACTACAACTACACGAACGACTGGCTCGACGCCTGGGTCACGGTGATCGTGATGGATGTGTGGCACTGGACGTCGCTGGTGGCGCTCCTGTGCTACGCCGGGCTCCAGTCCATCCCCGAGGCCTATTACCAGGCGGCCAAGATCGACCAGGCGAGCCGCTGGGCCGTCTTCCGCCACATCGAGCTGCCCAAGATGCGGGGCGTCCTGCTGATCGCGGTGCTCTTGCGCTTCATGGACAGTTTCATGATCTACACCGAGCCTTTCGTGGTGACAGGCGGCGGGCCCGGCAATTCGACCACGTTCCTGTCGATCGACCTCGTGAAGATGGCCATCGGGCAATTCGACCTCGGCCCCGCCGCCGCCTTCTCGATCATCTACTTTCTCGTTATCCTGCTGATCTCGTGGGTGTTCTACACCGTGATGACCAATCTCGACCGCGAGGACCGGCCATGACCGCCCGCCCCGCCCGCAGCCCGACGGAGGTCCGGCCATGAAGCGCCCCGGCTCGGCCCTCGTGATGGTGCTCTATCTGCTGTTCCTGCTGATCCCGATCTACTGGCTCGTGAACATGAGCCTGAAGACCAACGCCGAGATCACGCGCAGCTTCACCCTCTGGCCGCATGACCTGACGTTCCAGAACTACCGGACGATCCTCACCGATCCGGCCTGGTACATGGGCTATGTGAACTCGCTGACCTATGTGGTGATGAACACCGCGATCTCGATCACGGTGGCCCTGCCCGCGGCCTATGCCTTCTCGCGCTACCGCTTCATGGGCGACAAGCACCTGTTCTTCTGGCTGCTGACGAACCGCATGGCGCCGCCCGCGGTCTTCGCGCTGCCCTTCTTCCAGCTCTATTCGTCGGTGGGCCTGTTCGACACCCACATTGCGGTGGCGCTGGCCCATTGCCTCTTCAACGTGCCGCTGGCGGTCTGGATCCTCGAGGGCTTCATGCGCGGCGTGCCGAAGGAGATCGACGAGACCGCCTATATCGACGGCTATTCCTTCCCGCGCTTCTTCGTGAAGATCTTCATGCCGCTGATCGCCAGCGGGATCGGAGTGGCGGCCTTCTTCTGCTTCATGTTCAGCTGGGTGGAGTTGCTCCTGTCGCGCACGCTGACCTCGGTGAACGCCAAGCCCATCGCGGCCACCATGACGCGGACGGTCTCGGCCTCGGGCCTCGACTGGGGCGTGCTGGCGGCGGCCGGCGTGCTGACGCTGATCCCGGGCGGCCTCGTGATCTGGTTCGTCAGAAACTACATCGCCAAGGGTTTTGCACTGGGGAGGGTGTGATGCTTCATAAGGCTCTGCGCGTGATCGTGGCCTGCGCTGCCCTGGCGCCGGCGCTGGCTTTGGCCCAAGGGGCGGCCGAGCCGTGGGAGGGCGGCTGCCTCGTCCGGGGCCTTGATCCCGATGGCGACGGTGAACTGGCCCCCGTTTCGACCGGACACTTGGGCATAACCATGGAGGCTCAGGT
>NZ_VDEK01000024.1:0-60209 GCF_007668225.1 Cereibacter sediminicola | reverse complement strand
TTCCGGATGAGGCGACAGCCACCGCTTCGGGAACATTCCTTCATGAGGCAATACGAGAGGCATGGACAAGCTCACGCTCGGCACGAACCCGCGCCCGCGGCGGCGGATCGCGCGCCGGACGGACGCGGACGCGCTTGGCGATGCCCTCACCCGAGGAGCGGCCGATGTCCGGGGCGCCTGACCTCACCTCCGTCCTCGCCGCCGGCTGGAGCGTCGGCGAGGATCAGCGGGCGATCTGCAAGACCTACGCGTTCCCCGATTTCGTGACCGCCTTCGGCTTCATGACCCGGGTGGCCCTCTGGGCCGAGAAGTGGAACCACCACCCGGACTGGCGCAACTCCTACGGGCGGGTCGAGGTGACCCTTACAAGCCACGATGCGGGCGGGCTGACCGCGCGCGACCTGAAGCTCGCACAGAAGATGGATGCTCTGGCCGCCGGACCCCAAGGCGGTGCCAGTCCCGAGTGACCCGGCCGTCGCCGCGGCGACCGCCCGAACGCGCCGAGCGGTCAGGTGCTGCTCCGGTCATGCCACCCGCCTGACCCTGTGTCGGCTTCAGGCGGCTCGGCCGGATTCGTGCGCAGTCCTTTCACCGCCGGGGTGCCTGATCCTCCCGACCCCAGAACGACCGGCCCTCATCCGACTGCCCTGATGGCCGGGGTTATCCACGCCCGTTCAGGCCCGGCAGGCCACAAGCGCCGGCCAAGAGAAAGCCCGCCCCCGTTCGAGGGCGGGCTCTGTCCTGAACCGCAAGTCATGTCGCCGGGCGGGCGCCCATGACTCAGGCGCGAATGAGGCCCATCTGCTCGAGCTTCAGGATCACCTGATGCGCGCAGTGGTCCACGTCAACATTGGTGGTGTCCACCACGAGTTCCGCCTTCGTGGGTGTCTCGTAAGGGTCCGAGATGCCCGTGAACTCCTTGATCTTGCCTTCGCGGGCGAGCTTGTAGAGCCCCTTGCGGTCGCGCTTCTCGCATTCCTCGATCGGGGTCGCGACATGGACCTCGATGAAGGCGCCGAAGGCCTCGATCATCTCGCGCACCGCCCGGCGGGTGGCCGTGTAGGGCGCGATCGGCGCGCAGATCGCGATGCCGCCGTTCTTGGTGATCTCGGAGGCGACATAGCCGATGCGCTTGATGTTGATGTCGCGGTGCTCCTTCGAGAAGCCAAGCTCGGACGAGAGGTGCTTGCGCACCACGTCGCCGTCCAGCAGCGTCACCGGGCGGCCGCCCATCTCCATCAGCTTGACCATCAGGGCGTTGGCAATCGTGGACTTGCCCGAACCCGACAGCCCCGTGAAGAAGACGGTGAAGCCCTGCTTGGAGCGCGCGGGCGAGGTGCGGCGAAGCTCCGTCACCACGTCGGGGAACGAGAACCAGTCGGGGATCTCCAGCCCTTCGCGCAGGCGGCGGCGCAGTTCAGTGCCCGAGATATCAAGCACGGTCGAGCCCTCGGGAACCTCGTTCACCGGGTAATACTGGGCCTTTTCCTGCACATAGACCATCTGTTTGAAATCGACCATCTCGATGCCGATCTCTTCCGCATGGGCCTTGAACAGCTCCTGCGCGTCATAGGGGCCGTAGAAATCCTGCCCCTGGCTGTTCTTGCCGGGCCCGGCGTGGTCGCGGCCGACGATCATGTGGGTGCAGCCGTGGTTGCGGCGGATCAGGCCGTGCCAGACCGCCTCGCGCGGGCCGGCCATGCGCATCGCAAGGTTCAGCAGGCTGAGCGTGGTGGTCGAGGTCGGATACTGGTCCAGCACCGCCTCGTAGCAGCGCACGCGGGTGAAATGGTCGATGTCGCCCGGCTTGGTCATGCCGACGACCGGGTGGATCAGAAGGTTGGCCTGCGCCTCGCGGGCGGCGCGGAAGGTCAGTTCCTGATGGGCGCGGTGCAGCGGGTTGCGGGTCTGGAAGGCGACCACGCGGGTCCAGCCCATCTTGCGGAAGAAGGCGCGCAGCTCGTTCGGCGTGTCGCGGCGCATCTTGAAATCATAGTGGACGGGCTGCTGGATGCCGGTGATCGGCCCGCCGAGATAGACCTTGCCGGCCGTGTTGTGCAGGTAGTTCACCGCCGGATGGGCGAGGTCGTTGGCGCCAAAGACCTTCTCGGCTTCGCGGTCCTTGTTCGGAACCCACTTGTCGGTGACCGACAGGATGGCGAGGATCACGCCCTCGGCGTCGCGCAGCGCTATGTCCTGCCCCGGCTCGACCGTCTCGGCGAACTTCTCGTTCACGTCGAGCGTGATCGGCATCGGCCAGAGGCGGCCGTCAGCGAGGCGCATGTTCTCGACCACGCCGTCGTAGTCGGCCTCGGTCAGGAAGCCTTTCAGCGGGTGGAAGCCACCGTTCATCAGCAGCTCGAGGTCACAGACCTGGCGCTGGGTGAGGTCCCACGAGGGCAGGTTGCCCGCGTCGGCCTTCAGCTTCTGCGCCGAGTCGTAGGAGACGTAGAGTTCGGGAACGGGAGCATGGTTCGGAAGGGACATAGCGGATCGCCTTTGCGGGAATGCACCGGGCTGCCCCGGTTTCGGGCTGGGAGTAGCCCGAGCCCTGCAGTGGTTCAAGCGCGGACCCCGTAGCTCCTGTCGAATAAGGCAAAAATGCCATCATTAGCACCCTCCGGCGAACGCCCGTCCGAGGGCGCCGCCAGAGGGGGACGATGTGCCCTGCGACCTACTGGCTCGCGAGGAAATGTTCCGCATCGAGCGCCGCCATGCAGCCCATGCCGGCCGAGGTAACGGCCTGGCGATAGACATGGTCGGTCAGGTCGCCCGCCGCGAAGACGCCGGGGATCGAGGTCCGCGTGGTGCCGGGCTCGACCTTCACATAGCCGCCGTGGTGCAACTCCAGCTGGTCCTTGACGAGTTCGCTGGCCGGAGCGTGGCCGATCGCCACGAAGAAGCCCGCGCAGGGGATCTCGACCGTCTCGCCGGTCTGGACGTGCTTGGCGACCACGCCGGTCACGCCCAGCGGCGCCTCGGTGCCCAGAACCTCCTCGATCGTGTGGTTCCAGATCACCTCGATCTTGGGGTGCTTGAACAGCCGCTCCTGCAGGATCTTCTCGGCCCGGAACGAGTCGCGGCGGTGGATCACGGTGACCTTGGTGGCGAAGTTGGTCAGGAACAAGGCCTCCTCGACCGCCGAGTTGCCGCCGCCGGCCACCACCACTTCCTTGCCGCGATAGAAGAAGCCGTCGCAGGTCGCGCAGGCCGAGACGCCGAAGCCCTTGAACTTCTCCTCGGACGGCAGGCCCAGCCAGCGCGCCTGCGCGCCGGTGGCCAGGATCACCGCGTCGGCCGTGTAGGTGGTGCCGCTGTCGGCATGGGCCGTGAAGGGCCGCTGCGACAGGTCGAGCGAGGCGATGTAGTCCGAGATCACCTCGGCGCCCATCGCCTTCGCGTGCTCTTCCATGCGCACCATGAGGTCGGGGCCCTGCACCTCGCGGTCGCCGGGCCAGTTCTCGACCTCGGTGGTGATGGTGAGCTGGCCGCCCGGCTGCAGCCCCTGGATCAGCAGCGGGTTCAGCATCGCCCGGGCGGAATAGACGGCCGCCGTATAGCCCGCGGGCCCCGAGCCGATGATCAGAACCCTCGTGTGCCGCGTCTCGGACATGCCTTGCCCCTCATGGTCTTTTCCCGGCGCCTCATATAGGACCTGCCGCAGCGGGCCGGAAGCCCTCATTGCCGGGGCCGGCCCCCGGATCGAGTGTCCATACCCGCATTGCGCGCGACGACGGTTTTCCGCAATGGAGCCAAGGTTTTTGATGCGCCCGCGAAACAATATTGCGCAGCGCGGCCAGAGCCTCTAGAATCTCCCGGCAGCAAGGAGAGCTTCATGGCCGGATCGAAACTGGACCCCATCGACCGTCACATTCTGGCGGAGCTGCAGGGCGACGGCCGAATGACCAATGTCGAGCTTGCCAAGCGCGTGGGGATCTCGGCGCCGCCCTGCCTGCGGCGCGTCCGCACGCTGGAGGAGGCGGGCTATATCCGCGGCTATCACGCCGACATCGACCCGCGCGAGCTTGGGTTCGAGGTTCAGGTCTTTGCCATGGTGCGGCTGCACAGCCAGGCCGAGAGCGATCTTTCGGCCTTCGAGGCACGCTGCCGCGCCTGGCCCCTGGTGCGTGAGTGCCACATGCTGAACGGCGAGATCGACTTCATCCTGAAATGCGTGGCCCCCGACCTGCCCAGCTTCCAGAGCTTCCTGACGCAGGAACTGACGGCCGCCGAGAACGTGGCCTCGGTCAAGACGAGCCTCGTGATCCGCTGCGCCAAGGACGAGCCGGGGGTCCCCTTCGACGTGCTCGAGGCGCGGCTCCAGCGCAGCGCCTGAGCCGGCATCCCGTCGGGGCCCGCGGCGCTCAGAGCCGGATGGCCGAAATCAGCCGCCCGTAGTCGGCTTCGCCGGCATGTGTCGTGCGACGGTAGGAAAAGAACCGCTCGGGATCGTGATAGGTGCAGTGCCGCGTCCATTCGGCGTGTCCCACCCCCGCCGCGCGCAGCCGCGCGAGCCCGAAGGCCGGCAGGTCGAACAGGGCCCGATCGCCCGTGCCTGTGGCGAAGAAGCGCGCCGCCTCCGGGTCCTCGTCGATGAGATCCTCGACAAATTCGGGGCCCACCTCGTAGGCGCGCTGGCTGATGGTCGGGCCGATCACCGCGACGATCCGCTCGCGCCGGGCGCCGAGCCCCTCCATCGCGGTGACGGTCGCCTCGAGCACGCCGGCCCTTGTGCCGCGCCAACCCGCATGGGCGGCGGCGATGACGCCTGCCTGGACATCGGCCATCAGCACCGGCTGGCAATCGGCCGTCAGCACCGCGATGGCGATGCCGGGCGTCGCCGTGACCAGCGCATCCGCCCGCGGCCGGTCCGCCACCGGGCCCGTCACATGCAGCACGTCCGGCGAGTGAACCTGGTTCACCGTGACCAGATGATCCGCGGGCACACCCATCGCCTCGGCCACGCGGGCGCGGTTGATGGTGACGACCTCTGCCAGATCGCTCGAGCCGGGGCCGCAGTTCAGGCCCGAGAAGATGCCCGACGAGGCGCCTCCCTTCCGGGTGAAGAACCCGTGGCGGAGGGGGGCGAGAGCGTCGGCCGTAATAAGTTCCATCATGCGTCAAATCCTGCGGGCGCCGGTCCTTGCGGCGGAAACACCGCCAGCGCCTTGAAGAGCGTTCCCATTTCGGCAGCGTCGGTCAAGCGGTGAGATGCGGCGCGGTGACTGGCAAGTGCCCCTCCCTCGAGGGCGCGGGCGAGCCGCTCGGCGCGTTCGGCAAGGCCGAGGCGCAGCAGCAGCGCGCCTTGCGTCGTGAAGGCGGTGGCGCAGGGGCGGGCCGCCGTGGCCAGGGCCTCGAAATCCACATGGGCCGTCAGGTCCGCTTCGCCGGGCGCGGCCAGCGGATCGTCGAACTGGTGACGGCGAAGGGCCTGCAGCGTGTCCCCGAGCGACCGCCACCCGCCATAATCCACCACCAGCGCCAGCCCTCCGTGGCCGTCGATGCGCCGGGCGATCTCGGACATTATGGGGCCCGCCGCCGGGCAAAGCTCGACGATCTCGCCGGGCTGCGTGTCCTTCAGCCGATGCTCAAGGCTTGCCAAGCTGGTTTCGGGACCGAGCCCGAAGGCGAGGCGGCCGCCGTCAAGGCCGATCATCCGTTCGCGCCAGCCGGTGGGCCCGCGCACGAACTGGCGGATCGGCAGCGCATCGAAGAATTCGTTGGCCAGAAGGAAGAGCGGCGCCTCGGGCAGGTCCGCCACCCGATCGAGCCACTCGGCCGGATGGTCCCCGAGCCTCTGGCGCTGGAGCGTGCGCAGCCGGGGCGAGGCTTCCACCAGCCGCACCTGCGCGGCCGCGTGAAAGCCCGGAACGCCGCGCGTGGCGCGCAGCACGTCCGCCATCAGCGTCCCGCGCCCCGGCCCCAGCTCGGCCAGCGTGAAGCGCGCCGGCGCCCCCTGGTCGAGCCAGGCCTGCGCGAGGCAGAGGCCCAGAAGCTCCCCGAACATCTGGCTGATTTCCGGCGCCGTGGTGAAGTCGCCCGCCGCGCCAAAGGGCTCTCGCGTGGAATAGTAGCCGTGCTCGGGATGGAGCAGGCACTCCGCCATGTAGTCGGCCACCGTGATCGGCCCCGTGGCGCCGATCCGCCGCGCAAGGATGCCGGCCAGCGCCGTCACGCGGTCCGCCGGGTGCGGAGCATGAAGTAGATCCCCACGAGGATCATGGGCAGCGACAGGATCTGCCCCATCGTGAGCCCGTAGCCGCCGATTTCCCACGCAAGGCCGAGCGGATTGCCGGGTGTCACGAACTGCGCGTCGGGCTGGCGCACGAACTCGACGAGGAAGCGTGCGCAGCCGTAGCCCGCGAGGAAAGCGCCGGTCACGGCCCCCGGCCAGCGCAGCCAGCCGCGCCGCCAGATGAGGATCGCGAGGATCGCGAACAGCACGATCCCCTCGAGCGCCGCCTCATAGAGCTGCGACGGGTGGCGGGCGCAGATGCCCTCGATGCCGGGGCAGGTCTGCGCGGCTTCTCCGGGGAAGGCCACGCCCCAGGGAAGGGTGGTCGGCCGGCCCCACAGCTCGGCATTGATGAAGTTGGCGATCCGCCCGAGGAACAGGCCCGGCGGCGTGGCCGCCGCCAGCAGGTCCGCCACCGGCAGGACGGAAATGCGTTCCCTGAGGCAGAAGGCGATGACGGCAACCATCACCCCGAGGAAGCCGCCGTGGAAGGACATGCCCCCCTCCCACACCTTCAGCGCGTCCAGCGGATGGGCGAGGTAGTGGGACGGCTGGTAGAAGAGCACGAAGCCCAGCCGGCCTCCGAGAATCACGCCGAGGATCACCCAGGTCAGCAGCCTCTCGAGCTGGTCTTCGGTCATGGGGGCGCCGAAGGTCCAGAGCCGGTCCGACCGGATCATGCGCAGCACCAGCCGCCAGCCGATCAGCAGGCCCGCGATATAGGCCAGCGCATACCAGCGGAGCGCGAAGGTCGTTCCGAACAGCTCGACCGAAAAGATCTCGGGCGAGATGTCGGGGAAGGGGATATAGGCCATGGCTTTTCCTTTCGGCCGGGGTTGTCCGGCGCGGCTGCGGCGAAGTCAACCTTGCGCGCAAGGAGGTGCAAGACCATATAGGGCCGATCGCTGGAGGGAACCGCATGCAGACCCGCAACAAATTCTTCGACGACATGTCGCAGCTCATGACCAACGCCATGGGTGTGGCGCAGGGCGCCAAGACCGAGGCCGAGACGGCGATGAAGGGCCTTCTTGACCGGTGGCTGGCCGACCGCGACTTCGTGACCCGCGAGGAGTTCGATGCCGTCCGCGCGATGGCCCAGAAGGCGCGCGAAGAGAATGAGGCGCTGTCCGCCCGTATCGCCGCCCTCGAGGCGAAGACCCGGGGCTGAGGCCTTGCCGGCCGGGGCGGGCGGCCCGTTCGGCCCGCCGCCCATGAGCAGCGGGTGTGGCAGGCCCCGCCCCCTGCGCGGCCGTTAACCGAGTCGTTCTCCCTTGCCGTTCCGAAGTCCTTGGCCGTCCCGCACCGCGGGGCGCGACCTTTCATGGCGCGAAATCCGGTCCCTGACCGCGATCGCCAGCCCGACGACAGCCCTTCTTTCGGATGTATCTTGAACGAAAGGCTGCGCCCCTTTCCTCAAGACAGGCGGCCTTCGCCATAAACCCGGGGCGTGCTGCGCCGTTCCTTTCGGTAGCCTCCAGCCGATGATCCCCCAGGTGCAGGCCTGCCGGGGCTGGACGAGACCAAGGGAAGAAGCGGATGAACCCACTGAAGCTCTCCGGGGACCTGCGTCTGCAGGATGCGCCCGGTCTTATCGAGCGGCTCGAGGCAGCCCTCGCCGCGGGCGACGTCGAGGTCGATGCCTCGGAGCTTGCCGGCGCGGATGCGGCGGTCGTGCAGGTGCTGCTTTCGGCGGCGCGCAGCGCGTCGATGCTGGGCAGGACATTCTCGCTGCAGTGCGCGGGGTCTCCCCTCGCCGCGCTGCTGGAGGCGCTGGGGATCGCGCCGGACGAGGTTGCCGCATGACCAAGACCGTTCTCGCCGTCGATGATTCCCCCTCGATCCGGTGCATGGTCGCCATGACCCTGCGCGAGGCGGGCTATCAGGTGATCGAGGCCACCGACGGGAAGGAGGGCCTTGAAAAGGCCCTCAGCCATCAGGTCGATGCGATACTCACCGATCAGAACATGCCGAACCTCGACGGCCTCGGCTTCATTCGCGCCTTCCGGCAGCATCCCGAGAGCAAGGGCAAACCCATTATCTTTTTGTCCACGGATTCCGCCGACACTCTCAAGCAACAGGCCCGCGAGGCAGGGGCGATGGGGTGGATGGTCAAGCCATTCACCCAGCCGCAGCTGCTCGCCGTCATCAAGAAGGTGCTCGGATGATGGACGACGACATGATGGCCGTCTTTCGGCAGGAAGCGACGGATCTTATTGAAAGCCTCGAGCGGGGCCTTCTGGATCTGAGCGACCAGCCGGGAGATCGTGACCTGATCAACGCGGTTTTCCGCGACCTCCACACGATCAAGGGATCGGGGGCGATGTTCGGCTTCGCCGACATGGCGGCCTTCGTCCATGCGTTCGAATCGGCGTTCGACCTGCTCAGGTCGGGGCAGGCCGCCGTCACGCCCGAGATCATCCGCCTCGCGCTCGAGGCGCGCGACGAGATCATCGGCTTCCTGTCGGAAAAGGCCGACCCGGACGGTCGGCGCGCCGCGATCCTTGCGGCGCTCGAGGCGGCGGTGGGCGCCACCGGCAATGCCGCCGGCACGGCGCCTTTGCCGGAGGCGGCGCCCACGGGGCAGGCGAACCGCCTCTGGTTCCGCCTGACCGGCAACGCGCTGGCTCTGGGCGCGCGCCCGGACCTGCTGCTGGCCGAGCTTCTTGAGCTTGGCGCCACGGACATCCGCGCCGACCTCTCCGAGGTGCCGGCGCTGGATGCGCTCGATCCTGAAGTCTGCATGATCGGCTGGTCGATGGACTTCCCCAGCGGCATCGCGCGGGACGCGATCGACAACGTGTTCCTGTTCAACGATGTGGATCTGCGGCTCGAGGCGCCCCAGGCCGAGGCGTCGGATCGCACGGCGGTAGCGGCTTCAGACCAAACGCCCGTGGCAGAGCCGGTCTCTGCGCCCGCGCGGAAGCCGTCGGAAGAGGGACTGCAGGCGGACAAGGCCGGCGCGACGATGCGCGTGGCCGCCGAGCGTCTGGATCACCTGATGGACCGCGTGGGCGAACTCGTGATCGCCGACGCCCGGCTGCTGCAGCTCGCCCAGCAAAGCCGCGACCCGGCGCTGATGGCGGCCGCGGAAGAGATCAGCCGTCTCGCCGCCGGCCTGCGCGACACGACCATGCGGATCCGCATGGTGCCGGTCCGGTCAATGATCGGCCGCTTCCGCCGCCTGATCCACGGCCTGTCGGAAACCATCGGCAAACCGGTGAGCTTCATCGTCCGCGGCGAGGAAACCGAACTCGACAAGACGGTCATCGAACAGCTCGCCGATCCCATCGTGCACATGCTGCGCAACTCGGTCGATCACGGACTTGAGTCCCCCGCCGACCGCGCCGCCGCGGGCAAGCCTGCCGAGGGGCGGATCATGCTCGAGGCGGAATATTCCGGCGCCGAGGTCGTGATCCGCATCAGCGACGACGGACGCGGGCTCAACCGCGACCGAATAAGGGCCAAGGCGATCGCGAATGGCCTCATCGGTCCCGACGCAATCCTGACCGAAAGCGCGATGAACGCCCTGATCCTCGAACCGGGCTTCTCGACGGCTGAGTCGATCACCGAGATCTCCGGCCGCGGCGTTGGCATGGATGTGGTGAAGAAGACGATCGAGGGCCTGCGCGGCTCGATCGAGGTGCAATCGGTCGAAGGCCGGGGAACCACCTTCACGCTGCGCCTGCCGCTGACGCTCGCCATCATCGAGGGTCTGCTGGTCGAAGTGGCTGGAGAGCGGTTCTCGATACCGCTCGCCGCCGTGCAGGAGATCGTCGAGCTTCCGGCCGATCGGATCGAAGAGGATGGCAGTTCGGACTTCCTCGACGTTCGTGACCGTCTGGTTCCGCTGGTCCGTCTCCGCAGGATGTTCGCCAGCCCCGGCGCACCGGGAGAGTTCCAGACCGTCGTCATCGTCCGCGCGGGCGAGACTCGCGCCGGGGCGGTGGTCGACCGGATCATCGGCACCAACCAGATCGTGATCAAGCAGATGTCTCGCCTCCATTCGGGCGTCCGGGCCTTCTCGGGTGCCACGATCCTGGGCGATGGCACCGTGGCATTGATCCTTGATGTGCCGCATCTGGCCGGCGTGGGCCAGGGTGTCGAGGATCGGAGGGGAGTGGCTGCATGACCAACATCGTCGAACTGAAACCGGCGGCCATGATGACCGTCGTCACCATGCGGCTCGGGCGTCAGATGCTGGCGATCCCCGCTTCGGCGCTGCGCGAGATCCTTGATCCGCTGCCCGTGACGCGCGTGCCGACGGCCGACCAGTCAGTGTCAGGGGTGATCAACGTCCGCGGGGCTGTCGTGCCAATGGCCGAGCTGCGCTTCGCCTTCGGCATCCCGGAAGAGCCGCAGACCGACGCAAGCAAGATGCTGGTTGTCGAGGTCGAACTGGGGGACGAGCCAACGATCGTCGCGATCTCGGCCGATGCGGTGCTTGAAGTGACCGAACTGGAGCGCGCGACGATGGAGGCGCTGCCCCCCAAGGGGAGCAGCTGGCCGCACGCCTTCGTCCAGGGCGTCTTCCGGACGAAGAAGGGGCTGCTGCTGTTGCCAAATCTGTCGAACATCTTCGCCTCTCTGGCTTCTGCTTCCGGAACGGCCGCTGCCTGAGGCGGCGGCGGGCCGCGTCCGGCGGCCTGGTGCCGGCACCACACGATCACCTGGGCGCGGCCAACGGGTCTGCGCGTTTGCGAACCTGGCTTTGGAGAATGAAAATGAACACGATGACGGATTTCTCCGCACTGGCGCCGCGCGAAGAGGTGTCCTCTGCCGAGGCTCCTTCGGTGGTGACGTTCGCAGCCGGGCAGATGCTCTACGCTCTGCCCGTTGAACGGGTTCAGGAGATCCTGGACCTGCGCCCCATCGCGCCGCTGCCCAATGCGCCTGCCCACCTGCTTGGGCTCTGCGACGTTCGCGGAGCCGGGGTCCCGGTCGTGGATCTGCGCAGTCTCCTTGGTCTTCCTCCGATCGAGGACACGGGCCACAGCCGGATTCTGGTCACCTGGATCGGCGGGCCGGAAGAACGTCATGTCGTCGGCATCAAGACCGAGCGGGTCATCGAAGTCACAACTCTCGATGAAGGCCGGATGCAGCAGATGAGCAGCGCCGACATGCTGAACTGGACCGACACGGCGGTCCTGGGCATCGGCAAGCGCAACGGCGCCTTCGTCACCCTGCTCGACATCGACCGGCTCATGGATCCTGCCCGGCTGACGGTCTTTGCCGAGGCGCGTCAGGGCCTCGTCTGATGAACCAGATGCTCCGCTGCCCGCATGACCAGCGCTTTTCGGATCTGATCCGGAGCCGGACCGGCATACAGTTGCCGGTCCATCGCCGCCAGATGATCGAGTCGCGGCTCCGGCCGCGGATTGCGGCGGTGGGGGCAACCGGGTTCGACGGCTACCTCGCGCGGCTCTTCGACGACGGTCTTCTCGAGGAAGAGCTGCCGCTGGTCATCGACTTGCTGACCACCAACAAGACCGACTTCTACCGGGAGTCGGTCCATTTCGATGTGCTCGTGCGCGAGATCGTCCCGGAAGCCATCCGGCGGACGAGCCCTCACGCCCCCCGCCTCAAGATCTGGAGCGCGGCCAGTTCCGAAGGGGCCGAGGCCTACACCACGGCCATCGTCCTGGCCGAGGCGCAGCGGTCGGGACAGCGATTTTCCTTCGCCATCCTGGGGACCGACATTTCTCGTCGCATGCTCGAAAGAGCGCAGCGCGCCATCTACTCCACCGAGCAGTTGGCGCCCGTGCCGGCCGAGTTGCGCGCGCGCTACACGATGAAGGCCCGCACTCCCACGCACGCGGGAACCGCGCGCATTGTTCCCGAACTCCGCGACCGGGTGCAGTTCATGCACCTGAACCTGATGGATCAGACCTACGCCGTGGATCGGGATGTTGACGTCATCTTCCTGAGGAACGTTCTCATCTACTTTGGCGCAGAGGATCAGGCCGCGGTGGTTTCGAGGATGGTGAGTCACCTCCGGCCGGGTGGCTACCTGATGGTGGGCCATTCCGAATCCATGGTGGTGAGCCATCCGCATCTGACACAGCACTCCCCCTCCATCTTCCGAAAGACCTGATCATGGCTCTTCGCGCGGCAGCCCCCTCTACCCCAACCCGCGTCCTGATCGTGGACGATTCCGCAGCGGCAAGGGCCATGTTCAAGGTGATCGTCGAAAGCGATCCGGCGCTTCAGGTCATGGCCGCCGTTCCCGATGCCTATGCTGCCGCCCGGGCCATGCGGACCGAACTGCCCGATGTGATTCTGCTTGATCTGGAACTTCCGGGCATGGACGGCCTCACCTTCCTGCGAAAGATCATGCAGCAGCACCCGATCCCCGTGGTCGTCTGCTCAAGCCATGTCGGCGCGGGCTCGGACGCAATGGTGGCCGCGCTCGAACTTGGGGCCAGGGAAGTGATTTCGAAGCCCGCCGCCCGCAATGACCTGGAGAGGCAGGAGGCCTCGATCCGCATCTGCGACGCGATCCGGGCGTCTTCCGAAACGGTGCGCCGACGCTCGCAGCCCGAGCCGCGTCCCCTTGCCCCCGGCCCCAAGCTGACGGCGGATGAAATCCTGCCCGCGCGTCCGCCCCGGCCGGTGCCCGACACGATGCCGGTGGTCTGCATCGGCGCCTCGACGGGCGGAACCGAGGCGCTGCGCGACGTTCTGACGGCGCTTCCGGCGTCGGCCCCGCCGATCGTCATCGTGCAGCACATGCCGCGGGGCTTCACCGCCGCCTTCGCGCGACGCCTCAATTCCCTCTGTGCCATCGAGGTGCTCGAGGCCGAGGACGAGATGCAGGTGTTGCCCGGGCGGGCGATCATCGCACAGGGGGACAGGCATCTGCTGCTCCGGCGCCGGAACCAGGGCTACCGCGTCTCGGTGCTCGACGGCGCCTATGTCTGCCGGCACCGCCCCTCAGTCGATGTCCTGTTCCGATCGGCCGCACAGGAGGCCGGCGCCAACGCCCTTGGCATCATCATGACCGGGATGGGCGATGACGGTGCGCGCTGCATGGCCGAGATGCGCGCGGCCGGCGCCGAGACGATCGCCCAGAATGAAGAGACCTGCGTCGTCTATGGGATGCCGCGCGAGGCTGTGGCCCACGGCGGCATCCAGAAGGTCGAGCCGCTCGACAGGATCGCGCTCCGCATCACAGAGTTCGGACGCAGATTTGCAGAAAGGATGGTCCGGTGAAATACGAAGCGAGCCTGCGGGAGAATGCTCGTATCGCCCAGCCGGCCCATCCTCTCGATTTCGTGCTGCTCAGCACCGAGCAGACGTTCCTGCGTGCCGGCGAGACGCTTTCCATGGCCGTCGGACAGCTGAACGGGTTGCGCGCGGATTTTGCACGGCTTGATGCGGCGCTCGGGCCTGCCCGCAACGCCCAGTTCGCGGCCCTGACGGCCGCCACTGGGGCCCAGATCACCGCGCTGGCGCAGGAGTTCTCACGCTCCGAAGAGGCCTCCCGAGCGTTGCGGTCTGCCGTGTCCGCCATGCGCTCGGAGGTGACCGATCTGATGGCGACGATCCGTGCCATCTCGATCGTGAAGCTGCAGGCGCGGATCATCGGCAACATGCTGACGAGCAGCCGCCAGCGGGTCGAGGCCTTCACGGGCGGTCTGACGCGCATGGCCGCCGAGGCCGCCGATCTGGTGGCCGAGGTGGATGAGGCCATGAACGAGATCGCGGCCGCCACCGATGCGATGGACGGAGAGGCTGCGCATCTGTCGCAGACCCTGCGCGAACTGGTGCTGCCCAATCTGGCCGCCATCGGGGCATCCGCAGCCGAGGTGCAGTCCGACCAGCAGCGCATGGCCGATGGCAACCTGGCGCTGGCGCGGCGGATGGAGGGGATCTTCACCGGCGTCTCGCACCTCATTCTCGCGCTGCAGGCGGGCGACAGCGCCCGGCAACGCTTTGAGCACATCCGGGATCTTACCTCGGATTCGCTGGAGCAGGCCGAGGGGCAGCCGGATCTGCAGTCCCTGCTGCTCGAGATCGGGGTGGGCCAGACGGATGCGACCGTTCGCGGCCTGACCGGGGATCTCGACGACGCCACCCGCAACTTTCTCGATGTGCAGGGCAATGCCGATGCGGCCATTGCCGTTGCCCGCGGTCTCTACCTCGGCGAGGCGCAGCGCGGCGGCGGTGCGCTGCACGCGATGGTCGGGCGTGCCGAAGCGGTGGAGGCGGGGCTGGCGCGGTGCACCGAGCACCTTCGTCTGCTCGCCAGCCATGCCGCGCGCGTCGCCTCTCACCTGGAGAAGATCCGTCATCATGAGGAGCGGATGCGCCGGATCGAGGATCTCGTGCGTCTCTTCGGTCTGAACGCGGTGATCGTCTGCGCAAAGCTGGGCCAGGAGGGGCGCGCGCTTCAGGAGATTTCGCGCCAGCTCCGCGACCTCACGCAGGTATCCGCGGCCGTTTTCACGCGGCTCCACGGCCGCCTTGAACTGACGCAGGAGCGGGCGTCCGCCATCGGAGCCGAGGCGGTATCGGGACTGGAGCAGGAGATGCAACGGGTGGCCGAAGGGGCGCGGTCCATCCGCGAGATCCTGCGGGAAGCGAACGAGGCGCATGATGAGACGGGGCACGCCTTCGGCAAGGCGGGCCGCATCCTGACCGCCAGCCTGGAGACGGCGGCCGGCCTCATGAGCGGTTACAGGCGCAACCTGACCAGTCTGCAGGTCTTCCGCGAGCAGATGGTGCGGCGGCGCACGATGTTGCAGGGCAGCGCGATGACGGTGGAACCCGGCTCGGCCGCCGGGACGCTGCTGGCATCGGTGCGGGCCCGCTACACGGTGCCGGACGAGCGCCGCATCCATGATGCCATCGTGGCGGCCGCCACATGCGCCGGCGGCAGCGCGGCGCCGGCAGAATCGCCTGCCGATCCCGCGCCGCTCGATGCGCAACCGCTTGCCGGGGCGGGCGAAGAGTCCGAGGTCGAGCTGGACGACATCTTCTTCTAGCCCTTGTCCTCAGGCTCTTCGCGCTAGCTGGGGGGAAGGAGGATCTCATGGGTGAACTGATCGAGGGTGTCTGGCACCCGAACTGGTATGACACCAGCGCGAGCGGCGGCCGGTTCGTGCGCAGCCGGGCGCAGTTTCGGAACTGGATCACGGCCGACGGCGAGGCCGGCCCCTCGGGAGAGGGCGGATTTGCCGCCCGGGCGGGCCGCTATCATCTCTATGTCTCGCACGCCTGCCCCTGGGCGCATCGCACGATGATCTTTCGCAGCCTCAAGGGGCTCGAGCCGCTGATCGACGTTTCGGTCGTGCATCCGCACATGATGGACGATGGCTGGACCTTCGAGGCCTCCTTTGCGGGTGCGACGGGGGATCGGCTTCACGGCCAGGCGTTCCTGCGCGACGTCTATCTGCGGGCCGATCCGGGCCTGTCGGCGCGTGTCACGGTGCCGGTGCTGTGGGATCGCGAGCGCGAGACGATCGTGAACAACGAATCGGCCGAGATCATCCGCATGTTCAATTCGGCCTTCGATCGTCTGACCGGCAATGACGCGGACTTCCTGCCGGCCGAGCATCTGCACGAGATCGACCGGCTCAACGAGCGAATTTACGAGACGGTCAACAACGGCGTCTATCGCGCGGGGTTCGCGACCTCGCAGGAGGCGTACGACGAGGCGGCCACCGCCCTGTTCCAGACGCTCGACTGGCTCGAGGATCGGTTGGCGGGTCGGCGCTATCTGGTGGGCGACCGCATCACCGAGGCCGACTGGCGGCTGTTCACCACGCTGGTGCGGTTCGACAAGGTCTATCACACGCACTTCAAGTGCAACCGCCGCCAGATCGTCCAGTATCCGAACCTGTGGGCGTGGCTGCGCGAGCTGTGGCAATGGCCGGGAGTGGCGCAGACGGTGCATTTCGATCACATTCTGCAGCACTATTACTACAGTCACGATCACATAAACCCGCACCGGATCGTGCCGTTGACGCCCGATCCGGCGTTCGATGCGCCGCACGGGCGGGATCAGCTCTTCCAGGCCTCGCGCTTGCGGTAGAGTGTCGAGGGCGACACGTCGAGAACCCGAGCCGCCTTGGGAACCGAGCCTCCATGGCGCGCGATGGTGGCTTCGATCACGATCTGCTCGATCTCGGCGAGCGTCCGTCCAATCAGGCTGTCAGCCGTCGGCTCGTCGGTCGGCGCCGGGCGGGCGGGCGGCTCTTCTTCCGGCAGCTCGAGATGGTCCGTGAAGGCGTCGGGCAGCATCCGCATCGTCACGAGGCCGCCGTCATTCAGCACGACGATGTTGCGGATCACGTTCAGCACCTGACGCACGTTGCCCGGCCACGGGTGGCGCCGGAACAGCGCCTTCACCTCGGCGTCGAGGCCGAAGAAGTCGCGGCCCTCTTCGGCGGCGAAGCGGGCAAGGGCGGCCTCGGCAATCTCGATCACATCGTTGCCGCGATCGCGCAGCGGCGGCATGTGGATCGGAACGACGAACAGCCGGTAATACAGATCCTCACGGAACTGGCCGCGACGCACCGCATCGAGCGGATCGCGGTTGGTGGCGCAGACGATGCGCACATTGACCTTGCGCGGCCGGGTCGCGCCGACCGGCTGGACCATCGAGGTTTGCAGGAACCGCAGGAGCTTGGTCTGCAGCGCGGGCGCCATCTCGCAGATCTCGTCGAGGAAGAGCGTCCCGCCGTCGGCCGCCGCCGCCGCGCCGGGCTTGTCCGCGATCGCGCCGGTGAAGCTGCCCTTCACATGGCCGAAGACCTCGGATTCGAGCAGGTCCTGCGGAATCGCGCCGCAGTTGAGGGCGATGAACGGACCCGAGGCGCGGGGCGAGGTGTCGTGCACCGCGAGGGCGCAGAGTTCCTTGCCCGTGCCACTCTCGCCGGTGATGAAGACGGTCGCCATCGACCGCGCCGCAGACCGGATCTTGGCATGGATCCGGGCCATCGTGTCGGAGGAGCCGAGGAAGGCGCTCGTCGTCGCCGGAGGCGCGTTCGGCTCGGGCAGGGGGCGGCGCAGCTGGCGGGTCTCGCGCGCGATGGCGGCATTCTCGACCGCGCCGAGAAACCGCTGCTCGTCAAAGGGCTTGACCAGAAACTCGTGCGCGCCGGCCCGCATCGCCTCGACCGCCTTGTTGATCGAGCCGTTTGCGGTGATCACGATCACGTTCGTCTCGGGGCGCAGCCGGAGCATGTCCTGCATGAGCTCCAGCCCGTCGCGGTCCGGCAGCATCAGGTCGAGCAGGACCACATTGGGCAGCACCTCGCCGAAGCGGGTCAGGCCTTCGGCGGCCGTCCCGGCCACGGCGACCCGGTGTCCGGCCGAGGCGAGGACCGAGCGATAGACCATCTGCAGGGACGGCGTGTCCTCGATCAGCAGGATCGGCCGGGGGCGCCCCGCTTCGGCGGGCGACCCGCCGCGGGCGCGGCTTTCCGTGCCGACCGGACGGGCAGCGGGACTCATGAACCATCCCGCTGTCTGGCCACGAAGGCGAGGAGACCGTCAAGACGCATCAGCAGTTCTGTCTTGAGGCCGACGGCCTGGGTCCGGTCACGCAGATGGGCCGCCGCGTTCAGCTCTTCCGACAGGCGCTGCAGATCCGCCGCGCCGACCGTGCCTGCCAGGCTCACGAGCACATGGGTCTGGGCGCGGATCTCCATCCAGTCGGCCGCGGCCATCGCCTCGTCGAGCCGCTCGCGCGTGCTCTTGAGGTCGAGGTGGAGGCGGTGGACCAGCTCATCCGCCGTGTCGGGGCCCGCTATCTCGAGCAGACGGCGGAACCGGACCTCATCCACCGCCTCGGAGGAGGGGGCCTTGGATGCGGGCTCATCCGCCCGGATCTGCGCATCCAGCCGCGAAAGCGTCAGTCGCAGCGCCGCCGTCGGCCCCGGTCCGACGAGCTGTTCCAGTTCGGCAAGCCGCGCCATCGCCTCCGCGAGGGTGGCCGCGACATCCGCCTCGCGACGTCCGCGAGTCGCCGCGTCGCCCGAGCCGGCGGTGAGAGCATCCTGAGGGACCGTCATTGCCATGGGTCTTTTCGGGGGCAGCATGTGGCCCGCAGGTTACCTGCTGGGGTGCCAAAGTCCAGTGGGCCCTTCAGCCTTCGGTTGTGCTGTATTGCGCCGCAGCACGGGCTGCGGCGCACTTCGGCGGCTCAGGCGCGCGGGTAGCCGACGGTCCGCAGGGCCTCGCGGATCTCGTCCAGGATCATCGGATCGTCGATCGTGGCGGGCATCTTGAACTCCTGCCCGTCGGCGATCTTGACCATGGTGCCGCGCAGGATCTTGCCCGAGCGCGTCTTGGGCAGGCGGTCCACCACGCAGGCGCGCTTGAAGTCGGCGACGGGACCGATCTGCTCGCGCACGAGCTTGATGCATTCCTTGACCACATCGTCCGGCGCGCGGTTCGAGCCCTTGTTGAGGCAAAGGAACCCGAGCGGCGCCTGGCCCTTCAGCTCGTCCGAGACGCCGATGACCGCGCATTCGGCCACATCGTTGTGCGAGGCGAGCACCTCTTCCATCGCGCCGGTCGAGAGGCGGTGGCCCGCGACGTTGATGACGTCGTCGGTGCGGGCCATGATATAGACGTAGCCGTCCTCGTCGATGTAGCCCGCGTCGCCGGTCTCATAGTAGCCGGGGAAGTGGGTGAGGTAGCTTTTGACAAAGCGATCCTGCGCGTTCCAGAGCGTCGGCAGCGTGCCGGGGGGCAGCGGCAGCTTGATCGCGATGGCGCCGAGTTGGCCGGCCGGAAGCTGGTGGCCGCCCTCGTCGAGCACCCGCACGTCATAGCCCGGCATCGGCACCGAGGGGCTGCCGACCTTGACCGGCAGCGGCTGGATCCCCATCGGGTTCGCCGCGATCGCCCAGCCGCTTTCAGTCTGCCACCAGTGGTCGATCACCGGCACGCCCACGTTCTTCTGCGCCCAGACGATCGTGTCCGGGTCCGCGCGCTCGCCCGCGAGGAAGAGCGCCTTGAGGTTGCGCAGGTTGTAGTCCTTGATCAGCTCGCCCTGCGGATCCTCGCGCTTGATGGCGCGCAGCGCGGTGGGGGCGGTGAAGAAGGTCTTCACCTTGTGGTTCTGCATCACCCGCCAGAAGGCGCCCGCGTCGGGGGTGCCGACGGGCTTGCCTTCATAGACGATGGTGGTGGCGCCCGCGATCAGCGGCCCGTAGCAGATGTAGCTGTGGCCCACGACCCAGCCCACGTCCGAGGCGGCCCAGAAGACGTCGCCCGCGTCGATGTCGTAGATCGCCTTCATCGTCCAGTTCAGCGCGACGAGATGGCCGCCGGTCGCCCGCACCACGCCCTTCGGCTGGCCGGTCGTGCCCGAGGTGTAAAGGATATAGGCCGGGTGGTTGCCCTCGACCGGCACGCATTCGGCCGGCTCCACGCCATACTGGAACGTGTGCCAGGCCACGTCGCGGCCCTCGATCAGCTTGGCCACTTCCTGCTCGCGCTGGAAGATCACGCAGAAGTCGGGCTTGTGACTGGCCTCCTCGATCGCCTGGTCGAGGAGCGGCTTGTAATGCACCACGCGGCTCGGCTCGAGACCGCAGGAGGCCGCGATGATCGCCTTGGGCTTGCAGTCGTCGATCCGGACGGCAAGTTCATGCGCGGCAAAGCCGCCGAACACCACCGAATGGATCGCGCCAAGGCGGGCGCAGGCGAGCATCGCCTCGAGGGCCTCGGGGATCATCGGCATGTAGATGATGACGCGATCGCCCTTTTCGACGCCCTTCGCCCGCAGCGCACCGGCGAGCGAGGCCACGCGCTGCTGCAGCTCGGCATAGGTGATGCCCTTGGAGGAATGGGTGATCGGGCTTTCGTGCATGATCGCGATCTGCTTGCCGCGACCGGCCTCGACATGGCGATCGACCGCGTTCCAGCAGGTGTTGACCATGCCGTCGGAAAACCACTCGTAGAAGGGCTCTTTCTCGTCGAACAGCGCCTTCGAGGGCGGGCTCATCCAGTCGATCTGTTCGGCCGCCTTCATCCAGAAGCCGTTGGGATCCTCGAGAGACCACTTGTAGAGACTTGCGTATGCCATTGTATACCCTCCCCTCGGCGCGCATGTTCTGTTATGTCGGGTTGCGCTGCGACGCAAGATTGTTTCAAGGGTGTTTCGAGAGGGGCTCCGCGGCCTTTGGTCACGTTTTGCGCTACCATCGGCCGCAGGAGGCTGGCGGATCTTGTCGGGGTGAGAAGAAGTCAGCCGTAGTGCGTGACCGGGGTTCCCGCGAGAGCCGACATGTTCAGCAGTCCGCGCGCCGTAATCGAAGCGGTCACGATGTGGGCGAGGTTGCCCATGCCCATCAGGATCGGGCCGACCTCGAGTCCGTTCGCTTTCACCTTGAGAATGTTGCGCACACCGGACGCGGCGTCGGAATTGCCGAAGACGAGCACGTTTGCCGGTCCTTCGAAGCGTCCTCCGGGGAAGATCCGGTCACGGATGCTCTCATCCAGCGCGGCGTCGATGTGCATCTCGCCCTCATAGGCGAAGTCCGGCCGGCGCTGGTCGAGAATCTCCAGCGCGGCCCGCATGCGGCGGCCGGTCGAGCAGTCGAGGTTGCCGAACTGCGACGAAGAGCAGAGCGCGACCTTGGGCGCGAGGCCGAAGCGGCGGACATGGCGTGCGGCGCCCATCACCGTCTCGGCGATCTCGTCCGGGGTGGGCTCGTGGTGGACATGCGTGTCGGCGATGAACAGCGGCCCGTCCTCGAGGATCATCAGCGACAGGGCCCCGATCGGCCGGCGGCCGTGGTGCGCGAGGATCTGGGTGACGTAGTTCAGGTGCCACAGATACTGCCCGTAGGTGCCGCAGATCAGGCTGTCGGCCTCGCCCCGCTGCACCATGATGGCGCCGATGGCGGTGGTGTTCGTTCGCATGACGGCGCGGGCGGTGTCGGGGGTCACGCCCCTGCGCGCCATCAGCGCGTGGTAGCTCTCCCAGTAGTCGCGGTAACGCGGGTCGTTTTCGGGGTTCACGAGGTCGAAGTCGCGGCCCGGCCGGATCGGCAGGCCCGCGCGTTCGCAGCGCATCTCGACCACCTCGGGGCGGCCGATCAGGATGGGCTTGTGGACGGTCTCTTCCAGCACCGCGTTGGCGGCGCGCAGCACGCGCTCGTCCTCGCCCTCGGCAAAGACGATGCGGCGCGATTCGGCGGCCGAGGCCTCGAAGACCGGACGCATGATCAGCGCCGAGCGGAAGACCGAGCCGTCGAGCTTGCGCCGGTAGGCCGCGAGGTCCGCGATCGGGCGGCTGGCGACGCCGCTTTCCATTGCTGCGCGCGCGACGGCAAGGGCCACGACCCCGATCAGCCGCGGGTCGAACGGCTTCGGGATCAGGTAGTCGGGGCCGAAGCTCATCCGTTCGCCCTTGTAGGCGGCGGCGGCCTCGGCGCTGGTGGTGGCGCGCGCAAGGCTCGCGATCCCCTCGATGCAGGCCAGCTGCATCTCGTCGTTGATCGTGGTGGCCCCCACGTCGAGCGCGCCGCGGAAGATGAAGGGGAAGCAGAGGACGTTGTTGACCTGATTGGGATAGTCCGAGCGGCCCGTGGCGATGATCGCGTTCGGGCGAACCGAGCGCACCTCGTCGGGCAGGATCTCGGGCGTCGGGTTCGCCAGCGCAAAGACGATCGGCCGCTCGGCCATCCGCGCCACCATCGCCGGCGTCAGAACGCCGGGACCGGACAGGCCGAGGAAGAGGTCGGCGCCCACGATCACCTCGGCCAGCGTGCGCAGGTCGCTCTGCTGCGCATATTCGGCCTTTTGCGGCGTCATCTCGGCCTCGCGGCCCTTCCAGACGAGGCCCGCAATGTCGCAGAGCCAGACGTTCTCGCGCTTCACCCCCAGCTTCAGCAGCATGTTGAGGCAGGCGATGCCGGCCGCGCCGCCGCCGGTCGAGACCACCTTGATGTCCTCGAACCGCTTGCCGGCCACATGGAGCGCGTTGGTCGCGGCCGCACCCACCACGATGGCCGTGCCGTGCTGGTCGTCATGGAAGACGGGAATGTTCATCCGCTCGCGGCAGATCTTTTCCACCACGAAACAGTCGGGCGCCTTGATGTCCTCGAGGTTGATGGCGCCGAAGGTCGGCTCGAGCGCGCAGACGATCTCGGCCAGCTTCACCGGGTCGGGCTCGGCCAGTTCGATGTCGAAACAGTCGATGCCGGCGAACTTCTTGAACAGGACGGCCTTGCCCTCCATCACGGGCTTGGCGGCCAGCGCCCCGATGTTGCCCAGCCCGAGGACGGCGGTGCCGTTCGTCACCACCCCCACCATGTTTCCGCGCGCGGTGTAGCGGCTGGCCGTGGACGGGTCCGCCTTGATCTCGAGGCAGGCCTCGGCCACGCCGGGCGAGTAGGCGCGGGCAAGGTCGCGGCCGTTGGCCAGAGGCTTCGTCGCCCGGATCTCGAGTTTTCCCGGTTGCGGGAACTCGTGATAATCCAGCGCCGCATGGCGTGCGTTGTCCTGCCGTGCCTCGTCCATTCCTCGCCTCCCTTTCCGATGGTTCAGCACTAAACCATCTGCCGCCCCACGCAACCGCGAAGCGGTCGCCTGCCGAGCGGACTTGCGCCACCGGAACGGCCAAGGCCTCCGCTTGCATCCGGGGCGCCCACGTCCCAAAGTCGGCGCAATTGAAATGGAGGACCTCATGTCCCTGCTCGAAGCCGCCACGGCGGTGCGCGAGAACGCCTACGCCCCCTATTCCCGCTTCAAGGTCGGGGCGGCGCTGCGCACGGTCTCGGGCACCGTCCATGCGGGCTGCAATGTCGAGAATGTGGCGTACCCCGAGGGGACCTGCGCCGAGGCCGGCGCCATCGCCGCGATGGTGGCCGCGGGCGAGACGCGGATCGCCGAGATGGTGGTGATCGCCGACAGCCCGGAGCCCGTGCCCCCCTGCGGCGGCTGCCGTCAGAAGATCGCCGAATTCGCCGCGCCCGAGGTTTCCGTCACGCTCTGCACCACCGACGGCCAGACCCTGCGGACCACGGTCGCCGACCTGCTGCCCGGGGTGTTCCGCGCCGCGCATATGGACAGGGCCTGACGTGGACGCGCGTTCGATCAACGCCAAGCTGCGCCGCGGCGAGGTTCCCTCGGCGGCCGAACTCGGCTGGTTCGCGCAGGGGCTTGCCTCGGGCCATGTCACCGACGCGCAGGCCGGCGCCTTCGCCATGGCGGTCTGCCTGCAGGGTCTGGGCGAGGAGGGGCGCGTGGCGCTCACCCGCGCCATGCGCGACTCGGGCCGTGTGCTCGAATGGGACCTGCCGGGGCCGGTGCTCGACAAGCATTCGACGGGCGGGATCGGCGATTGCACCTCGCTGCTGCTGGCGCCGGCGCTTGCCGCCTGCGGGGCCTATGTGCCGATGATCTCGGGCCGCGGGCTCGGCCACACCGGCGGCACGCTGGACAAGCTCGAGTCGATCCCGGGCTTTCGGGTCGCTCTTGGTGAGGACCGCCTGCGCGGGCAGATCGAGGATGTGCGCTGCGCCATCGTCGCCGCCGACGAGAGCATGGCCCCGGCGGACCGGCGGCTCTACCTGATCCGCGACGTGACCGGCACGGTCGAGTCGATCGACCTCATCACCGCCTCGATCCTGTCCAAGAAGCTCGCGGCCGGGCTCGAGGGGCTGGTGCTCGACGTGAAGGTGGGCTCGGGTGCCTTCATGAAGTCGATGGACGAGGCCGAGGCGCTGGCGCGTGCCCTGGTGGGCACGGCGCAGGGGGCGGGCTGCATGACCTCGGCGCTCATCACCGACATGAGCCAGCCGCTCGCCACCGCGGCGGGCAATGCGCTCGAAGTGATCGAGGTGATGGAGACGCTGACCGGCACCTCGATCAACGCGGCCCTCTGGGATGTGACGGTGGCGCTGGGCGGCGAGGCGCTGGCGCTGGGCGGGCTGGCCGCCGACGCCGAGGATGGCGCGCACCGGATCGAGCAGGCGCTGGAAAGCGGCCACGCCGCCGAATATTTCGCCCGCATGGTGGCGGCGCAGGGCGGGCCCGTCGATTTCGTCGAGCGATGGCCCGACCGGCTGCCTTCGGCCCCGGTGATGCGCGAGGTGCCCAGCCTGCGCACGGGTTTCGTGCTGCGGATCGACACGGCGGCGCTGGGCCAGGCGGTCGTGCGGCTCGGCGGGGGCAGGCTGCGTGAAACCGATCGGGTGAACCCGTCGGTGGGTCTCGCCGACATCGCGGGCATCGGCGAGGAAGTGTCCGAGGATCTGCCGCTTGCGATGGTCCATGCCGCCACCGAGGCGGATGCCGAGGCGGCCATATCGGCGATCCAGGCGGCGTATGTGATCTCGGATCAGGAGCCCGCCGAACCGCCGCTCGTCCATGCGAGGATCGCCTGATGCCGCGCGCCTTTCTCATCGTGATGGATTCGGTGGGATGCGGCGGGGCGCCCGACGCTGCGGCCTTTGGCGATGAGGGCGCCAACACGCTCGGCCACATCGCCGAGGCCTGCGCCGAGGGCCATGCCGACACCGGACGCAGCGGCCCGCTGCGGCTGCCCGTGCTCGACGCGCTGGGCCTCGGGCGGGCGGTGGAGCTTGCCTCGGGCCTTCTTCCGCCCGGTCTCGGCGCCGATCCCGCAGGGCGCTGGGGCGCCGCGACCGAGGTCTCGAAGGGCAAGGACACGCCCTCGGGCCACTGGGAGCTGGCCGGCGTGCCGGTGCCCTGGGACTGGCACTATTTCCCCGACTCCTGCCCCTCCTTCCCCGAGGAGCTCACCGCCGAGATCTGCCGGCGGGCGGGCACCGATGGCATCCTCGGCAACCGCCACGCCTCGGGCACGGCCATCATCGACGCGCTGGGAGAAGAGCACCTGCGCACCGGCTGGCCGATCTGCTACACCTCGGCCGACAGCGTGCTCCAGATCGCCGCCCATGAAGAGAGCTTCGGGCTCGACCGGCTGCTGGCGCTGTGCGAGGGGCTGGCGCCCACCGTCCATGGGATGCGCGTGGGCCGGGTGATCGCGCGTCCCTTCGTCGGGCAGCCGGGGGCCTTCACCCGCACGCCGAACCGGCGCGACTATGCCATCGCGCCTCCGGCGCCGACGCTCCTCGATGTGGCGGCGGCGGCGGGGCGGACGACCCATGCGGTCGGCAAGATCGGCGACATCTTCTCGCACCGCGGGATCGGGCAGCTCCACAAGGGGCGCGACGATGCCGCCCTCTTTGACCGGCTGGACGGTCTGGCCGAGACGGCCGAGGACGGTGCCCTGATCTTCGCCAACTTCGTGGAGTTCGACACGCTCTACGGCCACCGGCGCGACGTGGCGGGCTACGCACGGGCGCTCGAATGGTTCGACGGGCGGGCAGGAGGCTTCCTCGCCCGCCTCCGGCCCGGCGACATGGCGTTCTTCACCGCCGACCACGGCAACGACCCCACCTTTCGCGGCACCGAGCACACGCGCGAGCGGGTGCCGGTGCTGATCGCGGGCACGGGCGCCGGGCCGCTCGGCCTTTGCGCCTATGCGGATGTGGCGGCGACCGTGGCGGCCCATCTGGGCCTGCCCAACCCGGGGCCGGGGAGGGCGCTGCCATGAGCCTGCCGAAGATCGAGCTTCACCTCCATCTCGAAGGGGCCGCGCCACCCGCGTTCATCCGGGGCCTCGCGCGCGAGAAGAACATCGACATCTCGGGCATCTTCGCGCCCGACGGAAGCTACGCCTACACCGACTTCTGGCATTTCCTGAAGGTCTATGAGGCGGCGACCTCCGTCCTCACCAGCCCCGACGACTACCGCCGCCTGACGCTTGCCGTGCTGGAGGAAAGCGCGGCCTCGGGCGTGATCTATTCCGAAACCTTCCTCTCGCCCGATTTCTGCGGCGGCCGCGATCTGGGGGCGTGGCGCGAATATCTCCACGCCATCGAGGAGGCCGCCGCCGAGGCCGAGCGGACGATGGGCGTCACCCTGCGCGCCATCGTCACGCCGATCCGCCATTTCGGCCCCGACAAGGCGAAGGAGACCGCGCTCTGCGCCGCCGAGACCGCGGGGCGCTTCGTCGTGGGCTTCGGCCTGGCCGGAGACGAGAAGGCGGGCAAACCGCGGGACTTCGCCTGGTCCTTCGACATGGCGCGTGAGGCCGGGCTGCGGCTGACCTGCCATGCCGGTGAATGGGGCGGGCCCGACAGCGTCCGCGACGCCCTCGGCGACCTGCGCGTCGAGCGCATCGGCCACGGGGTGCGCGCGATCGAGGATCTGGCGCTGGTGGACGAGCTGGCCGAGCGGGGCATCGTGCTCGAATGCTGCCCCGGCTCGAACATCGCGCTCGGCCTCTATCCCGGCTGGCGCAAGCACCCGATCGGCGAACTCTTCCACCGCGGCGTCAAGGTCACCGTCTCGACCGACGATCCGCCCTTCTTCCACACCACCATGGCGCGCGAATACGACCGGCTGGCCGAGGCCTTCGACTGGGACGAGGGCGTGTTCCGCACCCTCGCGCGCACCGCCCTTGACGCGGCCTTCTGCGACACCGATACCCGCGCCCGCATCGCCAAGCTACTGGAGCCCGACCATGCTTGACCATCTGACCGTCGTGACCCACCCGCTCGTGCAGCACAAGCTGACGATCATGCGCAACAAGGAGACCTCGACGGCCGGGTTCCGCCGGCTCCTGCGCGAGATCAGCCTGCTTCTGGCCTATGAGGTCACGCGCGAGCTGGACATGACGACGACACGGATCGAGACGCCGATCTGCGAGATGGACGCGCCGATCCTCGACGGCAAGAAGCTGGCGCTGATCTCGATCCTGCGGGCGGGCAACGGGCTGCTCGACGGCATCCTCGAACTGGTGCCGGCGGCGCGGGTGGGCTTCATCGGCCTCTACCGCGACCCCGAGACGCTGAAGCCCGTGCAATATTACGCCAAGGTGCCCGAGGCGCTCGAGGATCGTCTGGTGATCGCCGTCGATCCGATGCTGGCCACCGGCAACTCCTCGGTCGCGGCCATCGACCTGCTGAAGGAAAAGGGCGCGAAGAACATCCGCTTCCTCTGCCTGCTGGCCGCGCCCGAGGGCATCGAGCGCATGAAGGAGGCCCACCCCGACGTGCCGATCGTGACAGCAGCTGTGGACGAAAGGCTTAATGACCATGGATATATTGTCCCTGGTCTAGGGGATGCGGGAGACCGGATGTTCGGCACCAAATAAGGTAAAGCGCCTTTACAGAAGGCCCGGCCCGAGGCAAGATCGCCCGAGGTTCGATGGGAGTTTCCATGCTGTCCAAGGCTGTCTCCGCCGCGATCTGCGCTCTGGTCACAGGGACGGGTCTGGCCCTTGCGCAGGGTGCCCCGGCCGAGATGCCGCCGGACAGCTTCCGCGGCCCGCAATATGTGGACAGTCAGGGCTGCGTCTTCCTGCGCGCGGGCCTGGGCGGGGCGGTGACGTGGGTTCCGCGCGTGACGCCGGACCGCAAGCCGCTCTGCGGCTATCCTCCGTCCCTCGCGGTCGCCGAGCCCGCACCGGCCGTTGCCGAGGCCCTGCCCCTGCCGCCGGAGGGCGAGGCGGCAGCGCCGCAGGGTGACACTCCTGCGGAGCGGGCGCCAACGGCCGGTTCCACGGCGCAGGCTGCGGCCGATGCCGCGCGGGCGACGGTCGCGGCTGCCGTGGCCGAGCCCGCTCCGCGCCGCACGGCCGCGCGCAGGCACAAGCCGCAGCCCGTGACGATCCAGCCTGCCGATGCCACCGAGGCGCTGGCCCTGCGGCGGCTGACGCTCGGGCCAGACGAGATCCGGGCCGCCGCCGACCTGCCGTCGGGTGTCTCCTGCCCGGCCTCGGCGCCGCGCCCCCGCCGCTTCGCAACCTCAGACGGAGGCTCGACGCTTCTGTGCACGCGCCCCGGCGGAGGGTTGCAGGGCGCGCGCGTCCCCCGACTGCCGGCGCCCGAGATGGCGCTGCTCTCGCGCGCCCCCGACGTTCGACAGGCCAGCCGGGCGGCCGGGCATTATGTGCAGGTGGGCGCGTTCGCCCGTCCCGGCAACGCCATCGGCACGCGGCAGCGCCTCACCGCCCTGGGCCTGCCGGTCGCGGTGGCTGAAGGCGGCGCCCTCGAGATCATCCTCGCCGGGCCGTTCGAGGACCGCACCGCAACCCGCGGCGTGCTGCGCGATCTGCGCCGGGCCGGATTTCACGACGCATTCATCCGCTAGATACAGGGCAATCGGAAACCCGGGCAGCCATAAACCTCGCGCCCCTCGCTTGTGCGGCGGGGCGCGTCTTTTCCTGCCGGCACCGCCTTCTGCATTTCGCGCTTCGCGAATGACCGCGCGGCTCAGTCCGCGCAGATGCCCTGCAGGCTGACCCAGTCCTCGTCGGTCAGCACGGGCCGGACCGAGCCCCTGCGCAGGTCGTCCGCCTCGATGAGGTCCAGCACGGACTCGCCCGTGGGATCAAGCTCGAAGGCGTAGGGCGTCGCGGCCACCGCCGCCTCCTCGAACCGTGCGATCAGGGTCTGTTCGGAAAGCGGCGCGGCCGCCCGTCGCAGGAGTTCCGCCGCATAGCCCTGAACGGCATCCGAGGGCAGGTTCCCCGTGGTCAGCAGGCGGAAGGTGGCGGTGAGCCCCGCATGCTCGAGCACGGGGATCAGCGGGTCCTGCTGGCGCGCGTGCAGTTGCAGCGCAAGGGCGTGACCGGCCAGAACCTCGGGCTCTTCCGCCGTCTCGACCATCGTGCGGCCAAAAAGGATCTGGCGGTTCGGCAGATAGACCGGCGTCCGCACCCCGTCGCGCACCACGAGGATCCGCATCCGCTCTTCGCCAAAGAGCCGCCGCGCCAGCCGGTCCGCCGCCCGCCGGCCCAGCGGCTCCGCGCAGGGCTTGCCGGTCAGGCGGATCATGTCGGCCAGCACGAGGCGGCCGATCTCGGCCCGCGTGGCAGGCGGCACGACGGCCACCGTATGATCCACCAGCGCCCCCGGCAGCCAGAAGATGCCCAAGGTCAGGATGAGGGCGCTGGCGCCGGCGAGGATCGTGGTGCGCAGCCGCCCCGGATGCGGCCGCGCCGAGACCAGCGCCTCGTGCACCGTGCCGAGGGCCGCGATCATGTCGCCGTCCTCGATCTCGAGCGTTTCGTCGGAATCGGCGCCCGGCGCGTAGAGGGCGGGCCGCTCGCCAGGGTTCAACCGCTCGACCGCGGGCAGCGACCAGTGCGACAGCGCCTGCTCGGTGCGCGGATCGGACATGATCAGCGACGCTTCGCCGAAGTTGACGACCACCTCGCGCCGTTGCTCGCCCGGCGCGCTGCGCCAGAGGCCCGTGCATTCGAGTTTCTGGTATTTCTTCAGCGCCGTCATGCGCGCGGTCGGCCCCGGCCCTGAGTTCCTGCCGCGCGACGATAGCCTGCCTCACCGTCAGTCACAATCACCGCCACCCACAATCAACGGGCCTCTTCCGTCTCCACGGCCAGCTTGGCAACCGCGCGCAGCTCGAACTTCTGGATCTTGCCGGTCGAGGTCTTGGGCAACTCGCAGAAGATCACCTGCTTGGGTGTCTTGAAACCGGCCAGCCGCTCGCGCGCGAAGGCGATGATCTCGTCCTCGGTGGCTTCGCGGCCGCGCTTCAGCTCGACGAAGGCGCAGGGCACCTCGCCCCACCGCTCGTCGGGCTTGGCCACCACGGCGCAGAGGCTGACGGCCGGGTGATGGGCGATCACCCCCTCGACCTCGACCGAGCTCACGTTCTCGCCGCCCGAGATGATGATGTCCTTGGCGCGGTCGGTGATCTTGATGTAGCCGTCCTCGTGCTGGAAGGCGATGTCGCCCGAGCGGAACCAGCCGTCCCGGAAGGCTTCGGCCGTGGCCTCGGGGTTCTTGTAATAGCCCTTCATCACCATGTTGCCGCGCATCGCGATCTCGCCCAGATGCACCGTGTCGCGCGGGATCGGCTGGCCGTGGGTGTCGTGCACCTCGGCGCCTTCCAGCGTCGCCATGGCCACGCCCGTCCGCGCCTTCAGCGCGGCGCGCTCGTCGCCGGTTGTTCCCTCCCATTCGGGCTTCCAGATGCACTCCGTCGCGGGTCCGTAGACTTCGGTCAGGCCATAGACCTGGGTCACGTTGAAGCCCAGCGGCTCGATCGCGGCCAGCGTGGCCGCCGGCGGAGGCGCACCGGCGGTAAAGACCTCGACCACATGATCGAAGTGGCGCCGATCCTCGGGGGCTGCGTTGATCAATGTGTTCAGCACGATCGGCGCGCCGCCGAAATGGGTCACGCGCTCGTCGGCGATGGCCGCATAGATCGCCCTTGCAGTGATGTCGCGGCAGCAGACGACCGTGCCGCCCAACATGGGCACCATCCAGGTGTGGCACCAGCCGTTGCAGTGAAAGAGCGGCACGATGGTCAGATAGACCGGGAATAGCTGCATCCGCCAGGCGATCGCATTGCCGTAGGTCGCGAGATAGGCGCCGCGGTGGTGATAGACCACGCCCTTGGGGCGACCCGTCGTGCCCGATGTATAGTTGAGGGCCAGGCTCTCCCATTCGTCCTCGGGCATCACCCACTCGGCCCAGGGATTGCCGCGGGCCATCAGCTCTTCATATTCCAGGAAGTCGCCGCTGGGGGTGAAGCCGGACTCGCGGTCGCAGACCTCGACGATGACGGGCGCCCTGGCCCCGAGCCGTGCCGCGGCCTCGGAGGCCAGCTTGAGGAAGGCCGTGTCGCACAGGACGAGCTTGGCGCCGCCATGCTCGAGGATGTAGGTCACCGTATCGAGGTCGAGGCGGGTGTTGATCGCGTTCAGGATCGCGCCGCAGGCGGGCACGCCGAAATGCGCCTCGGCATGGGCCGCTATGTTGGGAAGGATCGTCGCCACCACATCGCCCGGCTGGATGCCCATGCCCGCGAGCGCCGAGGCAAGGCGGCTGACGCGGGCGTGATACTCACCGTAGGTGAGGCGGATCGAGCCGTGCACCAGCGCGGTGCGCTCGGCATGCACGTCCGCGGCTCGCCTGAGGTGCGACAGCGGCGTGAGCGGCGCGTGGTTCGCCGCGCATTTTTCCAGTCCGCGCTCGTCGGCAAGCCAACCCATTGCAACGCCTCCCCTCGTTGTGCCGGATATGTCGTTTTCCGGCGCGCAGAATGGCGCGGGATCGGCATTTAGGGAAGGGCCGAACGAGGAGGAGAGCGGATGATTTCCCATGACCGGACGCTGGCTGCCGCCGGCTTCATCGCGCTCTATGCCGTGGTGATCGGATTCACGGACAATTATGTGCGCGTCATCGCCGCCGAGGCGGGGCTGTGGCAGTTCCATCTGACGCGCTCGGTCCTGGCGCTGACCATCCTGGCGGTGGCGGCGCTGGTCCTGCGGCTGCGTCTCAGGCCGGTGGACTGGCGGGCGGTGACGGCCCGCTCGGCGATCCACGGCGCGGCGATGCTGATCTACTTCGGCGCGCTGGCCTTTCTGCCCGTGGCACAGGTGGCCGCCGGGCTTTTCACAGCGCCGATCTTCGTGCTTGTCATTTCGCGCTTCGTGTATGGCGAGCGGATCGGGCCGCTGCGGGTGCTGGCGGTGCTGGTGGGTTTCGCCGGCGTGCTGCTCGTGCTGGGGCCCGAGGCGATGGCGGGGGCGAGCTTGGCGGCGGCGCTGCCGGTTGCGGCGGGCCTGCTCTACGGCATGGGCAACATCGCCACCCGCGCCTGGTGCGCACAAGAGAGCGCGGGCACGCTGCTGGCCGGTTTCTTCGTGGCGCTGGGGGTTATGGGCGCGCTGGGGCTGATCGTGCTCGGGCTCTTTCCGTTGCCTGTGCCGCAAGGGGCGGATGGATTCGTGATGCGCGGCCTCGTCCTGCCGTCGCAGGGCTTCTGGTTCTGGACCTTCGTGCAGGCGGCGGGCTCGCTCTTTGCGGTCGGCATGATGATCCGGGCCTACCAGGTGGCGACGGCCAGCCGGGTGTCGGTGTTCGAATACATCATCCTGCCCGCCTCCGCCTTCTGGGGCTGGCTGCTCTGGTCCGAGACGCTCTCGCCGATGGCCGTTGCGGGCATGGCGCTGATCGCGCTGGCCGGGGCCACGATCGCGCTCGGCGGGCGCAAGTCCGCGCCGCCGGTCGCGGCCGAGTAGCCCGGTCAGGGGGTGACGCGCAGGGCCACGGCCCGGCTGGGCGTGGTTCCGGGCTCGCCGGGCATCGAGACGTAGGGATCGGTCATCTCGGCGAGGCTGACGCGCCCCGAGGCCACCGCCGCCTCGAGACTGACGGCGAACCCGCCCTGCCAGAGCGACTCCTTCACGGTCAGCACGATCACCCCGCCGGGGCGGCAGATCCGCAGAAGCTCGGGCAGGGCTTCGGCGCCGACATGGCCGGTGGTGAAGACCCCGGTCGAGATGATCCCCGCAAAGCCGCCGTCCCGGAACGGCAGCGCCGCCCCGAGCGGCAGGTTGTGGAAGCGCGAGTAGATCCCCTTGGAGCGGGCCACCTCGAGCATCCCGGCCGAGATGTCGAGCGCCTCCACCTCGGGATAGCCCACGATCCCCAGCCATTCCCCCAGGAGGCCGGTTCCCGCGCCGGCGTCGAGCACCGGCCGGGCGCCGCGGGGCAGGTGGCGGGCCAGAAGCGCCACGCCCACGGCCGGATGGCGGTAGCCCGCGCGGGCCATCTCGCTTTCGTAGGTCTCGGCCCAGCGGTCGTAGAGCGCCGCCACCTCCTGCGGTCCGGCCGCGCCATAGACCGCCCCCAGATGCCCGTGATGCTGTGCCATTCCGTCCCCTCGCGCTGCCAGCCCCGCGCGGGATCATAGCGGCGGGCGCGGCGATGCGGAACGCGGACAAATGTCGGCGGCCTGCGACCTTGCATCCGGTTTCAGGATCTCAGGCCTCGGCCCAGGTGACCGAATCCATGAGGGTGCGGTAGGCGGTGGCGAGATGGGCCTCCAGCGCGGCGCGGGCGCCCCCGGCATCGCCCGCCAGCACGGCCGCAATGAGGTCGAGATGCTCGGCCAGCGCGGCCCGGTTCCGGCGCAGCTCGTCGCGCTTGTTCCAGCGGTAGTGGAAATGGACGATGATCGAGATCGTCCGGCTGAAGTCGAGGATGAAGCGGTTGCGCGCCGCGCGGCAGAGCAGCCGGTGAAAGCGCGCATCGAGCGCGGGAAAGGCCGCCAGCCCCGCCTCGGGCCCGGCGGCCATGGCCTCGTGCTCGGTGCGCAGCGATTCAAGCTCGGCGCGCAGCGCGCCGCCGCGGGCGGCCTCGGCCAGAAGGCCCGACAGCGCGTGGCACTCGAACATCTTGCGGACGGCGAACATCTCCTCGGCAAAGGCGCGCGTAAACCCCTTGAGCACCCAGTGCCGGTTCGGCTGCTTCTCGATCAGGCCGAACGGCTCGAACCGGATCAGGAACTCGCGCACCGTCGCCAGCGGCACGCCGAACCGCCGGGCGAGGTCGGATTCGTGCAGCAGCATTCCGGGCGGCAGGTCGCCCTGCAGCACCCAGGCGAGGAAGGGCTCCTCGACCAGTTCCTGCCGCCGGCGCGTCTCGCCCTCGTCGAAACGGTCGGCGGGGCAGGGCGGGCGGAGCAGCACCTTGCGCCGCCCCTCCCACGACAGGAGGCCCGCCTCGGCGAGATGCGCCAGAACGGCCCTGATCGTTGTCCGGCTGGCCTGAAGCTCGGCCGCAAGCTCGCCCTCGGAGCCCAGCTCGGCCCCCGGTGGCAGCCCCCCGAGCCGGTCGAGCAGCCGATTCACCAGCATCTTGAACAGGTTCCTGTCGCGCGCCATGCAACTCCCCTTGCCATCGGCTGTCCGCAGGAATTGATTTGACGCGAACGGTTCTTATTAAATAAAAAACGTCGATGCCGGGCAAGACGCTCCGACACGAGCCCTCCATGCGAAAGTGACCCATGAGCCTGATGAAAGCCCTCGTCTGCGTCGAACCCGGCCGGTTCGAGCAGCAGGACCGCCCCCGCCCTGAAGCCAAGCCGGGTCATGTCCGGGTGCGCATCCTTCAGGTGGGCATCTGCGGCACCGACTATCACATCTATGCCGGTCATCAGCCGTTCCTGGCCTATCCGCGCATCATGGGCCACGAACTGTCCGGCCGCGCGATGGAGCCTTCGGCCGACGGGCGCATCGCCGAGGGCGATCTGGTGGTGATAAACCCCTACCTCACCTGCGGCACCTGCCGGGCCTGCCGGGCCGGCAAGCCCAACTGCTGCGAGAACATCGCCGTGCTTGGCGTTCATACCGACGGCGGCATGTGCGAGGAAATCGTGGTGCCCGAGGGCAACGTCTATTCGGCCGAGGGCTTGACCGAGCAATCGGCCGCCATGGTCGAGTTCCTGGCCATCGGCGCGCATGGGGTGCGGCGGGGCGGCGTGCGCGCGGGCATGTCGGCGCTCGTGGTGGGGGCGGGGCCGATCGGGATCGGGGCCGCGCTTTTCGCGGCGATCGAGGGGGCCGAGGTGACGCTGCGCGACACGTCGGCCTCGCGGCTTGCGCTGGCGCGGAAGGTCCTGCCCGAGGCCCGGTTCGAACTGGTCGGGGTCGAGATCCCCGCCGCCTACGACGTGGTGTTCGACGCGACCGGCAACATCCGGGCGATGAACGCGGGCCTGCAACATGTGGCTCATGGCGGGTCCTATGTGCTGCTCTCGGTGGTGAAGGGCGACCTCTGCTTTGCCGATCCCGAGTTTCACAAGCGCGAAACCGCCCTCTTTGCGAGCCGGAACGCGCTGAAGGAGGATTTCGAGCATGTGATCGCCTGCATCCGCGACGGCCGCGTGCCGGTCGGGGCGCTGGCAACGCACGCGACCAGCTTCGAGGATGCCGTCGCCAACCTGCCTCTCTGGGCCGAGGACCGGGGCACCCTGATCAAGGCGATCATCCGCGTCTGAGATCCGTCCCGGGGCGGGCATGACCTTGCGCCCGCCGCGGGACTTCTGCCCGCCCCGTCAACCGCACGTCCGGCCCGACCGCCATCCTGAAGAGAGCCCGCGAATGACCGCAAGCCGCCCCGCCTTCATGCATCTGAGCCCCGCCGACACGGTGGGTATCGCGCTTCGCCCCCTGCCCTCGGGCGAGGAGGCGCTGGGGGTGACGCTGCGCGCCGATGTGCCGCTCGGCCACAAGTTCGCGGTGGTGGCGATGCCCGTGGGCGCGCCGGTGGTGAAATACGGGCAGGTGATGGGCGTGGCGACGGCCGACATCGCGCCGGGCGATCATGTTCACAGCCACAATTGCGCCATGTCCGACAGCCACTCGGACCGCTCTGACGCCAAGGGCAAGCTCCGTGCCGCGCCCGAGCGGCAGACCTTCCAGGGCTACCTGCGCCCCGACGGGCGGGTGGGGACGCGGAACTACATCGGCATCATGGCCTCGGTGAACTGCTCTTCGACCGTCTGCAACGCCATCGCCGAGGCCGCGAACCGGACGCTGCTGCCGCGCTTTCCGGGCATCGACGGCTTTGCGCCCATCGTGCACGATCAGGGCTGCGGCATGGCGAGCGCGGGCGAAGGGTTCGACGCGCTGGTGCGCGTGCTCAAGGGCTACCGCGACCATCCGAACTTCGGCGGCGTGCTGATCGTGGGGCTGGGCTGCGAGGTCAACCAGCTCACGCTGTACAAGCGCACCGACTGGACCGAGGAACGCATCGGCATCTTCAACATCCAGGACGTCGGCGGCTCGGCCTCGGCCCTGCGGCGCGCGCTGGAGCTGCTCGAGCCGATCTGCGCGGCGGCCGATCAGGACCGGCGCAGCGAGCAGCCGGTCTCGAAGCTGGTGCTGGGGATGCAGTGCGGCGGCTCGGACGGGTTCTCGGGCATCACGGCGAACCCCGCGCTGGGTGTGGCCTCGGACATGCTGGTGGCGGCGGGGGGCACCTCGATCCTCTCGGAGACGCCGGAGATCTATGGCGCCGAACATCTGCTGATCGCGCGCGCCGACGCCGGGACGGGCCGCCGCATCGAGGGCATGATCGACTGGTGGCGCGACTATGCCGCGAGGAACGGCGCCTCGCTCGACAACAACCCCTCGCCGGGGAACAAGCGCGGCGGGCTGACCACGATCCTCGAGAAGAGCCTTGGCGCCGTGGCCAAGGGCGGGCTCTCGCCGGTTGCGGGCGCCTTCGCCTATGCCGAGCCGATCCGCATTCCGGGCCTCGTCTATATGGACAGCCCCGGCTATGACCCGGTGGCGGCCACGGGGCAGGTGGCTTCGGGAGCGAACCTCATCGCCTTCACCACGGGACGCGGCTCCTGCTTTGGCGCCAAGCCCGCACCCTCGATCAAGCTCGCCTCGAACAGCGACCTCGCCCGCCGGATGCCCGAGGACATGGACATCGACTGCGGCGTGGTCGTCGAAGAGGGGGTGAGCCTCGAGGAGATGGGCCGCCGGATCTACGACCTGCTGCTCGACACGGCCTCGGGCAAGAGGTCGAAGTCCGAGGAATTCGGCTACGGCGACAACGAGTTCGTGCCGTGGAAGATCGGCGCCACGCTCTGACCCGCGGGTAAGAGGGGCGCAAGGCGCTTGCCCCTCCGGCCCAGGTCGCCGCAGGATGCGGACAGGAGGATCGCCGTGCCCCGTTCCGTGCCCAGTCCCTTCCGCCGCAGTGCCGGCAGCCTCGCCACCGGGGCCCTGCTGCTGGCGGCCACGCTGGCCCTGTCGATCGCAACCTTCCTGGGGGTCCGCTACGCGGGGCTTGCCGCCCTCGATGCCGACCTTCAGGACCGGCTGACGATCGCCCGCCATGCGGTCGTGACCGAGGTCGAGCGGTTCCGCTACCTGCCGGGGGTGGTGGGGCAGGACGCGCGGGTGCTGGCGCTGCTGGCCGGCACGGCGTCTGCGGACGAGGCCAACCTCTACCTGCGCCGGGTGCGCGAACTGTCGGCGGTGGACGAGCTTTATGTCATCGACCCTTCGGGCACTACGGTGGCTGCAAGCAACTGGAACGAGCCCGGCAGCTTTCTCGGCCAGAACTACGGCTTCCGCCCCTATTTCCGCCGCGCGCTGGACGAGGGTGAGGCGCGCTACTACGCGGTGGGGGTGACCACCGGCAAGCCGGGTTACTTCCTCGCCTCGCGCCTCGGGACGGCCGAGCGGCCGCTGGGCGTGGCCGTGGCCAAGGTGGATCTGGCCGGTCTGCAGGCCACCTGGGTGCGGGCGGGCGAGGCGGTGGCGCTGGCCGATCCGCTGGGGGTGGTGTTCTTGGCGGGGCCGCAGGGCTGGCTCTACCGCCCGCTTGCCCCGCTTGACGGGGACAGTCTGGATCTGTTGCACGCCGAGCGGCGCTACTCCGGGCTTGCGGTGGATGAGGCCGCGCCGCTGGGCCCGGCGATGGCCACCGATGCGGGTGGCGCGCTGCGCATGGCTGATGCGGTGGTCGCGCCCGACGACTGGCGGCTTCTCGTCGGCCTGCCGGTTGCGCCCGCCATCGCCACCGCCCGGCTTTCGGCGCTGATCGTGGCGCTGGCGGGGCTTCTCGCCTCGGCGGGCCTTCTCGTGCTGCACGAGCGCCGCCAGCTTCTGCGCGAGCGGCTGAACCAGCATGCGCTGCTGGAGCGCGCCGTGGCCGAGCGGACCGAGGCGTTGGCCCACGAGATCGAAGAGCGCCGCCGGGCCGAGCGCGAGCTGCGCGAGACGCACGAACATCTCGTCCATGCGGCGAAGCTCGCGGTGCTGGGGCGGATGTCCTCGACCATCGTGCATGAGGTGAGCCAGCCGCTCTCGGCGCTGGACACGACGCTGGCGGCCGCCGAACTGCACCTGGGGCGCGAGGATGCGGGGCGGGCGCTGCGATCGGTGCGGTCGGGGCGCGACCTGCTGGTGCGGATGCAGAAGATGGTGAAGGCGCTGAAGAGCTTCGGGTCGCGCCAGCGGCTCGAGCCTCCCTCGGCGGTGGACATGGGCGGCGCGCTGGCCGCGGCGGCCGAGGTGCTGGCCCCGCGCCTGCGCGAGCTGGGCGTGACGCTCGACCTGCCACCCGTGCAGGAGTGGCCGCCCGTGCGCGGCCATGCCGTCCGGCTCGAGCAGGTGGCGACGAACCTGATCCTGAACGCGGCCGAGGCGACGGCGGCGGGCGGACGGCGCGATCCGGTCGAGGTGCGGCTCGAGCGCGCGGGCGGGGGCCTGCGCCTGACGATCGCCGACCGCGGCCCCGGCATCCCCGAGGCGATGCGCGAGAAGATCCTCGAACCCTTCTTCACGACCCGCACCAGCGGGCTGGGGCTGGGCCTCTCGATCGTGCGGACCATGCTCGACCAGATGGCGGGGCACCTGAGCTTTGCCGAGCGGCCGGGCGGCGGAACGCTGACGCGGGTCGATCTCGCGCTTTACGAGCCGGGCCGCGAGGCGCTACGCAGACGCGCATGACCCGCGGCTCCATCGCCTTCATCGACGACGAACCCCAGCTCTGCGCGGCGGCGGCGGACTGGCTCGAGGCGTCCGGCTTCGAGGTCGAGACCTTCACCGATGCGGCGCTGGCGCTGGCCCGGATCGATCCCTCGCGCTGCGATTGCGTGGTGACGGATCTCAGGATGCCCGGCCTCGACGGGCAGGAGGTGCTGGCGCGGCTGCGCGTGGCCGATCCCGACCTGCCGGTGATCCTGCTCTCGGGGCACGGCGACGTGCCGGTCGCCGTCGAAGCGATGCGGATGGGCGCGCACGACTTTCTGGAAAAGCCCTACGGCGCCGAGCATCTGGTCGAGGTTCTCGACCGGGCGGTGGAGTTGCGCCGGGTGCGGCGCGAGGCGCGGACAGCCCGCTGGTCGGACCTGGCCTCGGCCCGCCTGGAAGGGCGGCTCATCGGCGCTTCGCCGGCCATCGCGGCGCTGCGCCAGATGGTGCAGGATCTGTCGGACGTGGCGGTGGACCTGCTGATCCGCGGAGAGACCGGGTCGGGCAAGGAAGAGCTGGCGCGCGCCTTCCACGACTTTTCACGCCGCGCGCGCCGGCCCTTCGTGGCGATCCATTGCGCCGGCCTGCCCGAGGTGCAGTTCGAGACCGAGCTGTTCGGCCACGAGCGCGGCTATCTGTCGGGCACCGCCGCCGCGAGGATCGGCAAGCTGGAACATGCGAGCGGAGGGACGGTCTTCTTCAACGAGATCGAGACCATGCCGCTCTCGCTCCAGTCGCGGCTCCTGCGGGCGATGCAGGAACGGGGGGTGGAGCGGCTGGGCTCCAACGCGCTGCGCCCGGTCGATCTGCGGATCATGGCGGCGACGCGGGTGGACCTGCCGGCCGAGGTGGCGGCCGGGCGCTTCCGGGCGGATCTCTACTACCGCCTCTCACCGGTGACGCTGGACCTGCCGCCGCTGCGGGACCGGACCGAGGACATCCCGCTCCTCTTCATGCGCTTTGCCGAGGAGGCCGCGGCCCGCTTCGGCCGCCCGGTCCCCGCCCTGCGGGAGGCCGACCTGCGGGCGTTGCGCGGCCACCGCTGGCCGGGCAATATGGGCGAGCTGAAGGCCGCGGCCGAGCGCGCCGTGCTGGGCCTGCGCCCGGGCCCGCAGGCCGCCGAGGCCGAGCCCCTGCCGCTGCCCGACCGCATCGCCCGGATCGAGGCCGGCCTCATTGCCGAGGCGCTGGAGGAGTGCGGCGGCTCGTCCGCTCTGGCCGCCGAACGGCTGGGAATCCCCCGGCGGACGCTGAACGAGAAGATCGCGCGCTACGGCCTGCGCGACGGTTGATCGGGCCAAAGTCCGCCCAGATGGAAGCGGCATCTGGCGGATGATCGCCAGAACGCCCGCCCGCTGGCCGAAGCGATGCCGCCTAAACATCCGAAAATGCGACATGATTTCGTCACCGATCTCGGTCGGCTTCCGCCATCACGCACATTTGCCTGTCGTGCGCGGGTTGCCCACTCTCTGTGCGACGACCATGCAAGGGAGGAGAACGCATGTTCCGCCGCACAACCCTGTCCGCGGCCCTGGCCGCTGCCGCGCTGAGCCTTCAGCCGCAAGCGGCCGCCGCGCAGGAGTTCATCAACGTCCTGACCGGGGGTACCTCGGGCGTCTATTACCCGCTCGGTGTCGGCCTGTCCGAGATCTACGCCGAGAACATCGAGGGCGCCCGCACGCAGGTGCAGGCCACCAAGGCTTCGGTCGAGAACCTCAACCTGCTCGCGCAGCGCAAGGGCGAGCTGGCCTTCGCGCTGGGCGATTCCGTCACGATGGCCTGGGAGGGCAACGAGGAAGCCGGCTTCCCGCGTCCGCTGACCAACCTGCGCGCCATCGCGGCGATCTATCCGAACTACATCCAGATCGTGGCCGACGCCTCGGCGGGTGCGGCCACGCTCGAGGATCTCAAGGGCAAGACGCTCTCGGTCGGCGCTCCGGCGTCGGGGACCGAACTCAACGCCCGCGCGATCTTCGGCGCGGCCGAGATGAGCTACGACGATCTTGGCAAGGTCGAATACCTGCCCTATGCGGAATCGGCCGAGCTGATCAAGAACCGGCAGCTGCAGGCGACGCTGCAATCATCGGGGCTGGGCGTGGCCTTCATCAAGGACCTCTCCTCGACCCACAAGATCAACCTCGTGGGGATCCCCGCGGAGGTGGTCGAGAAGATCGGCGCGCCCTATGTGCCCGCCGTCATCCCTGCCGGCACCTACAGCGGCCAGGATCAGGACGTGCCGACGGCGGCCGTCGGCAACCTGCTGGTCACGCATGAGGACGTGAGCGAGGAAACCGCCTACCAGATGACGAAGCTCATGTTCGACAACATCGAGCGGCTGAAGTCGGCCCACGCCGCCGCGGCGAACATCAAGCCCGACACGGCCATCGAGGCGCTGCCGATCCCGCTGCATCCGGGCGCCGAGAAATACTACCGCGAGATCGGCCTGATCCAGTAACCGCCCCGCAGAACCGCCCGGGCGGAGCCGCCCGGGCCTTGCTCCTGCCGCAGCGGATCGGAGCGCACCTGCGCCCGGCGCCGCGGCTCGTTCCTTTCGGAGAAAGCCATGTCTGCACAGACCGCCGCACCGGGGGCGGCCCATCCCCACGCACATGCCGAACCCGAAGTCACCGAGGGCCTGCCGCCCGGCTTCGGGCCCGGCATCATGGGCCATGTGGCCTTCTGGATCGCCGTCGCCTTCTCGCTCTTCCAGCTCTGGACCGCCGGCTACGGGACCCTGCCGAGCCAGGTGGTGCGGGCGATGCATGTGGCCTTTCTGCTGCTGCTGGGCTTCGGTCTGGTCGGCAACCTGCTGGCCCGGACCGCGTTCACCCGGGCGATCTTCTGGGGGCTGGGGCTGATCGGCTTTGGCACGGGCATCTACAACTGGGTCTTCTACGAAGAGCTGATCCGGCGGACGGGCTTCCTGACGCAGGCGGATCTCGTGGTCGGCACGGTGCTGGTGGTGCTGGTCTTCGAGGCGAGCCGCCGGCTGATGGGCTGGCCGCTGGCCATCATCGCCGGGATCTTCCTGGCCTACTGCTTCTTCGGCCAGCATCTTCCCGCGCCCTTCATCCACCGCGGCTATGACTTCGAGCAGATCGTCGAGCATTTCGCCTTCGGCACCGAGGGGATCTACGGCACGCCGGTCTATGTCAGCTCGGCCTACATCTTCATCTTCGTGGTCTTCGCGGCCTTCCTCGAGCGGGCGGGGATGCTGAACCTGTTCAACGACTTCGCCCTCGGCCTCGTTGGCGGGGTGCGGGGCGGCCCGGCGCAGGTGGCGGTTCTCTCCTCGGCGCTCATGGGCACGATCTCGGGGTCGGGCGTGGCCAATGTGGTGGCCTCGGGGCAGTTCACCATCCCGATGATGAAACGCTTCGGCTTCAAGCCCGCCTTCGCCGGAGGGGTCGAGGCCACGGCCTCGATGGGCGGCCAGATCATGCCGCCGGTCATGGGGGCGGTGGCCTTCATCATGGCCGAGACGCTGAACGTGCCCTATGCGACCGTGGTGCAGGCGGCGATCCTGCCCGCGGTGCTCTATTTCGGCGTGGTCTTCTGGATGGTCTGGCTGCAGGCCGGGCGCGACGGGCTGCGCGGCCTGCCGCGGGCCGAGCTGCCGAACCCCTGGCACGCGGTCCGCGACCGGTGGCCGCTGATCCTGCCGCTGGCGGCGCTCGTCTATCTGCTCTTCGCGGGCTACACGCCCATCTTTGCCGGCACGATGGGGCTGGCGCTGGTGGCGGTGCTGATCCTCGGCACGCCGCTGGCCGCCATGATCGGGCCGACGGCCTTCCGCATGGTCTTCTGGATCGCGCTGGGTCTGGCCGCGGCGAGCTTCCTGAGGTTCGGCGTCAACTTCCTCGTGCTGGTCATCGGGCTGCTGATCCTGGCCTGCGCCCTTTTCCGGGGCACGCGGCCGACCATCGGCATCCTGCGCGATGCGCTGGCGCAGGGCGCGCGGAACGCGCTTCCAGTGGGCATCGCCTGCGCCGTGGTCGGCATCGTGATCGGCACGCTCACCCTGACCGGGATCGCCTCGACCTTCATCGGCGCGATCATCGCCATCGGGCGCGAGAACCTCTTCCTGTCGCTCGTGCTGACCATGATCACCTGCCTCGTGCTCGGCATGGGCATCCCGACCATCCCCAACTACATCATCACCTCCTCGCTCGCGGGGCCGGCGCTGCTCGATCTGGGCGTGCCGCTTCTGGTGAGCCACATGTTCGTCTTCTACTTCGGCATCATGGCGGACCTGACGCCGCCGGTGGCGCTGGCCTGCTTTGCGGCGGGTCCGATCGCCAAGGCGTCGGGGCTGAAGATCTCGCTGCAGGCGGTGCGGCTTGCGGCGGCGGGGTTCGTGATCCCCTTCATGGCGGTCTATACGCCCGCGCTCATGCTGCAGGACGCAGGCCCCATCGCCGAGGCGTGGGGCTATCCGGTCGAGGTGATCTACATCTTCCTCAAGGCGTTGCTGGCCATCGGCCTGTGGGGGGTGGCGGTCGTCGGCCAGTTCATCGGACGCGCCAACCTGTTCGAGCGGGCGCTGGCGCTGGCGGCGGGCGTGTCGCTGATCCTCGCGATGCCGGTGACGGACGAGGCGGGGTTCGGTCTCGCGCTGCTCTTCGCGCTGGTGCACTGGCTGCGCCTGCGCCGCAGCGCGCGGACGGCATGAGCCTGTGCATCGCGACCGGGTTGGCGGTGCTGTCGCTCGCCACCTCGGGCTTCACGCTGAGCTGGACCCATTCGGTCGAACGCGTCGAATGGTGGGAGCGGTGGGAGGCGACCGGGGCGGGCCTGCGGCCGGTCGAGGCCCGCATCCAGGGCTCGGGCGCGGGGATGGAGCTTCCGCCGGATGCCTGGCGCGAGGCGGACGGCTGGCACTACATCCCGCGCCTGCCGCCGCAGCGCGAGGTCCGGCTGGCGGCCTCGGGCATGGCGGCCGGGGGCTGGCGGCTGTGCACGGCGGGAGAATGCCACGAACTCGGCGCCGAGGCGGGCGATGGGCTCCGCCTCTGGCAGGCCCCCGACTGCGGCTGAAGGTCCGCGAGGGTCAGCTTCGCGGCCGGCCGCCGACCCAGACCGCGCGGATGGCCCGGTCGTCTCCCATCATGATGGTCGGGAAGAGCGCCTGCCAGATCGTCTCGGCGCGGCGGGTGGCCTGTTCGATGGCGGGCGTCGAGGCCAGATCCACCACCACGATGTCGGCCTCCATCCCCGGCGCGAGGTTGCCGATCCGGTCCTCGGCCCGGAGCGCGCGGGCCGAGCCCGCGGTGGCCAGCCACCAGAGCTGCGCGGGATGCAGCGCCTGCCCGCGCAGCTGGCCGATCTCGTAGGCCGCGGCCATCGTGCGCAGCATCGAGAAGGACGAACCGCCCCCCGTGTCGGTCGCCAGCCCGACCCGGATGCCCTCGGCCACGAGGCCCATGTCGAACAGCCCCGAGCCGATGAAGCTGTTCGAGGTCGGGCAATGGACAAGGCTCGCCCCCGCCTCGACCAGCCGCGCGCGCTCGCGCGGGGCGAGGTGGATCGCATGGCCGAAGACCGCACCCTCGCGCAGCAGGCCCTGCGCCTCGTAGGTGTCGAGATAGTCGCGCGCCTGCGGGTGGAGCGCCTTCACCCATTCGATCTCGTCGAGCTGCTCGGACAGGTGGGTCTGCATCAGGCAATCGGGATGCTCGCGCCAGAGCGTGCCAAGCGCCGCAAGCTGCTCGGGCGTCGAGGTGGGCGAAAAGCGGGGCGTGATGACATAGGAGAGCCGGTCCCGCCCGTGCCACTTCTCCAGAAGCCGCTTGCTGTCGGAGTAGGCGGTTTCGGCCGTGTCGCGCAGCCCCTCCGGGGCGTTGCGGTCCATGCAGGTCTTGCCCGCAAAGGCGCGCACACCCCTCTGGCCCGCCGCCTCGAAGAAGGCGTCCACGCTCTCGGTGTGGATGGTGCAGTAGCTGCAGACGGTGGTCGTGCCCTGCGCCAGCGTGAGGTCTAGATAGCGGCCGGCGATGTCGGCGGCATAGGCCGGATCGCCAAAGCGCATCTCCTCGGGGAAGGTGTAGGTCTCGAGCCAGTCGATCAGCCGCTTGCCCCAGCTCGCGATGATGGCGGTCTGCGGATAATGCACATGGGCATCGATGAATCCCGCCGAGATCAGGGCCTGCCCGTAGTCGGTCACCCGCGCCTCGGGATGGGCCGCGCGCAGCCTGTCGGCCGGGCCCACGGCCAGTATCCGCCCTTCCTCCACAAGCGCGCCGCCGCGGGTTTCGTGCCGGGCCGCGGCCTCTCCTTCGAGGAACGGGTCGCCGGCGAAGGACAGGACCTGTCCCAGCAGCAGGTCGGTCATGACAGGTCTCCCCTCTGGTCAAGCGCCCAACCTAGCCCCTTTCGAGGGCAGCGTAAATTTCCTGCCGCCCCTGTTTCTGCGCGCCATCCTCCGATATGGTCGCGGCGTAAGCGGAACGGGGGCGCCACCTTGCAGGCAGAAACGGGCGACATGCGCGAGGAAGAGCGGTCGGGTGTGCCCGACCGGGTGGTGACCTCGGTTCTCGAGGCCGTGGACGAGCGCGACGAGGCGCGCCTGTCCGACCTGCTCGAGCCGCTGCACGCCGCCGACATCGCCGACGTGCTCGAACAGATCGGCCCAGCCGAGCGGCGCGAGCTGCTGACGCTCTGGTCCGACGGCATCGACGGCGAGATCCTCTCGGAGATCAGCGATTCGATCCGCGAGGAGGTGATCGAGCATCTCCCGCCGGAGGTCATCGCCGAGGCGGTGCGCGAACTCGATACGGACGACGTGGTGGACATCCTCGAGGATCTCGAGGAGCCGCAGCAGGAGGCGATCCTCGGCGCCCTCGACCGCGCCGACCGGGTGGCGGTCGAGCAGGCGATGGCCTACCCGGAATATTCCGCGGGCCGCCTGATGCAGCGCGAGGTTGTCGTGGCGCCCGTCCACTGGACGGTGGGCGAGACGATTGACTTCCTGCGCCGCAGCGAGGAGCTGCCCGACCAGTTCTATCACGTCATCCTCGTCGATCCGCGGATGAAGCCGCAGGGCTATGTCACGCTCGGCCGGCTGCTCTCGTCGCGCCGCGACGTCCGGCTGTCCGAGATCGAGGAGGAAAGCTTCCGCACCATCCGCGCCACCGTCGAGGAGTCGGAGGTGGCCTATATCTTCAACCAGTATCACCTGATTTCCTGCCCGGTGGTGGATGAGAATGACCGGCTGGTCGGGATCATCACCATCGACGATGCGATGAACGTGCTCGACGAGGAGCATGAGGAAGACATCCTTCGTCTGGCCGGTGTGGGCGACGAGAGCAGCCTGTCGGACGGGCCGGTCGCCACCGCGCGCCAGCGGCTTCCCTGGCTGGTGGCGAACCTCTTCACCGCCTCGCTTTCGGCCGTCGTGATCTCGGGCTTCGAGGCGACGATTGCGCAGCTCGTGACGCTGGCGGCCCTCATGCCCATCGTCGCCTCGACCGGGGGGATCGCGGGGACGCAGTCGCTCGCCGTCGCCGTGCGGGCGCTGGCGACGCGCAACCTCACTTCGGCCAACGCGCCGCGGGTCGTCCGGCGCGAGCTGATGGCGGGGCTGCTGAACGGGCTGGGGCTTGCGCTGATCCTCGGGGTGGCGGGCTTCGTGATCTTCGGCGACCCGCTGCTGGGGGCCGTGCTGGGGATGGCGATGATCTGCAACCAGGTCGTGGCGGCCCTGGGCGGGGTGCTGGTGCCCCTCGGGCTCAACCGGCTGGGGCTTGACCCGGCGCTGGCCTCGGGAACCTTCGTCACCACGCTGACCGACGTCATGGGGTTCTTTGCCTTCCTCGGGCTTGCCACGCTGGTGCTGACGTGACGCTCGCGGCGCGCAAGGCCGAGGCCCGTCGCGCCGCCGGCGCCGCGCGGGCGCTGGCGCACGAGGCGGGGCAGGGGCAGGCGGCGGAGCTTCTGGCGGACTGGCTGGCGCCGCACCGCGGCCGCGTGCTCTCGGGCTACATGGCGATCCGGTCCGAGATCGATCCGCATGCGGCCATGGCGGCCCATGACGGGCCGGTCTGCGTGCCGGTGATCGTGGGCCCCGGCCAGCCGCTGCGCTTTCGCGAATGGAGCCCGGGCTGCCCGATGATCGAGGGGCCGTTCGGCGCCCGCGTGCCGCAGGAGGGAGCGTGGCTCGATCCGCAGGTGCTGATCGTGCCGCTGCTCGCCTTTGACCGCCGTGGCTATCGCCTGGGCTATGGGGGCGGGTTCTACGACCGGACGCTCGAGCGGCTGCGTGCGCTGCATCCCGTCACGGCGGTGGGCTTTGCCTTCAGCGCGCAGGAGTTGCCCGAGGTGCCGATCGAGCCCACCGACCAGCCGCTCGACGCGATCCTGACCGAGACGGGGCCCATCCCGCTCCGCCGACCGCGGATCTAGCGGGGGATCGCCTCGTCGCGGACGAACATGTTCGACCAGGCGCGGTCGATCAGGGCGGGGCTCATCTGGTAGGGCAGGCCCTCGAACTCGCAGACGGCGGCCATCTGGTCGATCAGATAGACCGGCATGTAGTTGGCGTAGCGGTTGCCGATCGTGGGGAACTTCACCTTCATCAGATGCAGCAGGGCCGCCTCGTCGAGCGGCATCTTCCGCTTTCGCGCCACCATCGCGAAGATCTTGAGGAAGTTCTCCTGGGTCGGGCCCTCGATCTTGATCTTGAAGAAGATCCGCCGCAGGGCCGCGCCGTCGAAGATCTCGTTCGGGTGGAAGTTGGTCGAGAAGATCACCAGCGTGTCGAAGGGCACGGTGAACTTCTCGCCCGATTGCAGCGCCAGGATGTCGCGCCCTTCCTCGAGCGGGACGATCCAGCGGTTGACCAGCTTCTGCGGAGGTTCGGCCTGCCGGCCGAGGTCGTCCACGATGAAGATCCCCCCGGTCGCCTTGAGTTGGAGCGGCGCCTGATAGGTGCGCGCCACCGGGTTGTAGGTCAGGTCGAGCATGTCGAGCGTCAGCTCGCCCCCCGTGATGACGGTCGGCCGTTCGCACCAGACATAGCGGTTGTCGAACCGGTTCGAGGTGCGGCGCAGGCTGTTGGGATCATCCACCGCCGACTCGGCCGAGCGGTGCACGATCGGGTCATAGACCGTGATGACCTGCCCGGAATATTCCAGCGCGCGCGGCACATGGATCCGGTCGCCGAGCGCGTCGCGGATCCCGTTCGAGATCGAGGATTTCCCGTTGCCGGGCGGGCCATACATCAGGATCGACCGGCCCGAGGTGACGGCCGGGCCAAGATGATCCAGCAGCTCGTCCGGCAGGATCAGGTGCCCCATGGCCGAGGTCAGCTGCGCGCGCGTGAGCTTGATGTTGCGCACCGACTGCCGCTCGACCTGGCTGCGATAGTCGTCAAGCGGGACGGGCATGGCGCCGTAATATTCCGACTGGCCCAGCGCATCGAGCGCCCGCGCCTTGCCCCCGTCGGTCAGCTGGTAGCCCATCTCGTTGCCCGAGGTGGCGTGCAGCGTCCCCGTCGCCTCGATCAGCCGCTGGCCGCGGGCGAGATCCACCAGCTCCTGCGTGAGCTGGGGGGGCAGGCAGATGACCCGCGCGATCTGCGACACGAGGTCCAGGTTCATGCGGAACATGGTCTTGATCAGGATGTCCCGCAACATGACCAGGGGCAGGCCCGTGTCCGCCAGCGTGCGCGGCGACGGAGGGGCTGTGACGTCTGAATTCTGGATGTTCATGGATTGCACCGGAAGCGGGGATCAGCCGTCAAGGATTGCCACGAGAAGGTAAAGGATCAGCATCCCCGCGAGTGCCAGCCCCATGGGAAAGTCGCGGCGCCGCCAGCTCTCCCAGTCTGCGGCGGCGCTGCGGAATACGGGCACGAGGCCCAGCCCCCGATGGCTGGCGAAGGCGCCGAGAAGGGACGCGGCCAGCAGGCCGATGGCGAGGCGCAGGTCCGCCAGGGCGAAGAACGGCGCCATGGCGGCGGCGAACTTGGCGTCGCCCGCGCCGACCATCCGGCCCAGGTTCATCAGGAAGCCGATGACCAGCACCACCAGCAGGTGAAGCCCGCGCCAGAGCCAATCCTCGAACGGAAGCGCCATCGGCCCGACGGCCAGAAAGACCAGCGTCAGCGCGATGACCGCCTTGTTCGGGATCTTCATGAATTTCATGTCGCTCCACGCGACCCAGAGCGCGATCGGCACGACGAAGGGCAGGAACCAGAGCGCCGCCGTCGGAGAGGTTGCCACCAGATCCTGCATCATCAGCCCGCGTCGAGCGCCTCGAGGCTGCGGACGGCCGCCTCGAAATATTGCGGATGCGTGTCGATCGCCGATTGCAGCAGACCCTTGCCCACATTCACATCGCCCTTCTTCACCGCGGCCAGGGCGAGCGTGTAGATCAGCTCGGCCCGCTCCTTCTGGGTCATCTGGATCACGGGAAGGTCGTATTTCCGCTGGGCGCCGCGGGCCAGCACGAGGTTGTTCTTGGTGGTGAACGAGGTCGGGTCGTAGGTCAGCGCCTCGTAGAACAGCCGCTCGGCTGCGGCCGCATCGCCGCGCGTCAGCTTGGAGAAGCCCCAGTTGTTCAGCACGCCGGCGGGCTGGGTCGTCATGCCGACGGCGGTCTCGTAGAAGCTGTCCGACTTCTTCCACTGCTTCTGGCTGTCGGCCACCATCGCCTCGAGCCGATACCGCTGGAAGGTTTCGTAGGTGGGGGGAATGCTGGCCAGCTCCTGCTCGGCCCGGCTCCAGTCATTCGCGCGGATCAGCGCGTCGGCGAAGGCCACGCGATCCTCGTTCGTGCCCTCGTGGGTGTTGACCACCTGACTCCAGACCGTGGCCGCCTCGGCCGGACGCTGCGCGCGCACCAGCGACTTCGCCAGCCCGCGCTTGAGGTCGATCCGGTCCGGGGCCTTGTCCACGGCGCCGCGGAAGTAGGCCACCGCCTCGTCCGGCGCCCCCACGGTCAGCATGATGTCGTTGAGATTGCTCTCGTCGATGATGTTGACGCCCTTCAGGGCGCGATCCACATCGGCATCGCGGCCGCCACAGGCGCTCAGCATGGTCGTGCCGACAAGGCACAAGGCGGTCAGGACAGGGTGGCGCATGTTCTTGCGTCCTCTTGCTGCTCGATCCCGGTCGTCCCCTAGAGCTGCGAAAGCAGCACATACTGCCCTTGCCCGCGCCGCACGAGGGAGAACTCGTGTCGCTCTTCCTCTTCGGGATAGACGGTCGATGCGCTTTTCGCGATGGCCCGCTGCAGATTTTCGCGGATGGAGTCCGTTGCGCCACTGTCGAGCGCGAAGGCCTGCTGAAAGACAAGCCTCGCCTCGGCCGTCCGTCCCCGCTCCATCAGGACCACGCCCAGATTGTTGACAGCCGGCACGAAGGCCGGATCCAGCCGGATGGCCTGCCGCAGCAACTGCTCGGACTGGTTCAGCCGCCCGAGCTGCAGGTTCGCCGAGCCGAGCGCCGAGAGGACGTCGGCGTTGATTCCCTGTTCGGACGCCGCGCGGAGGTAGGCGCGGAGGGCCAGCTCGGCCTCGCCCGCCGCCAGAAGCCGGTGCCCGACCAAGAGCCCATCGACGCCGTTCCGACCTGGATCCACGGCAAAGGGTGCATTCCGCGCCGCCGCTTGTCGGGACAGCGCGTCCGGCGCACCGCAGGCCGCAAGGATCACGCAGGAAAGGAGGATCGGCAGGCCTCGGGTCACGTTCTCTCACTGTCCGCCCAGCTGCGTGGCGATGCCATAGACCGAAGGGCCGATCAGGATCAGCATCAGCGGTGGCACGGTGAGCATCATTGTGCCGAGGGTCAGCTTGGTCGGCAAGGTGTTTGCCTTTTCCTCGGCCCTCATGACGCGTTTGTCGCGCATCTCGGAGGAATAGACGCGGAGCGCCTCGGCGATGGAGGTGCCGAAGGTCGCCGACTGGATCAGCGTCGTGACGAAGGAGGACACGTCGGGAATGCCCACCCGCTCGGCCATGTCCTTGAGAACGGCGACGCGCTCCTTGCCGGCCTTCACCTCATGGGCCACCATCTCGAACTCTTCGGCAAGCGCGGGATAGCCTGACGCCGACTCGCGCGCGACCCGCAGGATCGACTGATCGAGCGACTGGCCGGCCTCGACGCAGACGAGCATCATGTCGAGCGCATCGGGAAACCCTGCGACGATCTGGTCGTGCCGCTCCTGCGCGCGGCGCTTGATCCAGTAGACGGGCAGGTAGTAGCCGATCGCACCGGGCAACAGGGTGTAGGTCACCATCTGCTGCATGGTCAGCGGCGCGGTGGCCGAGGCCAGCAGCGCATAAAGCACCCCAAGCACGAGAAAGCCCACGCCGAGCGCGAACTGGGCGGCGTGGAAGGCGCGCACCGCCCCCTTCGAGCGGTATCCCGCCCGCATCATCTTGAGGCGCGAGGCGGACAGCTCCTCGGCCGTCTTCGGCTCGAGCAGGTTGGCGAACCGGTCGAGCTTTTCGCTGCCCGACGAGCGCCGCAGCGCCTGGCTTGCCGGTGCGGCCCCGAGCGTGCGCTGCGCCTTGATCCGGTCGAAGGGCTCGTCGCGCTTCTTCAGCATGACCGGAAGCGTGAAGGCGATGAGCAGGATGCCCAGCATCCCCATCGCCATCAGCGGCCCGAGCGGGCCGAAGCTGTCGATCAGGTAGGCTTCGAGACGGTTGATGAGGTCCATCGGCTCATACCTTGATGTTGACCATGATCTTCATGAAGATCACGTTGGCGACGAGAAACGCGCCGACCACAAGCGCCGCGGGGATGAAGAGCGGCGTCTCCTTCACGCCGTCGTAGTAGTCGGGCTTGAGGACCGAGATCGTCACCAGCGCCACGATGGGGAAGGCCGAGAGGAAGGTGCCCGACCATTTCGCCTCGGCCGTGATGGCCTTGACCCTGCGGAAAAGCTTGAAGCGCGAGCGGATCACCTTGGCCAGGCCCTCGAGGATCTCGGCCAGGTTGCCGCCCGACTGCTGCTGGATGTTCACCGCGACCGCGAGGAAGCGAAGGTCCTGGCTGTCCATCCGTTCGGCGAAGGCCCGGATGCATTCGGCCACGTCGCGGCCGTAGGCGGCCTCGTCCGCGATGACGCCGAATTCGGTGCCGAGGGGGTCCGGCACCTCCTTTGCGACGATCTGGATGGCAGATGAGAAGGGGTGGCCCACGCGCAGCGACCGGACCATCAGCTCGACCGCGTCGGGCAGCTGCTCCTCGATCAGCGCCATGCGCTTCTTGGCCTTGTTGTTCACCCAGACATAGACCGCGCCCACGCCCATGAAGATTGCTACCGCCACCCGCACGGCGGGCGAGGCGGCCGTCCCGATCGTCAGGCCCATGTAGGCCACGCCCGAGAGCAGCACCATGATCGCCACCAGCGCCTTGGGCGAGAAGGCGATGTTGGCCTTCTGTGCCTTCGAGGCCAGCACCGCATAGAGCGGGATGCCGCGGGCGTTCATGTGCTGGCTCATCTCCTTGCGGAGCTGTTCCAGCACCTGCTCGCGGTTCTGGTTCTTTTCCAGCAGGGCGAGCCGTCGGCTGACCCGTGAGTTGAGGCTGATCGACTTGCCGAAGACGGTGAGGTAGATCCCCTCGACCAGCAGCAGCACCGCCACGAAGATCAGGATGTAGATGATGGGTGCCGCGCTCAGCTGCATGGGGCCCTCAGACGATCGGTTCGTAGATGGAGGCGGGCAGGTTGTAGCCCCACTGGCGGAAGCGGTCCGAGTAGTGCGAGCGCACGCCCGTCGCATTGAAGCGGCCGATGATCTTGCCCGACGGCTCGATCCCGAGACGCTCGTAGCGGAAGATCTCCTGCATCGAGATCACGTCGCCCTCCATCCCGGTGATCTCGGTGATCGAGACCATCCGGCGCGAGCCGTCCTGCAGGCGGCTGGCCTGCACGATGAGGTTGACGGCCGAGGCGATCTGGGCGCGCACGGCCTTGATCGGCATCTCGATACCCGCCATCGCCACCATGTTTTCCAGGCGGCTGATGCCGTCGCGGGCCGAGTTGGCGTGGATCGTGGTCATCGAGCCGTCGTGGCCGGTGTTCATGGCCTGCAGCATGTCGATGACCTCTTCGCCGCGGGTCTCGCCCACGATGATCCGGTCGGGGCGCATCCTGAGCGCGTTCCTCAGGCAGTCGCGCTGCGTCACCGCGCCCTTGCCCTCGACGTTCGAGGGCCGGCTTTCCATCCGCCCCACATGGACCTGCTGAAGCTGAAGTTCAGCCGTGTCCTCGATGGTGAGGATCCGCTCGGAATTGTCGATGAAGGAGGACAGGGCGTTCAGAGTGGTGGTCTTGCCCGAGCCCGTCCCGCCCGAGACGATGATGTTCAGGCGCGTCGCCACCGCGGCCTGCAGATAGGCCGCCATCTCTTCGGTGAAGGCGCCGAAGCGCACGAGGTCCGGGATGCCCAGCTTGTCCTTCTTGAACTTGCGGATCGAGACCAGCGAGCCGTCCACCGCGATCGGCGGCACCATCGCGTTGAAGCGCGAGCCATCGGCGAGGCGGGCATCGACATAGGGGGTCGATTCATCGACGCGCCGGCCCACCGCCGAGACGATCTTGTCGATGATCCGCAGCAGGTGCCGCTCGTCCTTGAAGGTCGTGTCGGTCAGCTCGAGCCGGCCGCCGCGCTCGACGAAGATCCGGTTCGGGCCGTTCACGAGGATGTCGTTGATCGTCTCATCCTTGAGCAGCGGCTCGAGCGGGCCGAGGCCCATCACCTCGTCGTAAAGCTCCTGGTTGAGGATCGTGCGCTCTTCCTTGTTGAGGACGACGCTCATCTCCTCGAGCGCCTCGCCGCAGATGGCGGCGATCTCGGTGCGCAGGCTGGATTCGGACGCCTTCTCGAGGGCGGCGAGGTTGAGGTTGTCGAGCAACCGGCGGTGAAGCTCGACCTTCAGCTCCATCAGCCGTTCGCGACGCTTCTTTTCCTTGTCGCTTGCGATGGCCTCGGCACCCGGACGCGGAACGGACGGGCCCGGGCGCGCGGGAACGGGCTTGGCCGGGGCGGGCGCGGCCGGAGCGGTGACCGACGGCGTCGCCGCCCCCACCGCCGCCGAGGGCGCGGGCTTCTGGCCGTCGGGAGACTTGCGGTAGCGCGAGAACATTCAGGGCACCTTCCGGTTCATCAGGCCTTGGCGGCCTCGGCGGTTCGGCTGTGGTCGTGGAGGGACTTGGCCAGTTTCTGCAACTCGCGCCGGAGCGGGTTCTTGGCGGACGATTCCGAGAGGGGAAGGCCGTGATCGTTCGCCTGCGTCACCGCGGCGCCACCGTCGGGCAACTGAAGCTCGATCGTGATGTCGAGGCTTTCGGCCATCCGCTTGACCCGGCTCTTGGCTGAAAGATCGGTGAAGCGCGGCGCGCGGTTGAGGATGAAGCGGAGCTTATCGTGCGGCAGGCTTTCGGCCTTGAGGGCGCGGACCAGACGCAGCACGTTCTGCGCCGACCGGAGGTCAAGCTCCATCATCGCGAAGTAGGCGTGGGAACGGGCAAGCACCGCCTCGGTCCAGGAGGTGACGGTGGTGGGCATGTCCACCACCACGAAGTCGAAGTTGGCATGGGCCATGTCGAGCAGCCGGCCGACATCCTCGGCCGTCACGATGTCGAGGGGCAGCATGTCGGGGGGTGCCGTGAAGACATGCAGCTTCTCGTTGAAGGTGATCATTGCCTGCAGGAAGCTGTCGCTGTCGGCCGATTCCGTGTCCGACAGGATGTCGAACACCGATTCGCGCCGCGGCAGGTCGAGGTAGGTCGAGATTGCGCCGAACTGGAAGTCGAGGTCGATCAGGCAGACCCTCGGCGCGTCGGTCCGGGTGACGGTGGCCAGCTCCCACGCGAGGTTGCAGGCGAAGGTCGAGGCCCCCACACCCCCCGCCATGCCATGCACCGGCAAGAGGATCGCGTCGCGGTCGCCGCGGGCCTTGAACGTCGGCGCATGGGGCGTGCCCGGGGCCACCGGCACCGCGGCGGGCAGGTCCGACACGGGCGGCGGCGCCTTGCGGATCCGGTCGATCGCCTCATGCAGCGCCCCCTCGGGCAGGGGGTAGGGGACGAAGTCATCGGCCCCGAGTCGCAGCAGCTGGTGCAGCGCGATCGGGCTGACCTGATCGGCGATCAGGATGATCTTGATGCCCTTGTCCCGCGCCGTGCGGATGATGTCCGTCAGCCGCGCGAGGTCGCCCTCATCCTCGCCATCGACGGCCAGGGCCACGAATTCCAGCGTCCGCGATTCGGGCTGGCGGAGAAACAGCTCGGCATCCTCGAACGACAGGTCGCCCCAGCTCTCGCCCAGCTCGATCTCCATGTCGTTGATCAGGATCTCGAAATTCTGGACATCGCGCGAGATCGTGCAGGCCACGATCGGCGCCGGATCCGGTTGAAGCGTCGCCACGCTGTTCATCCCAACAAGTCCTTCCCCTGGCGGGCGCCGGAACGGGTGACGATCGTCAAACCGATTTCGGACCCGAGCGGCCCTGAACACCCAAAGCTGCGGCACGAGCCGACCTGCCGCACCGACTGTTTCCCATTGCGCACATGGTGCTGCGCAATGGTGGCAGGAATTGGGCTAAAAAAACGTTATTGTTTGATGGGGAGGCGGGGCCCTGCGAGGGCCCCGTCCGTCAGCCTCCGGGGGCGACCTGAGTGGCGATCACGCGGTTGGCCGGATGAACGCGCGTCGCGCCGCTTACATATTCCCGGAAGACGACCGCCATGTACTTGCCGTTGATCGACATCCCCCGGCCCGCGACGAACCCCGAGACCTCGGTGACGGTGCGGCGGTTGCGCTCTTCCGGTGTGGCAACGGGAATCACCGGCCTTGTTTCGCCATAGGAAACAAGCGCCTCCAATCGTGAGGGGCTGATGCCTTGCGAGGCGAAGAAGGCGACCACCGCCTTGGCGCGCCGCAGGCCCAGAGACTTGTTGTAGGCGGCCGATCCCACGAGGTCCGTGTGGCCATAGACGCGGAAGCGGACCTCGGGGAATTGCCGGATCCAGTTGGCCTGTTCGCGCAGGACGCGCTGCGCCTCCGGGGTCAGCCGGGCGCTGTCGAACGGGAAGGTGATGGTCGGCTCGACCTCGGACGCGAACCTCTGGCCGAGCGCCTGGGTCGCGTCGATCTCGCCCATCTGCAGGAGCGAGTTGTTCATCGTGGCGTTGCCGAAGGTGCCGTCGTTGATCTCGGACGAGACCGGATGGTCACCGCAGGCCGCAAGAAGGGCAAGCGGTGCGGCGAGGAGGGAGCTGCGCAGCATCTTCATCGCTCACTCCATCACATAGCCGTAAGAGCCGCTGAAATCCTGCCGCGCGACCTCGCCCGCGGCCCCCCGTCCGGTGACGCGCCCGAAGAGGAACAGCTCCTTCTCGGAGGGCAGCTTGATCCGGTCGGTCGGCAGGGCCAGCGCCTCGCCGCGGGTGGGGGTCACCAGATGCGGGGTCACGATGATGACCAGCTCGCTCTGCGATCTCTGGTATTCGGCGCTGCGGAACAGCGCGCCGAGGATCGGGATGTCACCCAGCCACGGCACCTGACCGTTGAGATTGCGGAAATCGTCCTGCAGGAGGCCCGCGATGGCAAAGCTCTCGCCGTCGCGCATCTCGACCGTCGTCGAGGTCTCGCGCCGCTTGAAGGCGTTGATGGTGAAGCCCGCGCTTTCGAGCGACACGGTGTTGTCGATCGAGGAGACCGCGGCATTGATCATCAGGTTGATCTGGCTGCCGTCCACCACCACCGGGGTGAAGTTCAACTCGACACCGAAGGGCTTGTATTCGATGGCGATCTTGTCGTCGCCGCTTGCGACCGGGATCGGATATTCGCCACCGGCGAGGAACTTCGCCTCCTGTCCCGACAGCGCGGTGAGGTTCGGCTCGGCCAGCGTGCGCACCACGCCCTTTGATTCGAGCGCCTCGAGCAGGACCGAAAACTCCAGCGCCCCGACCGAGAACCCCAGCCCGAGCGCGCCGGTCGCCGCGGTGGTGATCGGCTTGCCCGACGGCGGGATGCCGTTCTGAAGCAGCGTTCCGGTGCCGCCGATCACCGAGCCCGATCCGTTGCGGGCATAGATCGACGAGCCGAGACTTTTTGCCACGGACCGCTGCATCTCGGCGAACCGCACCTTCAGCATGACCTGCTGCGTGCCGCCCACGCTCATGAGGTTCGAGACGCGGTCGGGCGCGTAGCGGTTCGCCAGATCGAGCGCCCGGTCGAGCCGCTCGGCGCTGGTGACGGTGCCCGAGAGCACGATCCCGTCGTTGGCCGTGCGCACCTCGATGTTCTCGCCGGGCAGGATCTGGCGGAGGCGTTCCTTGAACTCGGCCACGTCGGGCGTGACATGAACATCCACGTTCGAGATCAGCCGCCCATCGGCGCCCAGCAGCGTGAGCGTCGTCCGCCCCGGCGCCTTGCCCAGCACATAGATGGAGGTTTCCGAGAGGGTGGAGATGTCGGCGATGCCCGGGTTTGCGATCGACAGTTCGGCAAAGGGGCGGTCGCTCTCCACCACGACGGCGCGGTTCATCGGCACATTGAGCGCCCCGGAGGCAGAGCCCTCCATCACCCGCAGGGTCTGGGCCGAGACGGCCATCGGTGCGGCGGAGGCCATGAGCGCGAGCGCGGCCATCCCCATCCGAAGTATATGGTTCATGCTCATCTGGCCTGCCTTTCGGATGCCGCCTCCCCGCAGGTCTTGTCGCCCACGCAGGCCCGCACGATGACGCATAGCGCAAATCAATTCAATATTCATGGGTTTGCAGGTGAAGATGCATGTGGACAACCGGCAACACAGAGCGTGGCCTGTTCGCTTCCTTGCACGAAACGGGCGGTCGCCCTCGCCGCACGGCGGTCAGAGTCCTGCGGACAGGACACGGAAGACACAGGGGTCCGACACCAGCTCCGGCGGCGTCAGGCACAGGCCCTGGGCCACCTGCCATGCGGCAAGAACCTTCGGCACATAATCCCTCGTCTCGGCGTAGGGCGGCACGCCGCCGTTCGCCCGCACGGCCCCCTCGCCGGCGTTGTAGGCGGCCAGCACCATCAGCGGATCGCCTCCGAACTCTCCCATCAGCCAGTCGAGATAGGCCACGCCGCCGCGGATGTTCTGCGCCGGGTCGAGCGAGTCGGTGACGCCGAAGCGCCTCGCGGTGGCGGGTATGAGCTGCATCAGCCCCTGCGCTCCGGCCGAACTCACCGCGTTGACGCGCCCGCCGCTTTCGATCCCGATCACGGCCAGCACCAGCGCCGGAGAGACGCGCGTGCCCAGCGTGGCCTTCAGGATATCGAGCCCGTATCGCTCGGCGATCTGCTGCATGTGCTGCATCCTCGGCGCGCGCACCGCGGCGCCCCCGGGCCCCTGCGAGAGGTTGGCCAGCGCGAGCGGAAAGCGACCCTGCACCGCCGCCAGTGCGACCGGCACCCGGTCCCAGAACCAGCCGTAGGAGGCGCTGCCCGGGGTAGGACCGGGGTTTATCCCCGCCGTCCCCGGCTGAACGGGCGCTTCTGGCGCCTGCGGCGGATCGGGCCTGCGCGGCTGGACCTTGGGAAGGGCGGCCAGCCTGCGCGCCTGTTCTGCGGGGTCGATCTGCACCGTGATCCTCCGCGAGGCTCCCTCGCCCGGAGGCTTCACGCGCCGGAAGGTGAAATCCCCGGACGGACCGAGTTCGGCCCACGCCATGCCGGGCACGGCCAGCGCCGCGGCGAGAAACAGCAAGCCTTTCCGGGTTCGCATTGCAGGACTGTCCGCTCGTCTCGGTTTTCCGGTGATTCTAGAAGGAGCCGGCGCCTGGAGCCAGAAGTTGCGCCGCCTTTCCGCCGAATTCGCCGAAAATGGGACCGAATCCCCACAGTCCGCCCCCATGCCCCGTCCTTGCCGCGGGTGGATTATCTTTCGGATGCAGGTGCTTGCCCTTGGATGGGCCCCACCGACTTCCGTGCCGCAAAAAACCTGCGGGAGACCAAAGTGCCGCCACATTCGACAGGCTAATTGAGCCCATGCCGAAGCGGAAACCTGACCGGGCCAGACCGGGAAGAGCGCACCGAACCGGCGGCGACAGGATGAACCTCAAGCAAGGGTTGGAACCATGAAACTGCTGAACATCTTCAAGAACTTCCGCAATGACGAAGACGGCGCCGTGACCGTCGACTGGGTCGTGCTGACCGCTGCCATCGTTGGCCTTGGGCTGCTGGTGATGGGCACGGTTTCTGACTCGCTCTCCGAAGCGGCTGACAAAATCGCAAGTGGTATTGACGACGCCACCAAAATTGGTGTCCCCGCCGACGAGGATTAATCTAACTCTTGGTGACATCGAGCGAGGGAATCAAAAACGGCAGTGGGACCGCATAATTTATATGCGGTCCCGGCTATCTAATCGTCTGCTCATTGGGTGCTGCATGAAGTGGCTAATGACCTTCCTCCGCGACGACGATGCTGCCGTAGCGATAGATTGGGTTGTTCTGACGGCAGCTGTTGTCGCATTGGGGGTGTTGAGCAGCCTCGCGACGTTTGACCGGGTCGTCTTGGCAGTTAGTGGGGTGTCTCATGGTATCGCGTCCGCTGTAAGTGAAGGAGGCGGTCCCTGATACCCTATCGATTTGTCGGAAACGGCGGCGTCTTCGCGTTACGCGCATTTGGTGCCGAGAAGCCTATTGGTTTGGGATGAAAAGATGCGTGCAGCATTTGCGCTTGTTTTGATGATTGGCATTGCTCTCGCAGGCTTTGCCGTCTACATGGCGCAGGGCTATATCAGCCAGACCCAGATCGCACTCGAGAAGGAGCGCGAGGCGCGCAAGAGGCTCGGTCCGATGGTCGAGGTCTTCGTGACGAACAAGCCGCTGAACTACGGTGCGCCGCTCTCCAGGGACGATGTCCAGAAGATCATGTGGCCCGCCAATGCGCTGCCCGTGACGATCTTCAGGGATGAGGCGGCCCTTTTCCCCGACACTGGCAAGCCGCGCTACGTCCTCCGCCAGATGGAAAAGTTCGAGCCCGTGCTGGCGGTGAAGGTGACGGAGCCGGGCATTGAGGCCGGTCTCCGGCTCGCGAACGGGATGCGCGCCTTCGCCATCAAGGTGGATGTGGCTTCCGGCGTTTCAGGATTCCTGCAGCCGGGTGACCGCGTAGACGTCTACTGGACGGGCGCCGGGGCCAGTGGCGAAACCACGCGCCTGATCGAGAAGACGATCCCGATCGTCGCGGTGGACCAGACGGCGAATGCGGATCTCGCCACGTCGGCGATCATCGCGCGCACGGTGACCGTCGAGGTCTCGCCCCAGCAGGTTGCGCGCCTCGCTCAGGCACAGGCGACCGGCCGCCTCTCGCTGTCGCTGGTGGGACGTGACGATACGACCGAAGCGGATGCCGCTCCGGTCGATACCCGCATCCTGATCGGCGAGCCGGACAGGATCGTCGAGATCGAGGAAAAGCCCAGCTGCACCATCCGCACCCGCCGTGGCGCAGAGCTTATGGAAAGTATCCCCTGTACTAACTAGTCCGGCCTGAACAACCGTAAGTGGTGGATCCAAGGCGATAAACCCGAGGTTTCGGTGGCCATGGGCTGCAGTATTTCATAGGATTCGGCCCGGAACCCCCGAAGTTCGACAGCAAAAGGCTGGATTTGGCCTGCTCGCTCGCGCCACCCACGTCTTTTCAATGGGTTGAGTGGAGGTAGGCGCCTCGG
>NZ_VDEK01000023.1:0-61612 GCF_007668225.1 Cereibacter sediminicola | reverse complement strand
CCGGGGGGTCAAAATTGGACGCCGATTGGGGGTCAATTTTGGATGCCGATTGACACCGGTCGGCACGGCAGTGGGCGCCAAGTTCAGCAAGCGCCTGGTCGATCGCGGCATCCACTTCGGAACCAGTGGCCCGCATCAGGGCGCGCATCAGCGGGGTTGCCAGGCGCTGCCCTTCCGACAGGCGTTGCGCAAGACGGGCGGGGCCGTGCGGATCCTCGTCGAGGGGCTGCCACGCCTCCCGCTCCTGCGCAATGAAGGGTTCCGACGCCTCCTTTCGCATTGGCAATGAGCCGGTCTCGTACATGATGCGGTTGCGTCCGCTCCGCTTGGCCTCGTAGAGGCGGATGTCGGCTTGCGCGTGGAGCTGGTCGAGAGTTTCTCCATCCTCGGGGCTGATGGCGATCCCCGCCGAGAAGGTCGGCTGGACGGGATCGGAGTTGCGCAGCGAGGGGGTGTCCGCTGCCCGTTGCGCCAGCCGCTCGGTCAGCTCCACCATGGTCCGCCGATCAAAGCCGGGGCAGAGCATCAGGAATTCTTCTCCGCCCACCCGGAAGGCGCGGGTGCCCTCCGGCATGGTCCTGATCATCGCCGTGGCGAAGTGGCTGAGCACCCGGTCCCCCACCGCGTGACCGAACCGGTCGTTGATCTGCTTGAAATGGTCCAGATCGATCAGGGCGATGCCAAGGGTGGCCTGCTGCGCCCGGGCGGTCTCGAAGGCAACCCGCAGGGCGCGACGGTTGCCAAGGCCGGTCAGCGGGTCGGAGAGCGCCAGCCGCTCGGCCGTCTCGCGCAGGCGGCTGATCTCGACAAGCTGGGTGCGGGATTGTCCCAAGGCCTCTTCGAGCCGCTCGGCGTTGCGATGAAGCTCGGTCGTATCGGTCATGATGGCCGCGGTCCCGAGGAGCGCGTTCCGCCCGCCGAGGGGAAGGCGCATGGGCAGCAGCCGGATGTCGAACATCCGGCCCTGGATCTCCATCCATCTCCGCTCGCTCATGCCCTTCTCGCCCTTCTCCAGCACCTCGCACAGCGTGGCCAGTGGCCCGGTCTTGCGCGGCTGCTCGCCGAGGACGAGGTCGGGCAGCAGCTTCCGTGCGGCCGGGTTCATTCCTGCGATGCGGCCTTGGCTGTCCAGAACCAGAACCGGATCGCTCAGGCTGAAGTAGATCAGGTCGCGCGCCAGGGTCGCGATGTCGAAGGATCGGTTGGCGTAGATCGCCCAGGTAAAGACCAGAAGGATGAAGGCGAAGGCGAAGGGGGTGGGGTCAAAGCCGAAGAGGGTTGTGCCCAGCGTGACATAGGCAAGATTGGCGGCCAGGGGCACCAGGGTGCCGAACATCATCATCATCAGGGTCGGCCGCATGATGGGGTTGGCCTGGAAGGCGGCCAGAATGGTGATGGCGACCGCTGACATAAGGAAGACGTAGAGCAGTGCTGCCGCAGCGTAGAACAGCGGCCCGTGCTCGAATATGCCGGAGGTCCGGCCATGCAGGATCCCGAGCCGTGTACCCGGCAGGTAGAACAGCCCGTGCCAAGGGTTGGTTGCGGCCATGAATGTCACAAGGCCCACAAGGCCTGCGATGAAGAAGGCCTCGGTCCGCAGGCTGCGCCTGCGCAGATCGAAGCAATAGTGTCTCAGAAAGAAGAACCAGCAGATGGGCACGAGGGCGATTGCGGGCCAGGCTGCGGTTGCAAAGGCAATCTTGCAGGAAAGGTCCGGGACTGCCAGTTCAAGGCTGGCCGCCCCCAGCCACCAGATCATGCCGAAGATGCAGGTCAGGAAATGCGCGCGGCCGAAGAAGCCGCCTTGGCGCAGGAGCCAGGAGGCGAGCAGCATGAAGCCGGCGAGCGTCGCCCCCATGACATAGACCGCGCTGTCGAGGCTGAGCCCGATGAAGCAGTGGGTGATGTCCATGGTGATCCGGCCGCCCTGGTTTCGGTGTCACGTTCTGCGGGACGCGAAGGTCGCGTGATATCTTTGCCGTGGCCGGCCTTGGGCCTGCCTGCAGTGCCTTCCTCAACCTGCCGAACCCTGACCGCCTGCCTTGTGCGGGCGGGGACGTCACGGATCCGGGAAGCTGATCACGTTCTTGCCGTGAGCCTTCGCCGCATAAAGGGCTTCGTCGGCGCTCTTCATCAGGCTGCGGGGTGTGGCATCGGGATCGAGGACGGCTGCCAGGCCGAAGCTTGCCGTCACGGCGACATGGGGAGCCTCGGCGAGCCGGATGGCCGCCAGCCGCCGGCGCAGGCGCTCCATGAGCGGCTCGGCTTCGGCCAGGGAGGTCCCGGGCAGGACGATGGCGAACTCGTCGCCTCCGACGCGGCCGAAGATGTCTGACCGACGGATGGTGCTGCGGGTACAGCGCCCGACGGACCTGAGAACCCGGTCGCCCGCGGGATGGCCATAGGTGTCGTTGAAGGCCTTGAAATCGTCGATGTCGAAGAGGACGAGCGTGAGTTCGCTGTTCGCGTTCCGGCGCTGCCGCATGGCGGTGGCAAATCGCTCCTCGAAGGCCCGCCGCATGCAGGCTCCCGTCAGCGCATCCTCGGCGACGGAGCGGCGCAGTTCCAGCCGCTCCATGATCAGATGGGCGAACCGGGCGAGCACCTCCTGTTCCCGAAGGCTGAATTCGCGCGGGACATGGTCCATGACGCAGATGGCCCCGAGATTGTGGCCATCCGGAGAGGCAAGGGGCGCACCGAGATAGGAGCGGATGTAAGGCGCGTCGGAGACGAGGAGGCTGGTGCGAAACCGCGGATCCTCGAGCGCATCGGGAATGGCCATCGGATCCTGCCCCTCGATCGTATGGGTGCAGAAGCTGCCAGTCCGCTCGGTCTCGCGCATCCCCAGGCCGATCTCGGACTTGAACCATTGCCGGTGGGTGTCGACGAAGGAGATGGCGACCATGGGCATGTCGAACACGCTCTGCACGGTCTGGGTGATCGTGTCGAATTCCCCTTCGGGCAGCGTGTCGAGGATCTGGTATTGCCGCAAGGCGGCAATCCGCTGGACCTCCTTGTCGACCGGCGGTCGCGACCGGCATGTGATGGAGCCCGGCTGCATCATGTCCTCATCCCTGCTCCGCTTGGGTAGGGCACGTCCAATATGCGGGGCAATCCTGCCAATCTGAGGGCAGTCCTTCTCCTCCGGAGGGGGCGGCTATCTTGTGGTGCATCCTTCGCCAGGACCTGCATCGCCCGCTCCTCGAAGGGGTCCTGCTGAAGCGTATGGATTTTTTGGGAAAAATCCGGTCGGAGCTTCCGGGAAGGAAGAAGACGGCCCTTCGGGGCCGCCTGTCTTCACAACTGCCGATTGCGGTTCGGCCAAGCCTCTGCTGCGTTCTGCCGCGGGGCGCATCCGGGGCTCATGACACACGGCTTCCGCCCTCCCGGGCCCTCTAGCGCGCCGAAGCCCTGAGACCATGACGGGTCTCCTCGGTGGCCAGCACATCATGCAGGGCCTGGAAGGCCGCATGGGCCGCCTGCCGCTTGCCCATGTTCATCAGCGCATAGGCGCGCAGGATGGCGAGATCGCGCCGCTCGAAGCCCGCAAGCTCCGCATAGGCATCGAAGAACGCCACTGCACGCTCGTACTTGCCCTGCTGATAGGCCCGCACCCCGCGCTGATCGAGGATCCAGAGCTCCACATCGAGACGCTGCTGGCGGGTCAGGTCTGTGGCGGCGGCCACCCGTGCGGCGCTGTCGGGCATGCCGAGCTTGAGCATCGCCAGTGCCTGACCGAACCGGGCATCGCGCTTCTGCTCGGCCGGGCCCGCGGCCTCGGCCCGCCGGAACAGCCCCAGGGCCTCGAGCGGCCGCTGCATGTCATAGGCACACCAGGCGCGCGTCAGGGCCTGGCCCGAGGTGGCTCCGGGGCTCGTGCTTGCCAGGCACTGGGCGGGATTGCGCGTGGCGCTGCGGGACAGGGGCGCCGCCTCGGAGGGGGAGCGGGAGCGGGAGGGAGTGGCTGCGGACGCAGGGCCTGCCCCGGCCGGTGCGAGGGCGGTCTTTGAGGCTGTCCGGGAGCCTGCCGACCGTGGGGCCGGTTGCGATTGCCCGTGTCCGGCCGCCAGCCGGGTTTCGAGACCGTCCCAGGCCGTGGCCTGCGCCGGGAACCGTCGCCGGGCCTCGCTGAAGAGCTGGGCCATCTGTTCGGGTGTGGCGAAGGCATCGGTCTTCTCCAGCGTCGCGGTCACATGATCCACGTCTCCGCAGGTCCGGACGATGCCCTGCATCAGCCGGAAGGCCTCCGGCGTGGCGCCCGCAGCCCGCTGCGCCTCGGCCAGCCGCCAGGGATTGTTGATCCGCTCGCAGCTCAGAAGGACCGGCCGCTCGGTGCTGACCTGGATGGCGCGCCCGAGATCGGCAGAGGCCAGCGCATGATCGAAGGTCGCCTGGGCCCGGGACAGCTCCAGAAGCTCGGTCATGTCCTTGGGCGGCGTCCAGCCGGGGTGGTTCAGGCGCGTCTCGCCGATCCGGGCGTCGGCGGCATCGAAGGCGCCTGACGCGATCAGCCGGTAGATCTCGTCGATCTCGACGGAGGGACCCGTGGTGCCCGCGACGCCGGTGAGCGGATCGGCGGGGGGCGCCCAGCCGGGAAACTGCACCCTGAGGCGGCGCAGTTCCGCCTCGTAGGAGATCGTGTCGTTCTGCGACCGGTAATAGCGCAGGGCGCGCAGATCATCTTCCGAAGGGGTCTGGGCCAGGCTCCATGAGGCCGGAAGGGCGAGGGCGAGCGCGAGGAGGAGGGCTGTGGCGCGGCCGGGCCGCGAAAAGATCAGACGGGGAGGCATTTGGGGAAGAACTCGGCTTGGGCGACCAGCGCCATCAGATGCAGTGTGGCAGGGAAATAGGGCTGCTCGGCGTCGAAATCCGGCATGCTCGCGCCGGCTGTTCCGGAGAGGACACAGTCGTTGAGGGCCACGAGCGCCCGGTAGCCAGCCTGGTCGCTGGTCTCCCGGACGTGGCCCGTACCCTCTTCGAAGACGGTCGGTGTGTCCCCCGTGACCAGGGCGGCCCGACGGTGGATCTCTCGGAAACGCGCCTGGGCGGGTGTGGCATTCATGCCCGACCAGCAGAGATAGAGCGGGATGCGCAGGGCATCATAGCCGCAGTTGGAGGAGAGACCGGGCGCGCCGGCAGGACCTTCGGGCGTGAGCCGAAGCCAGTCCGGCAGGAGGGTCGTGCCCGCGATCCCGTTGATCAGCTCCAGCCCGTCCCGCGCCGCCAGAACAAGGGCGGGAGCTTCGGCGAACATCCCCACCTCGCGCATCGCCCGTGGCATGCAGTAGGAGGGATTGAGCGTGACGCCCTCGTCACTGGTGAAGCCGTAGGCTGCCGGCAGCAGGTACCTGCGCTCCGACCCGTCCGGGTGGCCGGCCACACAGCCCTGCTCGAGCGCCTTGCCGATGATCCGGGCGCGGTCGTGAAACCCCGGCTCGTTCCAGAGGAGCCCGCCGTGGATCAGGGCCCAGGCATAGAAGAGATCGCCATCCGAGGCGTTGTTCTGGTCGGGGACGGGATCGCCGGTTTCCGGCAGGTAACGCCAGCTCAGGAGCCCGTCCTCGCGCAAGGCCAGGTTGCTCTCGGTCCAGGCGAAGATCCGGCGGAATGCCTCCTCGTCTCCGAAGACCACCGCCAGCCGAAGACCATATCCCTGGCCCTCGGAATGGCTCGCCCCGCTCTGGGGCGCGTCGATCACCCGCCCGTCCTCGTTCAGACACTGGCGCTTCCAGGCCTGCCAGGCCTGTTGCAGCGGATGGTCGGAAGGGAGGCTGAAGGTCGGTGCGCCTTGCGCCAGGGAGCGGAAGGGTCCCGCCGCTGCGAGGGAGACGGTGAGTGCCGTCATGAAGTTCCTGCGATTCATCCTTGCCTCTTGTCCCGGCCGCCCCGGATGGCCAGCCACGCCCCGATTGCCACGATCCACGACACTCCCAGCCCCGCCACCACGAGCAGCCCCGGTGCCCAGGAGACATAGGCTCCCACGATGGCGCGCAGGTTGGCCGGCCCGATCGGCTCGAGGAGCCGGGGCCAGACCTGGTCCGACCTCCAGCTCTGCCAGTGACCCTCGCGGTCCAGCAGCGCGACCTCGCCCTGTGGCCGGTCCGGAGAGACAAGGCTGTTTCGCACGTCCCTGAGCACCTCCTTCGGATCGGCCTCGGGCCCGAGCACGAGCCAGATGCTCCGGGGCTCCACCGTGCCGCCCAGAACCAGCATCGCGGCCGCCTTCCGTCCCTGCAGCCAGTCCTCCACCGATCCCTGGCCGGGCCCGAAGGCAAACCGCAGCCAGGTCATCATCTGGCCGGTGGTCGGCAACGTCAGCGCACCCTGTTCCAGTCGGCCCGCAGGCGGGTCGGGATCCGCCGGCTGTCCCCCGGCCGGCTGCAGCGTCGCCTGCAGCGCCATTTCCCGAAGATCCGGGCGGTCCTGCAGAAGCGGCGGCAGATGGGCGAGATCGATCACATGCAGCATGCGTCCCGGTTCCTGATCCGGATCCGCAGCTGCCCTCGTCCGGGTCAGGAGGTCCTGCAGGGCGGCCTGGAGCCCAAGCCCGTCGCCCGACACCCGCACGTCCGCATGCTCCACCCGGGCCAGCTCGCGCCCCAGGTCGGGCAGGACCATGCGCGGGGAGGCCGGAACCTGCAGCGTGGAGACCGGGCTGATCAGGAAGCGGTCCGCAGCGGCTCGCGAGCAGGGCTGATCGGGCCGCTCGCCCGGAAGAGCGACCTGGAATTCCAGGCTGTTGATCCCCGGCTGGAGCCTGCGCCCCTCGAACCGGATCTCCAGCGGATCCTCCGAGCCAGGCACGGTACCGTCGATCCGCACCAGCCGAACGGCCTCGCCATTGACCCGGACCACCATCTGGGATCCTGCGGGCAGTCCCGGCATGGCCGAATGGACGAGCGCCAGCGTGGCCGGCTCGTTTGTCAGGATGAGCCAGTCTTCCGGCAGCCGGAAGCGGATGGTGCGGGAGGACGAGATGTCTGAGCCGCTGAACGGTTCGAAACCGAGGCTCGAAAGGGTCTGGAGGGTGCCGGGCTCAAGCAACGGGATCGCCAGAGCGGGCGTGGGCTGCGGCGGCAGGAGATCGGCCAGCCGCCCCACATCCGCAAGCTGCCCCAGCGGATATTCGAACACCAGCACCACGGCGCCGTCTCCGCCACGGCGGACCTCGACATGGTTGCGGCCGGAGGCGAGGAAGGTCACCCGGGCGGGGGGAGGGGCCTGCTCACGCAGCTGATAGGGAGCCCGCAGCTCGACCGGCGGCAGGCGACCGCCGGCGGCGGCCCCCAGCACCCCGATGAGCCGGTCGAGCGTTCCGGCCTGGTCGATGAGCGTGGCCGCGTTGCGCCGGATGACGAGGGGCCGGCCGCTCCCCGCCATCGCGCGCAGGGCGGTGCGGAAATCTTCCATTCCCGGGGGCTGCCCGGCGTCCGCGTGAACCAGGAGCCCGCTCGCGGACAGGTCCCAGTCGCTCCAGAGTTGAAACCAGGCCTCCGGACTGCAGTAGATCCGGTGGAAGAGCTGCAGATCCAGCACGATCCGGTTCAGGCCGGGCTTGAGCAGGCCCGGGGGAAGGTGGAGCGTTTCGCTCGCAAATCCGTCGAAGGCCCGGGGGGCAAAGCGGCCTGCCTCGCGATCGTTGATGGTCACGGCGACGGAGGAAGCCTCCGGCAGGACGGCGATGCTGTTGCGGTAGCTCAACACAAGGGAGGCGGCTTCGCCGGACGTGGCCGCGAAGACCTCAAGGACGATCCGCCCTCGCGTTCCCTGCTGGCGCAGGATGCCGTCATGCGCCTCGTCCGGCGCGACCAGGATGAGCGGCGCACGACTGACGGGGGGCTCGGTTGGCGCGGATCCTTGGTCCGACGAGCCGGTGGCCTCGCTTCGCTGGCGCAAGGCCGGGTCTATCGGGCGCACCTTGTCGGGCAGCCCGGATTCCGCCGTATCGTCTCCTGTGGCCAGAGACGAACGCTCCTCGGCTCCCCCAAAGCGGATCACCTGGGCCTGAACGCCCGAGACCATCGCCAGGGAGCTGGCCAGAAGACAAACAGTTGCGATGCGCATGTCGGTCACCTGCCGGACAACTGAAGGGTGGCTCCGGGCACCTCTCTTGCCGCCGCCACAAGACCCACCTGGGGGACAGGCAGGACCGGGTTCTTTCCGTTCATCTGCGACTTCTGAACCTTGCCCTCCGGCTCCCGCGGAGGCGGGTCGTCGGGATCCTGCCCGAACGCCAGAATATGCGGTGCCGGCCCCTTTGCTTCGGAATCGGCCTCCTCAGGAGGGGCCGTCCAGGAGAGCCGGATCATGTCGAGAGAGGTGCGCGGGATCGTGGTCCCTGCCCGCCAGAAGACATAGGCCATGCCCGCCAGAAGCCCGCGTCCGGCAAGTGCGGATCGGCGGGTCTTCTCCCAAAGGCTGGAGTCGGAAAAGACGAGACAGGCCACCGCCTCGCGCACCGACGGATCCTGGTCGGGCAGGAAGCGCAGCCCGAGATACAGGTCGCTTCCCTCGGGTTGGAGGGAACGCACCTCACAGGAGATCCAGCGGCTCGCGCGCGGGACGTCCGGGATCTCCGGCTGGAAGGTGATGGTCTGCCCCGGCTTGAAGCGCAGCCGACGATGGGCGGCATCGGTCAGGCGCAGACGGGCGCCATAAGTCGATGCATCCACCACCTCGACCGGAACGGCTGCCTCGCCCTCGCCGGGATCAAGGCTGGCACGGACGCTCAGATCGACCCGCGGCGCCACCCGGCGTTGCCGCTTCTCGACCACGGCCCGGAGACTGAAGCCCGTGATCAGAAAGTTGAAGAGTGCCCAGCCCCCCACGATCATCACGACCTGCCGGTCGTCAGGCAGGAAAACCCAGCGCAGCCCTGCCGCGGCGACGCCCGCTGCCATCAGAAGGAACAGGGCCAGGAGCGGTCGGTAGATCGGCGAGAGGAAGCTGTCGGCCACGGTTTCGTCCTTGGCCGTCACCTGGAAGCGGAATCCTTTCGGTCGCAGCAGGGCTCCCAGCGTGGCACGGATCAGGTAGGGCGTCTGCGCGATCTCGTAGACCTCCGAGATCAGCGGCCAGCGCACGCTCGAAAAGAGCGCATTCTGCACGAGGAAACTGACCACCAGGTAGGTCAGCGTGTAGACGAGCGCCTCCTCGAAGGTTGCCACGAAAATCTGCAACCCGAAGAACAGATAGAGCAGGGGCGAGAGCAGGAAGATGAGCCGCACCACCGGGAAGAACCAGTAGCTCATCGAATTGTAGTAGCACAGGCGCTGCGCGAGGGTGAGGCCGGGGCGGAAGATCGGGTTCTTCAGCCGCAGGATCTGCATCATCCCCGCCGCCCATCGCCCGCGCTGCTGGATGAAGGAGGAGAAGGTCTCGGGCTGAAGCCCCGCGATCAGCGCACGGCCGATGTAGAGGCTGTTCCAGCCGCGCGCATGGATGTCGAGCGCGGTTTCGGCATCCTCCGTGATCGTCTGGCCGGAAAAGCCGCCCACCGCATTGAGCGCCGCGCGCCGCAGCAGCGCCGCCGACCCGCAGAAGAACGCCCCGTCCCAGCGGTCGAGCCCCTTCTGGATGAGCGCATAGAACATCTCGTTTTCCGCCGGGCAGCTCTCCGGCAGGTCGAGGTTGCGCTGGATCGGATCCTTGTTGATGAAGAAGTGTGGCGTCTGCACCAGGAAGAGCTTGGGATCCTTGACGAGGAAACCGATCGTCCGGGCCAGGAAATCGCTTGAAGGAATATGGTCGGCATCAAAGACCGCCACAAACTCGCCCTGGGTCCGGCCAAGCGCCGAGTTCAGGTTGCCGGCCTTGGCGCTCACGTTGCGCTCGCGCGTGAGATAGGTCACGCCCAGCCGCTCGCAGAGCTCCTGGAGCGCCTTGCGCCGGGCCTGGGCCGCCTCGGCCTCGGCCGGATCGGACGAGGTGCATTTCTGGTCGGTACCGCCGTCGTCGCAGAGCACGACATTGAGCAGGTGCGGCGGATAATGGATGTTTCTGGCTGCGGCGAGCGTCACCGAAAGCAGCTCGATCGGCTCGTTGTAAGAGGGAACGAGAATGTCGACCGTAGGCAGCCGATCGACCGGAACCATCTCGGGCATGCCGCGCTTCAACGGGTCCGCCAGCAGGAAGGCGTTGAGAAAGAACAGCAGGATCGCGTAGGTCTCGACCGCAAAGAGCATCCATGCTGCGGCAAGGGAGACCGGGTTGTCGCTCGAGGGCAGGGTCTCGAAGAGACGCCACATCCAGTAGCGCAGCACGACCGTACCCGCGGTCGCCAGCATCAGGAACCGCAGCGGCATGGAGCGCCAGGTGAAAGGCTTCAGGACGGCCACCAGCAGGATGGTGGTGACCCCGAAAAGCCCCTGTGCGAGCGTGTCCGAGGGAACGCTCAGGAGCATGATCAGGGGGATCGTGCCGAAAGCTACGGCCAGGATGAGCAGGCCGCGAAGGAGCCCGCGCCCCGTCAGGTTGGAGCGAGAGGACATGCGGACCCCTGGAATATGGGGGCCCGCCGCGGAGCCCGGTCCACGAGACACCAGCAGGCCGCCCGTGGCCCGTGAAATCTGATACGCAGGGCCGCAATCATGGCTGCGGACCTGCGAGAGGTGACAGCAGGATGCCCATTCCTCCCGCACCCGTTCCGCCTGCGGCGAGCATGCCTGAAATGCTGGCCGCCCCGATCGGAGCCAGCGCCGCCTCCAGATCTCCGTTCACACAGTTGCGCATCATGAGATCCACGGTGCGGGCGTTGGAGGGCAGCATGCGGGCCGCCGCGTCCATCCGCCGGAACGCCAGGACGCAGTAGAGACTGCCCTGCCGCATCTCGGTCCAGAACAGCGGCCCCAGCGGATCGGTACGGCTCCTCAGGTTGGTATCGGAAAGCCCGCGGAAGGGGCGGATCCGCTCATCCATGTCCGCCGAGAAGACCGAGGTCGAGAACCGGCCTGCGGCCGCGAAATCCTTGCGGGCCTTGAGCAGGATGAAATTGTCGCCGGGGGTGGTCGTGGCGTTGGGCAGGGCTATGAGCTGTTCCGGCCCGGTCTCTCCCTGGCGTTCGAGCGTCGTCTCCCCTGCCGCGATGCCCACCCAGCGGCGCTGGCTGGCCACGAGCCTGTATTCGGTGGTGGCCGATGGCATGGAGACGGAGACGACAGGCAGGTCGGCCTGGGAACAGGCTGACAGCAGGGCGGCAGCCATCAGGAAAGGAGCGATACGGCGTGACGGCTGCGCGGCGGCGCTCCGGATGAACTGCAGGATCCCTGACACGATATTGCCCGTTTCATGACTCCGATCTTCGCGCTGCCTGATGAACATCCCGCAGCGGTGACGCGGCTTATTCGAAGTAACTAAATACACTTTTTCGAAGGGATCAATCCGATCCAGATGTCGGGGGCCTGATCTTGTGGTCATGAATTGCAGGCCTGGCAGCAATCGGATGCGAAAAAAGATGATAAAACCGCAATAAAGATAGTGCGATCCGGGATCGGATCACCCCTGCGATAGGGCGGATCGGAATGATTTATCTTCCGATATATCCTTTTCCAGGCCGCACCTCCGCCGGCCGATTCCGCGCAAAGGGCCCGGCCAATACGGGCGTCATGTCGCCTTGATGCTCAAAATCCACCTGCCGAAAAAGCCGGAATGATCCGGAAGACGATCCAGTGCGCGCGGAACCGCTCAAGGCCGGGCCGCAACGGCCGGCACCTGCCGCACACCCCCTTTGCTTTCCCAACAGATGAACAGCAGGAACAGCAGGAACAGCCCAGATGCCTCCTTTCCATCCGGAACAACTGATGCTCTTTGCAACGGCAAGACACGAGCGCCATGCGGATCTCATTCATTTCCTGGAAGGGCAGCGGAGCATCGTGCTCTGCGCTGTCCGTCTGGAAACCGCCGTAGATGTCGCCGCCGAACGCCCTCGGGCCTTCACCACATTCTTCTGCGATCTCGACTCCTACGGCGGCAGATCCGCCATCCGCCCCCACCTGCAGCGTCTGCGCATTCGAAATCCCGGCCTGTGCGTGATTCTGATGTCGGATCACTTCACAGAAGAGGACGTGGAAGAAGAAGCGCCCGACTGGGACCGGTGTCTGCCCGCCAGCATCGCCTTCGGTCTGGTGGAGGGCGCCCTCGCCGAGGCGCGGCAGAAGGCGATCAGGCGGGGCATGCCTGGATCTTCCCGGTCGCTTCTCACAACCCGATCCGGCTCTTGATGCCGCGCCTCGGCGGCGGCGTGCCCGCGAAGGGCAGAGGATCATGGGTCCGCAGGCTGTCAGCCGCCCCGACAGCAGAAATCGAGTGAGTCGGAGGTGCCAAGGAGAGACGGCGGGCAGAGTTTCCGGGTGCGCCAACATGCGACAAGCGCGTTCCCACCGAGGGCGACCGATAAATCCTCAAAGGGAAGGTGATCTCGTCGGATGTGCAAACTCCGGGTTTTTACACAGCCTCGGCCCATGTTCTCCGGAGGGACCTTGATGAGCGCGGACCGGGCCGTCCGACGGGTCTCCTCCGGCGTAATACCAAGGATTGCTTTACGATTTCCGGTATATCTTCCGGCTGGGTAGAGTCCGATGGAAAAGCGTGTTGAATGCTGGCAGGACCAGGCCCAATGCGGAATTTCCGATTTGTGAACGTGGCTTTCGGCATCCGCCGGCCCACAGGATCGGCTGGTCCGGCCGGGGCCAGCGCCCGTGAGGGAGCGGTTCCGACCGAGAAGATGGGAAGATCGAACGGGCGCGTTTCAGGAGGACGACATGGGGGCCATCGACATCGATGCTCTCTCCCGGGAGGAACTGGAGGAACTGCAGACCAAGATCGACGTGGCGCTCGCGGCCCTCGAAAGGCGGCGCAGGCTGGATGCCCTGGCCGATCTGGCCAAGCGGGCCCGGGAACTGGGCTACACTCTGGGAGAGGTGACCGGAGTGAGCAAGACGCAGCCGCGGGCGAACCGCTACGCCAATCCTGCCAACCCCGACGAGTTCTGGTGTGGCCGCGGACGCAAACCGCGCTGGTTCGAACAGGCCATGGCCGCAGGCTGGGCGCCCGAGGAACTGCTCATCTGACGGCCGGCGGACCCCCACCTGTACAAAGGCTTCAATGGGGCCAATTCCGGCGATATTGCGTATCTCGCCGGCCTCATTGGTGATGCGCCCGTTTTTATTCCCGCCTTCGACAAGAGGTCAGCTCTGCTATATCCGGTAAAGCAATAACGATCTCTATCGCATTGGTTCAGGCCATGTTATTCCGGCATTCAAAAGTCGGCAAAGAGATGTGGCTCGCGGCGCAGCAACTCTCGGGCTTGCCTATTGCGCATTGAGCGGCAGATGCAACAAGTGACGACGCCGGGATGAAGTGGGCCATCTACCGCCCCGTCGCGACGTTCGCCACTACGCCGCTCCCGGCCGAGGTGAATTTCGAGGCCCCAAGGCCGCGGCCATGATGTACCGCACGCGGGAGCTGCTGGTCCGGCAGCGCAGGCAGACAATCAACGCGCGCCGCGCTCCCTTGATAGCCGATCACAGGTTGCATGACGCTGATCAGTCCTCGGTATCGTTGTCATCCGCTCCACCGAGAATGCCGCCTGCCTTCTTCTTGAGGTAAGAGTTCGCAACCGAGCCAATCTTCTTGCCCACGTTCTTCACGGAGTCTGGCACCTCAAGAAATGTCGCGATATCAGCGGCAAGCCGATTGGCATCTTCTTCATCGAGCCCCTGCAACTCGGTTTGGAGCCTATCGGCGATGCGCCCCCTGAATTGATCTTCGTTGCGGTCATGCAGAGACTTGTACTCAGACAGTCTGCCGTTCACATAGGCGTGAACCGAAAGTTCAAGCAACACAAGGCGGTCCAACTGGGCTCGGCCATCGGAGGAGAACAACTGCTCAAGCTGTTCGTTATGTTTGCGGAGTGCGTCGAGTGCATCGTCGTCGGCCATGGAACCCTCCGTGAAAGATGTCGACCCATCGAAGATGATCCTAACCGAAGTCCGGTCATTGGAACAGATTAAGCTGCCGTCTCCGCATTTTCCGGGTACATCCAGACAACTCCGATGACGGATGGCCGCAAGAGCCATCCGTCGTCGGGACAAGAGGAATCTTCCGCTCACTGGCCGCGGGTCGCGTTCCGCGATCCGCCGGGCAGGGGCAGCGAGGGACCCGACAGAAGGCCCTCGGGCAGGATGTCCGCCGTCAGCTTCGGAAGGATGCCGAGGTCCGGCATGGGATGGCGCTCGACCCTGGCCAGCGCCTGGATCGTGCGGGCGATCTGGGCGTCGCTGTGGTGCGAGAAATCGAAAAGACTGCAAAGCACGTCGCGGCCGAGGCCGTCGGGCAGGCGGTCGTCGAGCAGCGCACGACGGGCATCCGCCGCCGCGCGGAAGGCCCGGACCTGTTCCGGGGCGTCAGGACGGGCCAGCATCCGATCAAGGCCGGGTCCGGCCATGGCGGCGAGAACCGAGGCCATGAAGGCGCGCGTTCCTGCGGCGCTCTCGAAGAGGCCTGCTCCCTTCAGCTTGGCGCGGTAGGTCTGCACGGTCTTGGCCGGGGTATCGTAGTGGGTGAGGTGGCGGGCCGCTGCGATGCAGGCGTGGAGGAGAGCGTCCCGCGCCTGGCCGCGGGCCGCGAGCCCGCAACGCTCGAACTGCAGCAGCAGGGCGATGCCGCGCAGGCTGCTCCGTGCGATACGCCGCGCATGGGGAGGATCGGGGATCGTCGAGACCCTCCCGTCCGGCATCATGGTCCGGCTCAGGGTCCGGATCCGCGGCAGCTGACTGATGGCGCCGAGGAGCCTCCCGGAGGGAAGCACGCCATCCTTTAGGCCGAGGAGGAGAGGCGTCGCCCCCCGCTCAGGTTCCCCGACATGAAGCGCGTTCAGGAGCAGCAGAAGCGCGTCCGAAAGCCCGTCCCCGAGGGTGGCGATACCCGACAGAACAGCGCTCGAGCCTCCGCCCATCTCCCTTGCGTCCTGTGCCGCCGCGGCACCGGAACCTTCGAGGACCGATCGGCCGCCGCCGTGGCCCTTCATCATAAGAAGCCGCCGTTCGGCGGGCGAGGCTCCGGGAAAGGCATGACTGGCCGGTCCGCCTGCTCGGCTTGTCAGGGATCGGAGCTTCGGCGATCCGGCGCTTTGCGGTCCCGTCCTGATCTCTTCCACGGCGGCCTGTCCTTTTTCCGGGCGGATCATACATAGCGGTCGGACCGGTAAAGCGGGATCCGTGCAGAAGGATGGGTGCTCCCCTCTGCCGGAGGCATGGCGCCGGCATCACCCCGCCACCGGCCCCGAGCCTGCGGTTTGCCGCTCTGCCGGTTTGCTTCTTCCTCTTCCTGTTCTGTTCCGAAACCCGTCCGAAACATCGGAGCCGATTTCAAACCGCCAGATCGGCAAACGGTCGAGGCGGGGTCTGCAAGGGTCAGGGCCCGCAGCCGCCCGGCGTGCGGCGCCGTTCCCTCCCGGCGCCCCCGCTGGCGCTCTGCCGGTTTGCTTCTTCCTCTTCCTGTTCTGTTTCCGAAACCCGTCCGAAACATCGGAGCCGATTTCAAACCGCCAGATCGGCAAACGGTCGAGGCGGGGTCTGCAAGGGTCAGGGCCCGCAGCCGCCCGGCGTGCGGCGCCGTTCTCTCCCGGCACCCCCGCAGGCGCTCTGCCGGTTTGCTTCTTCCTCTTCCTGTCCTGTTTCCGAAACCCGTCCGAAACATCCGAGCTTTTTCAAACCGCCAGATCGGCAAAGCGGCGCCCGCCCCATGCACATCTTCTTTCACAAATCAAGCCTTTCTGTTCCGCCACTGGCGGAGGCGAAGCGTCTCCCGATCCCGGCGAGCTTCCGGTGGCCAATCGCAACCACCGAGGACAGGATGTTCCAACTGACGAAACTGACGGCGACCCAGCCGACCGAACAGGCAAAACGGTTCGAGCGCGAGGAGAACGAGCTCAGGAAGACCACCTGCGCCGCCCTGATCCGGGGCCGCATCGAGACGATCACGCTCGAGCGTCCCGAAGATCTGATCCCGATCCTCTCGGGGCTGACTACGGCGCAATCCCTCGTCCTCGGCGTGCCCTGCGACGAGAGCGCCACGCAGATCGTCACCCGGAAGATGATGCTCACGCAGGGCCGCCCGGGCTCCATCGCCCGCACCACCGAGGGCTTCCACTACGCGGCTGCCGGGGGCTTCCTGTTCATCGACCACGACGGGCTGCCCGATGGCCGCTGCCTCACGCGCGAGGAGCTGCTCGAGCTGCTCTACGAGGCGGTGCCCGAACTCCGGGGCGTGAAGATCATCGCGCTCCCCTCCTCCTCCTCGCACATCTGCCGCACCGATACGGGGGAAGACCTGACCGGATCCCGCGGCCTCCATCTCCACATTCCGCTGCTCGATGCCCGCGACATCCCGCGGGTGGGGATGATCCTCGCCTTCCGGCTCTGGCTCGCGGGCCATGGTCATGTCCGTGTGGCGCGAAACGGCAACCGGCTCCTGCGCTGCCCCGTCGACACCTCGGTCTGGCAGCCGAACCGGATCGTCTTCGCGGCAGGGGCCATCTGCGGGCCAGGGCTCGAGCAGCGCCGCGGCGATCCGGTGCTGGTCAATCCGGAAGGTGCGGACGCCTGGGACAGCCGGGCGACGCTGCCCGACCCCGATGCGGCCACGGAGGAACTGGTCAAGGCGGCGCAGGAGCATGCCCGCGCCCAGGCCCGGCAGGCCGCGGAGGAGGCGCGCGAGACCTGGCTTGCAACGGAGCGCCCGGCCCTGCTGCGCAAGCTCGGGGCGGATCCCGCCGCCCGTGAGGAGGAGGAGGCACTGATCCGGGCGGTCGAGAAGCACATCCTCGGCCCCGAACTCGTCCTCTTCGTGAAGCGCTCCGGCGAACCGAAGTTCTCGCCGGTCCCGGTCGCGGCGGTCCTCGCCGATCGCATCGGCTATCACCGCGCGATCACCCTCGATCCGGTCGAGCCCGACTACAATGGCCAGGCCGCCGTGGGATGCCTGTTTCTCGATGGCCGTACGCCGGTCCTGCATTCGATGGCGCATGGCGGGGCGACTTACCGGCTCGAAGCGGCCCTCCAGATCATCGAGGTCCATCCCGGCCAGATGCGGAAGGCGACCGAGGCCGTCCTGGCCTGCATGCGGGCCGACGGCCGCTTCTTCGACTGCGGCGGCGTCCTCGTCACCGTCCATGCAGGCCAGCTGCAGGTCATCGACGAACATATGCTCGAGCTCATGCTCGGCGATCTGCGCTTCCTGAGGCCCGACGCCAAGGGTCATCTGAAGCCGATCGATCCGCCGGTGCGCCTGCTGCGGCAGATCCTGAGCCTCGGCGCGCAGCGCAGGCTCAATCCGCTGACCGCCGTCCTCAACCGCCCCATCCTGAACGCCGAGGGCAAGCTCCTCGACCGGCCAGGCTATCATGCCGCGGAGGGGCTCTATCTCGATTTCGAGGTCGAGGACTGGCCGGCGATCCCCGACAGCCTCTCCGATGAGGAGGCCCGGGCGGCTCTCGACGTCATCTGGACCCCGTTTCGGGACTTCCCCCTCGTCGATGCCGCCTCGCGCGGCGCCCTCCTCGCCGGGATCCTGACGGCGATCCTGCGAGCAGTCCTGCAGACCGCGCCGATGTTCGTGGGCGATGCCCCGGTCATGGGAACGGGCAAGACCAGCTCGATCGAGACGGTGGCCAGCATCGGGGCCGGGCGGGCGGTCAGCGTCAGCGCACCGATGCCGGAGAACGATCCCTCCGAAATGCGCAAGCTCCTGACCAGCGCCGCGCTGGGATCCGAGGGAAGCCTCATCTTCGACAACTGCACCGGCACCCTGTCCTCGGCGCCCCTGAGCGCCTTCCTGACCTCCGAGGCCTGGTCGGACCGGCTGCTCGGTGCCAACATCCTGCGGGACGGTCTTCCCACCCGGATCCTCGTCGGCGCGACCGGCACCAACATCGCGCTTGACGGCGAACTGCAGCGCCGGGCGCTGCGCTGGCGCATCGATGCCCGGGTCGAGCAGCCCGGCGAAAGGCGCTTCGCGTTCTGCCCGAAGGAACTCGCGCTCAAGATGCACAAGGACATCGTCTGCGCGGCCCTGGCCTTCGTGCGGGCTTCCCTGGCGGCGGACCTCCCGGCGCCGCCCTTCCGCTTCGCCTCCTTCACCGCCTGGGACCGGCTCGTGCGCACCGCCGTGCGCCATGCCGAGGCGCTCTCGAACGGCTGGTTCGCCGACCCGGTGCCCGGAACAATGCGCGCGCTGCATGAGACCGACGATGCGATTCATCTCCACGACCTTCTCTGCGCCCTTCAGGAGCGTTTCGGTGCCCTCCCCTTCTCGGCACGGGATCTTTACGAGGGGATGGAGGCCGGCCATGCCGGCCATCTTGCCGACCTTCTCGCCGGCCTCACCCAGCGCTCCGAACGGCTCTCCTCGAAGAGCATCGGACGCTACCTGAGCCAGTACTGCGACCGGCCCTGTGGCGATCTCGTGCTGCGCGCCCGCCGCGGCGGCAAGGCGCTGACCTTCGTCGTGGCGGAGTGGATTCCGCCGGCGGCGCCTCCGGAGGAGGCCCCGCCCGCTGCCTCGGAGGTGCAACCCTTGCCCGTGGACATTTTCGGACTCGAGTTCACCTGGCAGGGCGAGCGTTTCCGCGCCCTCGCCCTCGATCGTCAGCAGCCCCTCCCGATCCTCGCCTGCTCCCTCGCCCGGGGCACGAGCCGGCGTTTCGCCGAAAGAACGCTCCACGACGCCCTCGAGCAGGAGACGCGCGGCCGGGCCGCGTGATCTCCCCTTCCCCCGGACCGGCCGCATCGTGCCGGGGGAAGGAAATGCGGGAGCCGGGGCTGCCGGAGGCCGGGGCGAGAACCGAGCCGAGACTGCGGATGAGCCTTGCCCGCATCCAGGCCCGCCGCGAAAGAACGCGCGCGGTTCCGAGGCTCTCCGGTTTGGAGGCTCGGGATGCGTGGCCCCGTGTCGGCATGGCCTGACGCCGAACACCACTGGGTTGCCCGCCGCCTACGAAGATGGAAGCACAATCTTGCTGCCCCGTGCCCGGGCCATGGTCTTCCCGACCGGCGTCTCGGGCGCTCTCTACAGCCCCACCGTCTTACCCCGAATGTCACCGAAGCGACGTGTTCATGAAACTCGCTCCCACCTGCCGATGATGTCTGGCTCTACGGGACGCACCGCATGGCCGGCACGAAAAGTTCAAAAGTCGGCGGAAAGATAACGGTGCCCCCCCCGAGGCCGCCCGTTCTCGGTCCCACCGTTGCGGAACCGCCGGGAACTTCGTAGGCAGGTCTCGAACAGGTCTTGTCGACCCGGTGGTTGGGCCTCGGCAGACCTGCTGCGCGATGGAAAGGACAGGCATGCCTCTCGCCCCCGAGCGCCAGAAGGAACAGTGGAAGGTCTATACGCGGGGCCGCCGCGAGGCCCTGCGGCGGTCGATCTCATGCAGCTCTCCGTCTGGGTCCCCAGGGAGGCCCGCGACGCGGTTCTGGCCCTGTTGCAGCCCCATACGGATCGGGCGCGGCTGATCTCCCTGCTGGCGGGGGTCACGCCCTACGACCGCGCCCTGGCACTTGGCCTGCTGCAGGCGCTTGGGGACCCTCTCACCATCGAGGAGGTCGAGGCGATCGTCGAGTTCCGTCGCGACGGCCGGCGGGCGGAGGAGGCGCAGGCGGCCGTCATCCGCCACCGGCTGCCACCCGCCCTCGCCGAACCGCCCCGCTAGCCCGGGGCAGGCAGGGACGAACCCGGAAACAGATCCCGTTCCGGCTCATATCTCCCGCACATCCTCGAGTTCGTCGAGGAGGAGCGCTTCCTCCTCCAGAGACATGTCTCCGATCCGTCCTCCGGTACCGCTGTCGGAGAGACCGCAGAGGTGCTCGAACTGCGCAACCGTCATGAGCACGAAGCGGGGTTTGCCATGGTCGGTGAGACTGACCGGGCCGGCGGCCGCGGCGGCCAGAACGTCCCCCACCCTGCGGGAGAGGGCGGTTTTCGGGAAATCTTTCAGGAGTCTGACGGGAGGCATGAGCACCGTTCCTTTCGCATGATCGCAAATTACGTAATTTGCGTCAGACCTCCAGCCGAAACGCCTGTTCCTCCGTCAGCACATGGCAAAGGGCTATCTGGAGATTAGTCTTGCGGTGGTGTGAAGGTCGGGGCCGGACAGGCCCGAAGGCATCCGCCTGGCGCAGGGCTGCGCGGGGAGCTTCTGCGCCCGGGCAAACAGGCACCCGGATCCGGTCTGGTCGCCCGAGGTGCTGGAGGGATGACGGAAGGACTGGAGGGATGACGGAAGGATGGGCTCACCCCCTCCTTATAGACATGTCTCAGAAATGTCTTAACGCAGCGAGGCCCTGGCGCTACATTCATCCCGTCCACCGCCGGATAGGCGGAGACCGCGCGAGAGAAGAAGTTGGTCCTCGTACCCCTTGAGGGGTTGCGAATTAGGAGAGGCAACTCTTCGGATTTCCGTCTTCTCTCGCGCACCCCAGCCAGATCACGCAAGCGGCAAAGCCCCGGCCGATCCGTCAATCCTCGTACCCTGAAAAGCCGGAACCTTCCGGCCCGACGACGCGGGGCCCTTCATGAGGGCCGACATCATCCAGCGTGGGGAGCCGGGCGATGACCGTCCGGGGGCGCCTGTCAAGCCACGGAGATGGCGGCGACGCACCGGAACGCGATCCTGCCTGTTCCGCCAGCGGCAATCTCCGTCACCGGCAGGGTCTACCCGCATCCCTCCAGGGCTCGGCCTCGTGAGGAAGGTGCGGGCGGGGGGCATACGGTCCGGGGAATGCGTGGGGGATGACGGCTCCGACCTCCCGGTTGCGCGGGCTGCGGCCCGCGGGGATGGCATTCCCGGGATCCAGATCCGCAAGCGTTGCAAGAGCGCGGTCCGCTTGTCCGGGAGCCCGCGCGGCTTGCCTCCCACGCCTCTCCAGCCGATGCGACGGCAGGGCCGCCCCGAAGCTCGCGCTCCTTCGAGCGGGGGCTGCCGCGCGCCCTCCGGCCGCCTGGATCCCCCGGCCCGGGGCGGGGGGGCAGGCGGCCGAGCCTTCGGGATGGGTGGACCCGTTTTCCGTAAGGTGCGAGCGGCAAGAGCGGCGGCCCGGGAAACCGCAGACAGGTGCCTGTCGTGGCGGCGCGCGCGGCAGGCCTGCCTCATGCGGCCCGGGGACCTGCGGGCATCCCGACGATCCGACAGTCCACCGACCGTCGCCGCCTCCAGGCTTCAGGCGCCCGCCCGGTCCTTCAGGGCGAGAGCCTGCTGATGAGGGCGTTGAGGCCCGCGGTCGGTCCCGTCACCGCCGCGATGCGCCCCAACAGTGTCAGCGCCGCCGCCCGCTCCTCGGCGGTCATCGGGGGCAGGCCCCCCGCCGCTTCCACCCGGGCCGCATAATCCTCGAGAATGGCCGCCACTGCCGTGATGGCCTCCTGGCTTCCCGGTTCGGCAGAGGCCAGGGCGGCGGCGAGCTGGGGGGTGCTCACGAGGGCCGAGATGGTCTCGATCTGCACGGGCGAGGGGGCGAAGACCTCCGGAAGCGGCTCGGGAGGGGCGGTCACCACCGTCTGGCCGGCCCAGCCGGCCAGGGGAGGGAGGGTGAGAAGAAGCGCGGCTGCGGTCCGTTTCAGCATGTCATCCTCCCAGCCCGAAGGCATTCCTGAGCGCGAAGGACAGCGACAGCGTGGCGCGCCGGCTGTCCTCCTCGTCAAAGACATCGTTGCAGGTCAGCGACACCGAGACCCCCTTCACGCCCGGGACCTTCACGCCCAGGCCGATGTTGGCATAGTCGCCGCTGTAGGAAATGCTGGCGCCAAGATGCTCGGTCAGCCCGAGGCCGAAGCCCGCGATGAGGCCGGGATCATCGTCACGCGCATGCGATCCCACGCCCAGCGTCACCATGTAGGGCTTGCCCCAGCTGCCGCCGAGACGGCCGAACTTCGTGAGCGCCACGGTGGTTTCGACAGAATTGTCCGAAGCGTCTCCCCAGGTTGCGACATTGTCGAACCCGATGGCCGCATGGAGATTGAGGTCCGGATCGCCGATCCTGCGGCCGAACTTGAGCGACAGGAAGCCCGAGTCGCCGAAGTCGCGGTCCTCCACCGAGGTGACGTTCAGGCTGGCCTGCATGCCGATCCCGGTGGCGGCATCGCCGAAGCCCGCGCCGAAGCTGAGCGAGCCATCGACATCGTCCCCGCCCGTGTCCACGCGCTTGTCCGTCCCGGAGATGGACCCGAAAATGGTCCCGCCCGGGGCGACGGTGCCCGAGCCGATGCCCTGCATGGTCACGTTCGCCGACGGGCGCGAGGCGGCGTCAAGGGCCTGAAGGAGCCCCAGGAGGTCCTGCTGGGCGGCGCCCTGGGCGAGGGCGGTTGAGGGCAGGAGAGCCGAGGCTGCGACCAGCGCCCATCCTCGCAGACCTCCGACTGATACTGTTTCTGCCACCGTGTCACTCCTGGGGGTTGAGGGGGTCATGCGCGGGGAGGCGAGCGGGTCTGCCGTCGGCCCGGGCTCTCTTGTCGGCCCCGATCGGGGCTGCATCCATCCCGTACCTGGGCCGCGACCGACCCATCCTCTGCAGCCGGGGGCGGATGTGCCCCCGGTCCCGCTCCGGGCGTTGATCGGATGGAATGCCGCAAGGTCGGTCAAGTCGGGTAATCCCGTTTCGATGTCCAATTGCACTCCCTGCAATTGAACACGGTTCACCTGTCGAATTCCACCCGGTCGAAAGATAACGGCGGTGTCGTGATATAGAACCTTTGGCGGCATGCTGCGGGGAAACCTCAGGGTCGGGGATGAATCCTGCCGCATTGCACCTGTTCCAAAGCGCTTCCGAAATCAAGAACCCCTTCGGAAGGGGAGTGAAATGCGGGCAGGCGATCTTAAGTTACAGCGAAAGAACGTGGCCTCAATGCCACGGCAATGCGCAATGCCTCGTCGTCGCGGCAGGGCGGGAAAAATCGCTCACCGCCTCACAGGGCAGCCTGATCCGCGGCCAGGTAAAGCCGCCGATGGCGTCGGATCCTGTCCCGATGGCCGGGCACTGCCGCTCAATTGGGCGCGCCATGATCTAACGGGCTGAGAAGTGGCGGCCGCGGGCAGTGGTGGCAGTCACCCGCGGCCTGACCGTCCGAGCCGCTTAGGGGACGGAATCGGCGGCTTTCGGGAACATAGCATCAGCCTGTGCCAGATATCCTGCGTCATTTTTTCGGGACGGGCTTTTAAGGGAATTCCTCTCGCGCCGGCATTCCGCGGCCCGCGCGCCCCCGAATCCGGAGGCCATCGGAGCTTGCGGCTGCGGAAGGACGTCAATCCGACATGGCTTCCGCGGAGGGACAGGATTGTCACCCGGGCCATGCGCAAGTGCAAAGAGAGAACGCAGAGACATTCGTGATGGTAATACTGCGGCGGGATCGTGCCCGGGCTCGTTGGCCCGTGGACGACGGTCAGAAGCCCGCTTCGAACGCAGGCCCGCACCCTCTCGACAGGGAAATTGGAGCGGGATGGGTCGCGCGTCACTTCATGGGGGAAGCCCTGTCCGATCTTGATCGGCGTCTTGCCGACGGTTCCCGGGGCCGCGATTGCAACGGTGTGGCGTAGCGTGCTGGTCGCGTTCGCACCGACCGCGGTGTCGAGGGCGCACGGGATGATGCCTTGCATGATCATGGCCGCGTTCCGATCCTGTGACCGGCCTCTGCCGGCGGAGATCATCCTGCGCAAGCTCTGGCCGTCGATGTGGACGCCTGGCCGGCCGAAATCCTGCGGGATCCCGTCAAGGGGATGCGGCTGGCTTTCGCGGCAGGCTGTGCCGGCACAGGCCTGTCAGGAGGAGCTCTCCCTGTTGAGCAACTCCACGATGCGCAGCGCCGTCTCGATCCGAATGTCCGCATCGAGGCGCAGATGCATCATCCCGGGATCCCCTGAAACGGGCGGGGACAGGAGGTAGGGCGGGGCGGGATGGTCCCTGCGGGCCGCTTCGGCTTTGCCGGTCTCCCTGCGCAGCGCTTCCAGTCTCACCTGGACCGGGTCTATCTCCCGGTCCTCGATCCCGAACAGGCTGGCCAGGGCCAGAACCTTCTGGCGCGGCGGCCGTGTGAGGCCGCGACAGTACCGGTTATAGGTATCCCGGCTTATGCCGGCCCGACGCGCCAGTTCGGCCTGGGACAGGCCGCTCTGCTCCGTCAGCTCCTGCAGGCGCCGTGCCCATTCGGGCAGTGTCTCCTCCTCGTCCATCATCCTCTTCCGTCCTCTGCGCGTTCAGCAGTTGCAGGTATGTCGTTGGTATGTCCTGCATGTTCCTGCGTCAATCAGGTATAATCACGACACTAATGCGCGCAACTTGCGGATTGCGTCGAGGCGCGCAGGGTGCGGCCGACAGGGCGAGCTTTCCGGGTTTCATCGTTTTTCGATTAAATCAGTTAGTTGACGGGAGGCTCGCAGGTCCCCGGTTGACGGAAGCCTCAAGCTTGTCTTATAGTATGCCGCATAATTGTCGTTTATCATGAGGGGCCTCATGCGGATCAAGATCAGTCAGTCACATGCAGCAGCCATCGAGAAGGCCATTTCGGCCGTGGCCGGCAAGAAGACCCGTTGCATCCATCAGGCCGAGGATGTGATCTCGGCCGCCGAAAGGGCCGAGCGGAAACTCGAGGACCTCGGCCTCCAGAAGTCCTGTCGCGCAGGAGCCACCGCCCAGGCGAACCTCGCCGGACCGGGCAAGTCCTACGGCTACAGCCTCGATGGAACGCGCATCGCCCTCGAGCGTCTCACGTCCGGCTGGTATCTCACCGACGTCACTCTGCAGCGGATCTACCCGGGCGGCCCTGAGCGCATGGAGATCCTCATCGAGGCCTCGCAGATCGAAGCCGCCGTCGAGGCGAAGCTGCGCAAGCTCCGGATCAGCGCACGGACGCCCGCCCCGGCCGAGCTCGCGGCCTGACAGGGAGCCTCTCCAGCCACCGCCGTCGGGTTTCCGCCATGGCTCGGCCCCTGCACCCGGCGTCGGCGTTTCCGGGATGCCCGAACCCTCTCAAGGCATTCATCACCCCCGTTGCGCCCGAGTGGCGCAACTCTCACCAAGGAACGAACATGTCTCCCCTTGACCGTACTTCCGGGCGGCCAGGACCGGCCGCGCCGGCTACACCCCCACATCTCCGCACCCGGCTGCAGGACCTCGACCGATTCTGGCACCCGCAGGACGGGGCCGTCCGTCCTGCACCGGCCCATCCGCTCCGCCCTGCCGAGCCGCCTGCCAGCCTCCTGACGCATCTGCCAGCGTGCAACGAGCTCGGTGCCGCCCTTCGCGAGCATCAGGAACAGCAGGGCCGCGTCACACTCCGTCTCGGGAGCGAGGATGCCGACGACCCGCCGGCCGGATCGGTTCAGCTGGACAAGGTCCCCTCCCGCGCGCCCCGGACCCTCTTCCATCTGCAGGAATACGGGTTTCCGTCCGACCTCTGGGCCTACCGCGACGGAAAGAACATTCGCTTCGTCGCCGCCGCCTATCACAGCTTCCTCGGCATCACGCTGCTGTTCGACTGGACCTGCCACCGGCTCAAGGACGGCGAGCTTGCCTGGTACCGCATGCCCCCGAAACAGGAGAGGCTCTACGCGCTCGACCGGCTTCTCACAGCCCCCGGCCAGCCCGTCGTCTTCTGCCTCGACGAAACCAGCCTCGCGGCGGCGGAACGCGCGTTCCCGAAGCGCATCGCAACCACGGGCAGGCTCCGCTGCGACAAGGTTGCGGGGCACCTTTCCCCTCTGTCCAACCGCGACGTGATCATCATGGCAGGGCGCAAGCGGCCTTGCCTGGCGGATGTTCGACAGCTCCGGGATCTTCTCAGGGACATCGGCTGCACAGTCTCCGACGACGTCCTCCCCGTTCCGCGGCACCGGCCGCGCAAGGCGTCCCGTCCCCCGCAAGCAGTCCTCGCCAAGCTCCCATCCTGACGCGGCCCGACAGGTCGGCTGACAAGGCAGATGGAGTGCGCCCTCCAACGGCGGCCCGCACTCCTGCCGAGGGATCCGGAAGACCGCCCGCGCGGAGCCCACCGAACCACCCGGTATCGGAGGTAGCCCGGTCCATGCACCAGAGGCCTTCAGAACGGTCCCGCCCCATGAAAGGCCTCGAACCGGGATCTGAGTTCGAGAAGGTAATCCAGTTCCAGCACCAGCAGGGCAACCGCATTGAAGGCCACCAGCAGTCCCGCCGCCATCCCGGTATTCCTGTAGCGCCGGAACACGGCCCTCATGGATCTGCGGTCAGGATCGTTGCTGTCCTCGCTGAGGTATTTCTCCCAGCCGGGAGGTCTGGCCGACGAGGAAGCGTAAATGTAGTCCTCCAGCAGCCGGCTATACGAGGCGAGAGTCATGAGTATCGAATATTCGATCTTGATGCGATGCAGCACCAGGAGGGAGAACAGGAGCGCAACCAGTACCAGCAGGGATACGGATGCTTCCCCTGGAAGCTTCCCGCTCAGGATCCAGGCATAGAAAGCCGCGTAGCCCCCCAGAACCAGCGACTCGAACCGCCATATGGCTTGCAGCAGGATATTGATCTGCTCGCGAATGGCGCGCCATTCCGCATTGGCAAAGGCGATGGATGTGCCCTGAGACCCGGCTGCGGACGCTTCCGGTGCATTGGGTGGGGCGGATCTTGCGGTGCGTCCGTCGTCCATGCCGAGCCTCCCTGCGCGCAAGCCTGGCGCTTCGAACCCCGTTGGGGAATGGAGCCTCGTTCGGCCAGGTGCAATTTCCGGGCACCCCGAATTGCGGGCTTCTGCGAAAGACGTTTCGGCTCACCGATGTTCGCCCCTTGGCAGCGCAACATGCGCCACTAAAGGGCGCCTCGGTTCCACATGGCAGGTGGCCGGCGCGGCAATCGCGCCGGCGTTTCATGCCATGGAGGCCCCGTAGACTTGTCCGATACGCTCGGAGTTGGCGGATCCAGAGCGGTGACGAAACGGGCTGAAACCTGGCCTGCAAAGCCGATCTCGCCTCTGGCATTGCCGCCGCCCGAGGCCCCCAGATCCAGGACATCAGGCAAGCCCTGAGACAGAGGCGCACATGGTCGGGATCGCGCCGGTAAATTACCAATTCGTACGTGCTCATCCTCCTTTCGGACGGGGCATGAACGGATTCACCAGCAGGACCTTCGGGAGCGGGAGGGAATGGTTCTCATGATGTTGACACGGGCGCCGGATGCGGCGGTCCGCCTGTGGTCGGACCGGCTGCGTCCCGTCGCCTGGGCCCTGATCTGCTGCGGCCTGACTGCCTGCGGGAGCAGCGGAAAGAACGTCGATCCGAAGTTCACCGGCCGCGAGGTGGTGACCGAAGGCATCGAACATTACGTGACCAATCACAATGGACACAGCCGCGTCCGCATCAACAATGCCGCGACCCAGGCGGAGTACGACGCGCTCGGCCAGTTCGACGATTCCAACCCGGCCACGCCGGCGGGCTATCGCAACCTGATCGAGCGCGCGGAGAACGCCTACGCCAATTCAGTCTTCGTCGAGGTCATCGCCCGGATCGACAAGGACGCCGAGGGCCACGAAAAGGTCGTGAAGGTGTTGCGGCTCACCGCCGACCAGGCGCCCTTCGACAATGTCGACAGCGCCGGCAACCCGATCGGCAGCGGCAAGTACCATTTCCGCGGCACCGGCAGCTTCCGGGTCTATGCCCGCGTCGACGGGGGAGAGGTCCAGACCGGCGTGGGCGATCTCGAAGCCCTGACCATCGATTTCGATGCCGGCACCGCGGCAATCCACCTGCGCACCGGCCTCAACGAGACATCCCGGATCGAGACGGAAATCCGGGCCGACAAGCTGACCTTCGACATCCTGACGGGAACCTTCGGCGGCGAGATCACCCAGACCGCCCGGGTGGGAGGCGAGATACTGACAGCCCAGGGCCATCTGCGCGGCAGCATCAGCGGCGACGAGGCCAGCCTCACCCGGCAGAACGAGCAGATGACGACCTCGGGCGTCTTCACCGCCGACGGCGCGCGGCTAAGCTCGGACGGGATCTTCTGGGGCAGCCAGCTCAACTACCGCTGATGGACCGGGCGGGGAGAGCGGCCGGACGGACCTGGCCGTTCCGGCTGCATGGAGCGGGACTGCTGGCGCTGGCAGTGACGGTGGCGGTGGTGGTCCTGCCGGACGGTGCGCGCAGCCAGAGCTACGAGCTCGGGCGCAGCGGCGATCTTGTTGTCTCCGAGCGCCTGAGGATCCTCGCCCATGGCCGGGCGCTGGCCGAGGGGGCCAGCCCGATGGCGCGCACCTTGTCGCTGAAGGCGGACATGCTCGTCCAGGGGTTCTACCACGAGGGCGGGATCGACTGGGTGACGGCGGAAGCATCGCTCAGTCCGACCCTGGGCTGGTCGCCGAATCTGAACGGCGGGCTGGCTGGCTCGCGCATCGCGCTCGGCGGGGGCTGGCTCGAGATCGATCCCACCTATGTCGCCAGATCCGGCGCCACCGCCGGGCTCCTCTTCGAGAGCGAGGCGCGTCTCGCCTGGGGGCTCGGGCGGTTCCTGCAGGCCGAGGCGGACGGCGCCATCTCGCGCGCATGGCAAAGCGGCTACGAGCGGCGGGACCGGCGGCTTCAGTTATGCAGCCGCAACCACCTGCGGGGCTGGAGCTTTCTCGACCTCTGCCTGCGCCAGAGCGAGAGCGATCGCAGCCTCAGCCAGTACGAGCAGCGCGAGACCTCGCTTCAGTTCGCCCGGCTCCTTGCCGTTCCGAACAGCTATCACGAAATCCGCCTCGACCTCACCCAGCGCCGGCAGCCAGAGTACCGTCAGCCACGGGCGGGGCTCGAGCTGCATTCGGTCTGGTCCGGCCTCGCCACCCGCTTCGGCATCGGCCTCGGGCAAGCCGTGGAGGGCCGCACCGCTGAGCGGGTCGATGCCTTCGCCGACCTGCGCTGGCGCATGGCCGGCGCCGTGACCGGGCTCTCGCTCTGGCAATCCCGCGCCAGCGGCGGACAGGTGTTCGGCCTCGCCCAGAGCGATGTGAGCACCGGCGTGGCCCTCTTCCGTCAGATCACGCCCGCCCTGGACCTCTCGGTGCAATATGTGCGCACCCGATCGAGTGTCGACCTCTTCGACAACCGGCAGGTCGGCCTCGATCTCTCCTGGCGCCTCCCTATCCGCTAGGGTGCCGTTATCCTCCGGAAGGAGCCGGATGACCGCCCCGAACGCTGCCAGGCGACGGGATGACCCGCCGCAGCCGCACCTTCCCGGTGTTGCCGATGCGCGAAGGGAAAGAAGGCCCCGGCACCGCCATGGGCGCCGGGTTCAGTCGCAGCCGAACGGGCCGCAGGACCCGCTGAACGCGTTTCCGTCGCTGTCGCGGCCGCTGTAGAAGGTCGATCCACCGATCGACTGCTGCATCATGTTCCAGTTTCCGCCATCGGCAGAGCGCCCTTGGTGATAGGTCGTATTGCCGATGGTCTGGCTCTCCTGGCTCCAGTGCGATCCTGTGCGGGCATTGCGGCCCTCGAGCTGGGTCGTATTCCCGTAGCGGCTGACCGTATAGCTGTTGCCGGCATCATCCCAACAGGACTGGAAGGCTTCCGAGCCGACACAGGCGGCAGCGGCCGCATCCGCCACCAGAAGGGCGGCTGTCATTATCGCGATCAGTTTCATGCGGGATCCCCTGCAGTGTCGGCCAAGTGGTGCGAGCCTATCCTGAGCCGCCCTGCGGTTCTGGTCCAGCACGCTCAAGGACAGGGGCCCAGTTCATTCGATGTGGCCGTCGAATATACGACGGCCGAACGGAATGTCCGGCCGCCACCGGCTCTTGCGGCCGCCCGCCCTGAGAGGTCACCCCGGGCCAGGCAGGGAGCGCGACGGAAACGCTCGGGAATGGTCCTCGCCTGCACGGGAAGATCCGGCCGATCCGGACGTTCGCCATCTTTCCGGATTTTCTCCAATGGGAATTTTTTAGGGGGCAAGGCCCTGACCGTGGAGCGGATTCCCGGATCGTGCCATCCTGTTCCGCCATGGGATCCCGAGGGGAAAAATCCGCAAGATGCTCCTTTCCCCCCGAACCCGTTCCATGTGCTCTTTCGGCGAAACCACGGAAAAGTCCGGGTACTCTCCCGTCTCGTCCCTGACCGAGAGACGACACCGTCTCCCTAAAAGACAATTTGCCATGCCGGAGTATGGAGATTACGGAAAAGGAAACCTCGCAACAGGAGCAGCCATTGGCCGAACTTGATCTTGAGAAACTGTCGCTGAAAGAGCTCAAGGCCTTGCGCACGCAGCTCGATCGGGCCATTGCAACCTATGAGGATCGCCGGAAGAGAGAGGCGCGGGAAGAACTCGAGGAAACGGCGCGTGCGCTCGGCTTCACCCTCGCGGAACTCGTGGGTGCGCCGGTCTTGCGCAAGCGATCGAATGCCCCGCCCAAATATGCCAATCCCGCCAATTCCGGCGACACCTGGTCCGGGCGCGGCCGGAGACCCCGTTGGTTCGAGGAAGCGCTCGCCCGCGGACAGTCGGCAGACGAGCTGAAGATCTGATCCTGCCCGACAGAGGTCAGGAGACATCGACCTCCGGGCCCGGTAAGGCCGCATCGCGACCCGGGCCCGGCATTACCGGGCCGGATTGGCCTCCCCGGCTCATCCGGCCCGGTAATGGCACCGGCACTCGCGCTTCCCGAACCGGAGCCGGAAAAAACCGGCCTCGTGGCGCGGCCAGGGGCGCTTTCCGCCATCCCCGAACGCTTCACGCCGCCTGCCGGCGAGCGACCTTCTGCAAGGGCGGAAAAATCCGAAAAAAGCCCATGCCCCGCGAGATCCGGCTCGAATGGCCGCGAGGCGGCGGGACCACTCCACGGCTGTGGAGCGCGGAGTTCCGGGTGGAGAACGTCGGATGCGCGGCCGACCCGGATGGCCGGGACGCCGCCGCGCCAAGAGCGGGAAATCTGCAATCAGGTGATGGCTCTGGATGTTTCCCCGTCCCCGCCCTTCGAGCCGTGGAGCGGAAACGTACCGCGGCGGGACGCCGGATCCGGCAATGTACACGGCAGGCATGTAGCGGCAATGCGGAAAACGCCGAAGGTGGGAAACTCCGCTGGCTGCGGATTGCCCGAATTGTTTTCCTCATGCGGCACAAGCGCGCACCGGGCCGATTGTCCGGACGGTGCATTTCCCGGAAACCCGGAGCGGGCGTCTGTTCGGGCATGACGCCATCCGGAGGTATGATCCGCCTGACCCGGGGGTATTTCATCTCATCGCGGACGATGAATGATACAGACCGGCGTCGCGCCATTTCCCGAAAGATACGGCCATCGCGGCCTGCAGAAGAGGCGCGCGGTCTTCCCCTGGTGAAGACCCCTTGTCAGATTGCAGCCCGCTGGCTTCATGACAGGAAAAGATCCAGGCCTGGTAAAACGCTCGCTGATGCAAGGCCGGCACTGCGGGTTCGCGTGCCGAGGACAAGGATCGGTATCTCCACTTGCGTGGCGCGGGCATGTGCCTTATCTTGAATCCACCGGCTCAAGCGATCCGTTCCGTCCACAATGGGAAAGCCTCATGGCACGCTTGCAAAGACCGTATCTTTGCCAATCATAGCCCTTCGATGAATAGCCGTCGGCGCAGTGGACACCCAATACGGCACAAGTTGAAGGCCTGTCTCCATGGCAATCCATACCGCCGACCAGAACGTTTTCAAACGTACCGCCCAGACCATCGCCAAGCTGCCCGATGCGCCAAAACTGAGTGCGTGTCAGCATGCCTTGGCCCGCGCCTCCGGACACCGCGACCTGCATCACATGCAGGCAGTGCAGGGCAAGGGCGTGACCTCCACCATCCCCGATGCGGCTGGCAAGGCAGCCATCATCGATCACCTCCACCAGGAGCTGGGCCTCAGGATCGGAGACCTGTGCCACGCCTTGTTCCGCACGCGCTTCTTCGGACCGGTCTCGGACCCCGCAGAAGCCCTCTCTGTTCGTGAACGGCTGTTCGAACGGGAATTCGCCGCGGCCCAATCCCCTTCCCTGGGCATCCCCTGCAAGATCGCGGCTCCCCGACAGGGAATGGTCCGGGCCATGATGCTGGATCGGGGGGCGGGACCGAACGGCCTTTCCCATGCCGTGACGGATCATGGCATCCTGAACTGCGTCTCCCGGGAAATGCTCCCGCACCCCGCGAGGCGGCTCTTCGTTCCCCTGCAGTTCTGGGTGCCCTACGGCTACTGGGTGGACGCGGATGGGGCCAAGGTGCTCTTCTCCCGGGACTACTGCCCGCTGTGGCGCATCCAGGAAGGATCCGCTCCCGAAAGAGACAACCCGGATCGTCGGGTGCGTCACATCGAGCAGCACTGGTTCTCCGGCAAGGGCGGTTTCAGCGGACCGGTGGATCGGATCATCGAAAGAGGCCTGGAGATCCTCCGGGAGCACCGTGTCGTCTCCGTGCCGCAACTGGTCGAGTGGTTTCCGGACTGCCTGAAACAGCAGATCTGGATCTCGGACATGAAGCGCAAACGCGGCCGCGCAGAAATGGCCAGAGCCGGCTGACAGATCAGGCGCCTCGATGACATCCGCAGCGGGCCGGAAACACAAGCTCCCGGCCTGTTCCAGTTCCACGCGCCGCCGACCGGATGTGACCGAAGGCATCGACCACCTTGTCGCGTCCGGGTGGCGGAGGGGTCAGGGGCCGCATCGCACCGCCATCCGGGAGCCGCTGCCGCGTTACATGACCGGTGCAGACGGTCCTGCAGCAAGCCGCCCTGTCACGGCATTCTCCGGATGGCCGGAAACGGCAGCCTGTATCTGCGGTCGACCTCCAGCCAGGTCGAACAGCGCGAGGCGGCGAGGTCGTGGGCGAGCTGCCGGTCGATCTCGTAGAACTCGGCAATGGCAATGATCTCGCCCGACCAGACCTCGCGGATCGGGCTGTAGATCTCGAGCAGCGGCAGGCCCATCGCCGCCTCGGCTCTGCCCTCCCGGGCGCCGCGCATGCCTTCGACGAAGGAAACTCATGCCGATCAGGGACCTGTCCGATACCTCGACTCAGCGTAAGCCTTCGGCGAAGGCCGCGGCCCGGGCGGTAGCTCAGAGCGACCTGCTGGTGGTCTTCGGCTTCCGGGGCTTAGAGGCCCATTTTCTTTGCGAGGCGCTCGAAGCTGTCGAGGATACGGTCGATGCCGGCGTCGTCCGGGTCGAACGTGCCGCCATGGAGGTCCATCATCTCGGCGTGAGCCTCATGGTTCGGATCGGCGCGGGCCACGAGGAACTCCGCATAGCCGGGGGCACCCCCCACATCCTCGGGAGGACAGGCGCCGATGGCACGGACAAGGCGCGGGTAGTCGGCGCGGGGATGGCATCGCCGATCTTCTCGACCCTGATCACATGGTGCCAGTTGTCGCCGAAGTCGTAGATGTAGTGGATCGTCTTCGTGCCGACATCCTCGATGACGTCGAGCAGGCTGGCTTGCTGGAGGGCAGCGGGCCGTCGTGGAAGCCGTCGGGATCGACGACGCCCCAGCCGGCGCCTCCGGCGCGGAACTCGTAGAGGTGCGTGTCGCTCCAGCCCACGGCGGCCTGGATCACCTCGTGCAGGCGGTTGAGCCGGATCTTCAGCGGCACGTCGAAGCGGCGCAGCACCAGGGCGCGGCGGCACCCAACCCGTCGTCGGCGCGCGCCTCGGTGGTTGGCGGGGAACGGCACCGCTCCGAAAAGGGGAGGCTCCTCAGGATCGAAGGCTTTGCAGCGCGTTCCCGACCGCTGAAACGAGTTGCGATGCCGAGAAGGGCTTCGGCACCCATCCCAGCGGGTGGGCGGCCTGTGCGCGCTCCCGCGTGCCGGGGTCGTGATTGGCGGACACGAAGAGACACCGCAGACCAAGGCGACGGCTGATCTCGAGGGCTGCGTCGATACCGTCGCGGCGGCCTCGGATCCGGATGTCCATCAACACCAGATCAGGCCCGTGAACCTCGGCCATGCGGACCGCCTCGTCCGCGCTGGAGGCGATGCCCACGACGTCCAGCCCGTCGGCTTCAAGCGCCGCCTCGATGTCGCAAGCCACCAGCCACTCATCCTCGACCACGAGAATGCGCGCGCGCGACGTCGGCCCGGCGACGACCTCTTCCGATGCCGCCGGCTTGTCGGCGTCCCCGGGGCCCGACGGTGGGGCGAAGCTCTGAAGGGTCATCCACAGGCCCCCTCGCTGCTGTCGGTAAATCTCACGGTGATGCGCGTCCCGTTCCGGTTTTCCACCTTCAGTTCGGCCCCCAGTTGGCGACACAGTCCCTTCACGAGGCCGAGCCCCGAGGAGCGGCGCTCCGCCTTGGTCGTGGCGATGCCGGGGCCGTCATCCTGCACGATCAGCGCGAACTCCTTGCCCTGCCGTTCCAGCGCGATGCGCACCACACCTTCCCGCCCGCAAAGCCCGTGCTTGACCGCGTTCGTCACCAGCTCGTTCAGGATCAGCGCCAGCGGGAAGGTTGCGTCACTGCTCAGCTGTCCTTCGGTCGCCGAAACATCAAGCCGCACCTCCGGGCCGAATGACGCCGAGACCGTGTGCGCCAGAGCCTGCAGGAAGGCGGCGGATGAGACCGTCGCCATCTGCTGCGTCTCGTACATCAGCGACTGAGCCGCGCTGACGGCCAGGAGGCGCTGGTTGACGGCCTGAAGCACGTCCCTCACCTCGCGGGATCCGGTCTCGCGGATGGCGGCCGAGAAGAGCCCGACCATGAGCTGGATATTGTTCTTCACCCGATGGTTGAGCTCGCGCAGCAGGATCGTGTTGCGGTGCAGCGCCTCCTCCAGAAGCGCCTGGCGCTGGCGGCGCGCATGCGCCTCGGCGTTCAGCTGCGCAACCTCCTTCTTCAGCAGCGAGAAGCGGTCGGCCTCCGGCACCGTGCAGCGCGCCGCAATCAGGACCTGCCCATCCGCCTCGCGCAACCGCGCGCCCTGCACCCGCAGGCGCCGGGCCGCGCCGTCCGGCTGACGAAACAGCCATTGGCCTGCCACGGGACTCGACGTTCCCGAACAGCACCGCAGCCAGGCCCGAAGCTCGTCGGGTCCCGTCTCGAGACGGGACCCCAGATGCTCCCCGGTGGGGTCGCCGCCGACCAGCCGGACGCCGGCCGCGTTGACACGCATGATCCGGCCCTGCGGCGTCAGAAGGAAGACCGGCTCCTGGAAAAAATCCAGAAGCGACTGCTCGACCCCTGCCGCCATCATTCCTCCCGCCGGAAATACTCGCGTGCGTTGGGTTCGGGCATCTCCTTCGGGGTCAGATAGACCGCCACGCGGCAGCCGGCATCGCCTGCCGCGATCGACTGCTCGATGTCGACCCGTGCGTAGCCGAGGTTCTCGGCGGCAATCGAGCCGAAGACGTTGGAGGTCATCATGCAGAGCGACGGTCGTCCCAGCACGTGCTCGCGGAAAGGGCATCGCCGGTTGCCGAACACGATCCGGTCCTCGCGCTCCTCGATGATGTGGAAGTCGCCCTCGATGCGCCGCTTGAGATCCACCAGCACCTCGCCGATCTGCTCCCGGGTCAGCGTCTCGACCTGCAGCGCGCGGCGGTAGGCGCCGTTCATATGCTCGCCCATGATGCCGCCGACGATACTGATGTAGCCCGAGGCCTCGTCGAGACCGACGACCTTTTCCAGCGTCCCGGCCAGTTCCCGAAGCAGCGATCGCAGGAAGACGTCAGCGTCCAGCGGGACGACCAGATCGCCGACTTTGCCCGCCCCTGCGTCCATGGGAACCCCTTCGACTCTGCTCCGTGCCTCAACCCGAGCCCCACTATGATACGGGCCGAAGGAACTTGCCAGCGCGCTGGCGGCCGCCCGGGGAACGGGTGCTGTTTTCTCCCGCGACGGCCCGTTCTTCCCGGCGGTCGAAAAGGGTGAGGCCATGAACCTCGTGAACGGAAATGGGCCTCATGCGAGGCCGAGGTCCTTCCAGATCCGTTCGGGCGGAATGCTCTTCCTGGCGTCGTGTTCGGCGATCCCGGCCCCGATGCACAGGATCTTCCTTTGGCCCGGGCAAAGCCCGTTTCCGGACATCAGACCAGTCCGGATAATTCCGCCGGACTGATTTTCCGGACAAGTCATGTTGCACGGGCCTTCCTGTGGTTCACGTTTGCCGCCCGCAATTCCGGGTGGAATGCCTGCAGGCTCCCCCGGGAGATTTCCTGCAATCCGGCCAGAACCAGAATTGTCATGCCGCAGGACGCCCATTACGCATTGGTAATCCGTTCGAGTCAGGGAGCCTGGAAAATTGTCCGCCATAGAGCTGAATGATCTGTCGCTGAAGGAGCTCAAAAGCCTGCAGGCACGGATCGCAAAGGCCATTGCCACTCACGAGGACCGCCGCAGGAGGCAGGCCCTGGAAGAACTCGCGAGCAGGGCGCGCCAGATGGGATTCACCCTTGCGGAATTGGTGGACGGCGCGCCCGCCCGCAAGCGTTCGGCCGCTCCTGCCAGTTATGCCAATCCTCTCGGTCCCGCGGGCACCCGGTCCGGACGGGGCCGGAAGCTGCAGTGATCCTGACGGCAATTGCCACCGGCAAGCCCCCTGACGATCTCAGGATCTGATCCGACCGGGACTGGGACAGATCCTGTTCCGGCCCGAAAAGACTCCCGATCCAGGCAAACCCGGTATTATCGGGCCGGAGAGGACTGCCGCCCCTCCCGGCCCGGTAATGCCGGCCGCGGGAAAGACATCTCCGCGGCGTGCGGCTTCTGCTCGATGAGGGTGCCTGTCCACCCTCGTGACCGCCGGCCATCTTCAGAAACGCATCAACAGGGAGTGACGCTCATGGATCTTTCCGCCGCCCCGGACGGTACGCCGACCACCTCGCTGCCCTGCTGCGGGTGGGCGCACCGCTGGATGGCGGGCGGGGCGCTGGGGCTTCTGCCGCAGCCCGTGCATGGCATGTGAGGCGGCGCCTCGGGGGTGCGGCCGGTGGTGGCCGAACCTCCCGATCTCGCGGGCGGGACTGCTCGACGACGAGGCCCGGCGCCGCAGAGGCCCGGCCGCCGGCCGGACCTCCCGATCCTGCGGCCGGCCCTATCTGACGACGAGGGGCCCGTGCATCCCGCCCTCGTAATGGCCGGGGATCAGGCAGGCGAATTCGTAGCTGCCGGGGGCGCCGAAGGTCCAGACGATCTCTCCGCTCTCGCCCGGCCCGAGCCGCAGCGCATTCGCATCGCGATGCACCATGTCGGGCATCTCGGCCATCATGGCCTTGTGCTCCTGGATCTCGTCCGGGGCATCCATGACGAATTCGTGCTCCTGCTCGCCCTCGTTGCGGATCGCGAGACGCACGGTCTCGCCCGCGGCGATGTCGAGGACGGGCGGATCGAAGACCATCCGCCCGTCCTCCGTCTCGCGCATCGCGACCGTCACGGTCCGCGCAGCCTCCTCCGCGCGGGCCGGGGCGCCGATCGCCATCACCCCGTGTCCGGATGCGGCACCCGTGCCGCCCATGTGGTCCATGTCCCCCATGTGCTCCATCTGGCCCGTCCCGCCCGGGGCCGCGTCGTGATCCGGCATGTGCGTCCCGTCCGCCTGCGCGGCTCCGGCGGAAACGGCGACCACGAAAGCCATCGTCAGCAGTTTCATCTGGTCTTCCTTCATCTGGATCGGCGCATAGCGCAACGAGAGTGCGCCATCGGCTGCGACCTCGATATCCGCCAGATGGAGCCTCTCGAACCAGACCGGGACCCGCCGTGTCACAGGAAGTCCTTGAGATCGTATCCCTCACCGACGGGCGGGCGGGCAGTCTCCCGCTCCCGCGTCCCATCCGCCAACAGGGCCTCCAGCGGGACGCGCAAGGCGGCGGCGATGCGGGCAAGGGTCGTCAGGCGGGCGTCCCGCTTGCCCGTCTCGATGAGTGACAGGGCTGGGCCGCTGATCCCGGTCAGGCGGGCGAGTTGCCCCAGATTGAGCCCCTCCGCCGCACGCCGCACACGGATCCGCTGACCGACTTCGGTCAAAATCTGCGCCTCGGGTTTGGACGTCATGTCCCCGCGCCTCACACATCGCGTTACCTTTTACGGTAAAATATATGGTTGCCTTGGGTGCAACACAAGAATTTTGTTGTATTCGGTAAATCCCCTATTCGGGAAGATCTGGGGGCAGAAGGGCGAGCTGCGCCACGGCAAAACCCGGATTTTCGGCTGCACGCTCTGGACCGATTTCGCGCTGGCCGGCCGGCCGGGGGACGCCATGGAGATGGCACGCCGCCGGCTCCACGATTATGGCCGGATCTCGAAGTCCGATCCCGACGTGCGATTGTCGCTCGACGTGGAGGCACGGCGACGCTAGCTCGCCGGGGGCTCGCGACAGCCGTGCGCGGATGATCAGGCGAGTTGCCGAAAGGAGGCGCTGACTGCTATTTCTCCGGGCTAAGCCAGTAGTCTTCCAACCTGTCCGTCCAATCGTCCATGGTCCCCCGAAGACGATGAAGCTGTTTTGGCCGGGCCGAACAAACAGCTGCAGCGCTGTTGAGAAGAAGAAGCAATGGTATTGCGAACAGCGCTTTCAAGATCATGACCTGCCTTGTAAAGGCGCTCAACCCCATGGCAATGCGTCACTTTGGGCCGGTCGCCACCGTGCATGGCGACAGTATGTCGCTTCGCTATCAAAAAATTGAAATCCGCGTCGCAGCACCGTAGACAAGAGAGCTGAATTTCTGAACGGCGATTCCAATGACGAAGATTGATGCAGTTATCACCTGGGTCGATGGTGCGGATCCCGAGCATAGAGCGGCAAGGTTGGCTGCAATGCAGGAGCAGGGATGGGCCAACAACAGCAACGGCACGTATGAAACCCGGTTCAGCAACCTGGGCGAGATCTACTACTGCATTGCCTCGATCCTCAAGTACGCACCCTTCATAAACAGGATCTATGTGGTCACAGCCTCCCAGGTGCCTGAAGGCCTGTCCAGCTTCCCGGCGTCAGGACTATGCTCCGAAGATCGGATCGTCGTGGTTGATCATACCAAGATTTTCCAGGGCATTCCCGAAGCTCTGCCAACGTTCAATTCCCTTACCATCGAGACGATGCTATGGGCAATTCCGAATCTGTCCGAGTATTTCCTGTACTTCAACGACGACGTCTTTCTGAACGCCCCCATCGCGAGATCCGACTTGATCGGCGCGGACGGGAAGATTGTCCTTCGTGGCAAAATGCGCCCCATCTGGCCGCTGGAAGCAAAGTACCGGCTGAGAAACTTGCGCTGCAAGATCTTGAGAAACCGCCGGATAGCTGCACACTTCAAGACGGCGCAAATGCATGCCGCAAAGCTGGCAGGACTGAGCCAGTATCTGGAGATTGGCCACCACCCTCACATCATCAGACGCCGTACGTTTTGTGAATTCTTCGCGCAAAATCCCGACGTCCTGGCTCGCCAGCTGCAACACAAGTTTCGCAGCATTGACCAGTTCTTGCCCGTTGGCCTCGCAAATCATCTGGAAATCGCTTCCGGAAATGCGGTGGTGCGCAGCCCCCTTGGCTGCGCCTATCTTCGGCCGCAAACCGTGAACAGGGATCTGCTGGCGCAACTTTTCGACCCCGATATAGCGTACGGTTGTGTGCAGAGCCTGGACGAATTTGAGCCGAAGTGGCGCGCGAAGTTCATGAGGATCATGCGGGCGAAATTCGCGAGCCATCTGCCTGCCGACGCGAGGTCGCAGGTCGACAAGGACGATCAGGCAGTGGCCTGATGTCGGAGCCTGCATGCGTCCTCGCCTGAAGTCTCCCGCACCTCCGTCGAGGACAGGAATTTCGGGAGTCAGGCTTCCTGTCGCTCAAGTTCGGCCACAGCTTTGATCGCAGCAACGACATCTTCGACGAGGAGGACAGCCGGCGCGCCACGCGCTCGCTGTCCTTCGCCCTCAGGAATGCCTTCGGAATGGGAGGATGACATGCTGAAACGGACCGCAGCCGCGATCCTCATCGCCGCGCTTCCGGCAACGGGCTGGGCCGGGCGGACAGTGGTCGAACCGCTCCCCGAGGTGCTTCCGGATGTCTTTGCGCCGACGATCGCGGACATGGCCGCCGTTGCGGTCCAGCTGGGTGATCCCGAACTGGCCGCGGCCCTGGCGTCTGCCGAACCCGGAAGCCCCGAGGCCCTCTCGCTGGTGGCCACCATCCTCAACGCCTACGCCGAGCGGGTGATCGCCCTGGGGAGCCTGCCCCCGATGACGGCCGAGGAGCGGGCGGCGGCGCTCGAACTGCTGAACAACATCGCCCGTCTGACCGGCTCGACGCCCGCAACCCGCGAACTCGTCCGCATGATCTCGTCGGGAGGGAACGGATGAGAGAGGGCGGCGCATCCGCGGGTCAGACCGCGTCAGGCGGCGCCGACCGGACAAGGCCCGGTTCCGGAGGAGGATACGGCGGTCATCGATTTCGCAACCCTCTCCCGCGAGGAGCTCGAAGCGCTGCAAGCCGATGTCGCCGCGGCCATCGCCACCCTTGAGAGGCAGCGCAAGGCGCAGGCGCTGGCCGAGCTGGTCAGGCGGGCCCGCGAGCTGGGCTCACCCTGAAGGAGTTGACCGGAACGAGCGAACTGACGCCCTGGGAGCTTCGTTACCCCAATCCGGCCAATGCCAACCAGATCTGGTGCGGCCGCGGCCGCAAGCCCCGCTGGTTCGAAAAGGCGATGGCCGCCGGCCGGACACCCGAGGACTTGCTGATCTGACGAACGCGGGCGCGCCGGCCGGTGCAGGGATCCCGGCAGGCCCCCGTCGGTTGTGGGGGCGCAAAGGGCAGGTGCCCGATGGAGGCGCCAGCCGGGTCGGCATTCGAACCCGAAGGAGAGGCGAGCAAACGGCGCGGCGTCCGGCCATGGACCTGCGGCCTGTCGTGCTGGTCTGCGCGCACCCCGCCCGACAAGAACGGCCTGCGCCCTTCGCGGTCCCTCGACGGAATGCTGACGCGACGCATGTGAATGCCATGGATCAGGGAGTGCCTGGTGACCGGTTCCCTGGCCTCGCCGCCTGTTGCGGGCGGGCTCATGGCAGCAGCCTTCATGCCCCATTGCCGTACGAAAGCGGCCGGGACCGGCTTGCGTCACTTTTTCCGCTACGCGGCTGACACCGCCCGCTTGTCTGGACAGCCAGGATAAGCCGCCCTACCACCGGGGACCACTGGCCAGGATGGAAGAGGACGATGACAAGAACCGTGCTGCTGTCGGCCCTGGGCTTCCTGCTGGGCAGTTGCGGAACACCGGAGTTCCGGGCGGAGAAAGACAGCTGCACAGTGGACTGGATGACAAGGATCCCGCCTCGCCACGAGCAGGAAATGTACAATCAGGTCCAGTCGCGCCAGGTGCCGACCGGAACGACGACCTGCACCGGCGTCGGCTATACCGTCACCTGCCATCAGGTGATGCGCACCGAATATTACACCGTTCCCGCCGTTCGGACCGTGGATCGAAACGAACCGCTGAGAGACCTGCAGATCCGGCAATGCACACAGCAGGCCTGCATCGCAAAATACGGAAACGCCGAATGTGAAAAGCCCGGCTGATTCCCGGGTCATCCGAAACGTCCGTCGCCCGGGACGCGCGGGAGGACGGGGGCCGGCGCCTGGCGCCTGGGGTGGACCAGCGGGTCGCGGCGTGGGAAGGTCCCGGTCGTGGCGGCTGGTTGCGGTGCTGACATGAACCGGCAGCGTGAGACGGGAGCCTCAGTGGGCGCCCTCTTGGGAAACTGCGTATCGCTCGATCTGGAAGTCGATCCCAGGACGGCGCGGCTCTTCGCCTTCGCGGCAGTCCGGACGGGGGACGGCGAGGTTTGCCGCCACAGTGGAGGCGATTTCGGTCCTGCGCTCGTCCGGCTGGAGGCGTTCTGCGAGGGCGCCGATCACCTCATCGGTCACAACATCCTGCGTCATGACCTGCCGCATCTGGTGGCGCAGCGTCCGCGTCTCACGGCGATGGGCCGGAGCGTCATCGACACGCTCTGGCTCAACCCGCTGGCCTTTCCCCGCAACCCCTACCACCACCTCGTGAAGCACTATCACGATGGGCGGCTTCAGGCCGGGCATGTGAACGACCCGGAACTCGACGCCCGCCTGGTGTTCGAGGTGCTGGAGAACCACATCGCGGCCTTCGGGCATTTGCAGCGGGACGATCCCGATGCGCTGCTCGTCCACCACTTCCTCACGACGCGGGGCGAGACGTCGGCGGGGTTCGACGCGCTGTTCCGGGCGATCCGCGGCGCCCCGGCGCCGTCGGCGCCCGAGGCGGGGGCGGCGATCCGGCGGCTTCTGGCGGGGCGGGCCTGCGCGCATCGCATCGAGCAGACGCTGAGCCGGATCTCGAACCCGCAGCTCGGCTGGCCGATGGCCTACGCGCTGTCCTGGATCTCGGTGGCCGGCGGGGACTCGGTCATGCCGCCCTGGGTGCGGACGCAGTTTCGCGAGGCCTCGCTGATCGTGCGGCATCTGCGCGACACGGCCTGCGGCAGCCCCGACTGCGCCTGGTGCGCCGAAAACAACGACCCGAAGCGGGCATTGGAGCGCTGGTTCGGCTTTCCCGCCTTCCGTCCCGAACCGGTGGACGAGATGGGCCGCCCCCTGCAGGAACGCATCGTGGCGGAGGCGATGGCGGGAAAGAGCGTCCTCGGCATCCTGCCCACGGGAACCGGCAAGTCGGTCTGCTATCAGATCCCGGCGCTGTCGAAGTTCGACAAGACCGGCGCGCTGACCGTGGTGATCTCGCCGCTGGTGGCGCTGATGGCCGACCAGGTGCAGGGGCTGGCGCGGGCCGGGATCTCCTCGGCGGTGACGGTGAACGGCATGCTCTCGCTGCCCGAGCGCCACCACGCGCTGGAGCGGGTGCGGATGGGCGACGCGGCCATCCTGCTGATCGCGCCGGAACAGTTGCGTTCGGTTTCGGTCCGCTCGGCGCTGCGGCAGCGCGAGGTCGGGCTGTGGGTGCTGGACGAGGCGCATTGCATCTCGAAATGGGGCCACGACTTCCGGCCGGACTACCGCTACGTCAGCCGCTTCATCAGGGAGTTCTCGGGCGATGAGCCGCCGGCGCCGGTGCTCTGCCTGACCGCGACCGCGAAACCCGAGGTCGTGCGCGACATCCGCGAGCATTTCCAGAGCCGCGTGGGGCAGGAGCTGCAGCTTCTCGACGGCGGCGCGGTGCGCACGAACCTCAGCTTCTCCATCCTTCCCACCCAGCGCCAGACGAAGCTCGCCGACATCCTCGACGCGATCGAGGCGGACCTGCCGGCCGAGGGCGCCTCGGGCGCGGTGGTCTATTGCGCCACGCGGTCGGCCACCGAGCGCGTGGCGCAGTTCCTGAAGGCGCAAGGGCTGGCGGCGGAGCGCTTCCACGCCGGGTTGCCGCCCGAGGAGAAGCGCGAGATCCAGGAGCGCTTCCGCGTGGGCGAGTTGCGCGTGATCGCCGCGACCAACGCCTTCGGCATGGGGATCGACAAGCCCGACATTCGCCTCGTGGTGCATGGCGACATCCCGGGCTCGCTGGAGAACTACCTGCAGGAGGCGGGACGGGCCGGGCGCGACCGTCAGCCGGCGCGCTGTGTGCTGCTGTTCGCGGCCGAGGATGTGGAGCGGCAGTTCGGCCTCTCCGCCCGCTCACGCCTCGCCCGGCACGAGATCGGGGCGATCCTGAAGGCGCTCCGCCGTCTCGAGACCCGGATGAAGAAGAACGGCGAGGTGGTGGCGACCCCCGGCGAGATCGTGCGCGAGGAGAAGGACCAGGAGTTCGAGCGCGACCGTGCCACCGACGACACCCGGGTGAAGACCGCCGTGGCCTGGCTGGAGGAGGCGACGCTTCTCAGCCGCGAGGAGAACCGGGTGCAGGTCTTCCCCTCGTCGCTCCGCATCCGCACGCTGGAGGAAGCGGCCGGGATCCTCGACAAGGCGCAGGTCACCGGAACGCGGCGGACCCAGCTCCTCGACCTCGTGCGCCACGTGATGACCGCGCCCGCCGACACCGGCATCTCGACCGACGACCTGACCGGCGCCTGCGGCCTTACCGGCCCGGCACTGCGCAAGGCACTGAGCGACCTCGAGGTGCTGGGGATCGCCAGCAACGACACCGCCATCACGATCTTCATTCACGTGGGCGTCGAGGACGCCTCGCTGAAGCGGCTGGAGCTGGCGGCGCGGCTGGAAACCGACCTCATCGCCCTGATGCGCGAAGCGGCACCTGACGCGGGCACGCGCGAGCCCGAGCCCCTGCTGCCGGGCAAGGGCGTCGAGATCCGCCGCCAGACCACCGGCGCCTCGTGGAAGGCGATCGTCGAGGCGCTGGAGAACCCGGTACAGGCAGAGATCGTCCGCGACGACCGCGAGCATACCAACGTGCTGGTCCTGGCCGGCCCCGGCTCGGGCAAGACCCGCGTGCTGGTCCATCGCATCGCCTACCTTGTCCGCGTGAAGCGCGAGGACCCGCGGGGCATTCTGGTCCTGACCTACAACCGCCACGCGGCGGCCGAGGTGCGCGAGCGTCTGCGGCGGCTGATCGGGGACGAGGCCGCGGGCATCACCGTCTCGACCTGCCACGCGCTGGCGATGCGGCTGGTCGGGGCAAGCTTCGCCGGTGACCGCGACGGGCCCCGCGACTTCGACGGCATCGTGATGCAGGCGGTGGCGCTCCTGCGCGGCGACGGGCTCCCGAAGGCCGAGGCCGAGGCCTTGCGAGAGACGCTGATCCAAGGCTACCGCTGGATCCTTGTCGACGAGTACCAGGACATCGGCCCCGAGGAATATGCCCTGATCGCCGCCGTGGCGGGGCGAACCCTCGAGGACCGCGAACTGCGCCTCAGCCTCTTCGCGGTGGGCGACGACGACCAGAACATCTACGCCTTCGCCGGTGCCTCGATCGACTTCATCCGCCGGTTCGAGGCGGATTACGCGGCAAGGCCCGTCTACCTGACCGAAAACTACCGCTCGACCGGCCACATCATCGCGGCCGCCAACGCCGTGATCGCCCCGGCCGCGGGGCGGATGAAGGCGGGCCACGACATCGCCGTCAACCGCGCCCGCGCCGGGGAGGCGCCGGGCGGGGTCATGGCGGCGCTGGATCCGGTGGCGCAGGGCCGGGTCACGCTGCTGGCCTGCCCGCCGGGGGACGGGATGCAGGCGGTGGCGGCGGTCGACGAGCTTCTGCGGCTCTCGCGTCTCGACCCGGACTGGTCGTGGCGCCGCGCCGCCGTCATCGCGCGGGAATGGCGGCGGCTGGAGCCGGCGCGCACCTATGCCGAACAGCTTGGCATTCCGGTGGAGCTGGCAAGCGAGACCATGCCCAGCCTCTGGCGCATGCGCGAGATGCAGGCCTTCCTGCGCGAGATGCTGCGCGACCGCGCGCGGCTTCTGACCATTGCCGACCTCGTCGGAATTCTGAACGGCCTGCCGCAGAACCGCTGGACCGACCTGATCGGCGAGGGCATCGGAACCCTCGCGCGCGAGCTGGTGGAGAAGGCCGCGCCGGTGCCCGATCTCGTCCAGTGGTTCGGCGAATGGGCGCGCGAGGCGCGCGCCGAGCAACGCGGCCTCCTGCTCCTCACCGCCCACCGCGCCAAGGGGCTGGAATTCGACCATGTGGCGATCCTGGACGGCGGCTGGGACCGTCCCTCGCGCGGTGAAGATGCCGATGCGCCGCGGCGGCTGTTCTACGTCGCGATGACCCGGGCGCGCTCGAGCCTCACCGTGCTGGCGCAGGGGCGTCATCCATTCCTGCGATCCGTGGGCGGTGCGGTGCTGCCGCGCGAGGTATCTCCGGACCCCACCTCGCTCCCGGACGCCCGGCGCCGGATCATCGCGCCCGATCCCAGGCTCGTTGATCTCTCCTTCGCCGGTCGCCTGAGGGACGCAGACCCATCGCTCGCGGCCATCGCCGAGGCGGCGGTGGGCGATCCCGTCACCCTGTCGCGCCACGGCGACCGCTGGCTGATCCTGGATGGCCGGGAACGTGTTCTCGGTCGCATGGCAAAGGCGTTCGCGCCGCCCGAAGACGCGGAGGTCATCGGTGGCGAAATCGCGGTCGTGCTCCAATGGCGGCGGGACGACGGCGACGACGCGTACCGGCACCTGATCCGGCGGGACGAGTGGGACGTCGTTCTGCCAGAACTCGATCCATTCAGCCGATGGTCGGGCTGAACGTCAGACGGACGGCACAGCGTGCCCAAGGGCGGGGAGGCGGCCTGTGAGCTTGCGGCATCGTATCCGCAGAAACCGGCGATAGCCGCCGTTCGCTGGGTCCCATGGTGGACGGCGCAATGCGCAGATTGCGCCGCCGCGAGGCTCTCGATGCGGCGCAGCTGAAGCTCATTGAAGCGAAAGGCAGGCGAACGCACGTAGCAAGGATTCATTCTCCGAAAGCTGAGAAGCCGCACGCTTCAAAGAACAGAGAACAAAGCGCGCTGCCTGCATGCATCAGATTGCCGACCGGAAACTGGGGTTCGTCACGATCTGATTGATGAATGCGGATGCAGCGCGGTTGAACGCCAGCGCCGCATTGGGGCATGCCGAATACGCAGAAAAACTCGTCTTGTATTCGTAGCGGGTTGTAACGGTGTATCCTGCCGGAAGCTTGGGGGACTGTACGACGGCTGCCAGATCCCAATATCCGCTGAACGTGTCCACTTTCATATTGGTAAGCGTGACGGTCAGCGGTGTCCCGCGGTCGCTGTAGAAGCCAGCGGCCAAGAACTCTGCGGTCATGGCCTCTTGAAGGGCCTGCGCAGCCGTTTGCCCACCGCCGACGTCAATCGGACCGGCGAGCCGACATGTCGGCTGGGTGTTAACTCCCTCCGCTACGAGGAACTGCAGAACCTTGGCTCGCTTCCCAGTGGCAGCAACCGGTTGCAGCGTGATCGTGTTCTGGGGGCTTGTCTGATAAGCGGGTGTAACGGACGTGTCGCAGCCAGCGAGCACCAGCATCGGAACCGCCAGCAACGCCATCCTAAAAGAAAGTCTCATGCTTAGTCCTTAAGAGAAGGGGTCAGGTGCGTAGCCACAGGTCGTAATGATCACGGCAGTGTGACGCAAGCTCGGGCGAAAGGGAACTGGCCCCCCTTTCGACCGGACACTTGGGCATAACAATGAAGGCTTAGGCATACGCCTGAGCATAGGCTTATGTCTGAGATAGAGACGGCGCCGCTGGACGACCGGGCCAGCATTTCAATTGTGGCACGCCGCAATGGCGTGGTGCCGAACCTGTTGTATCTTGGCTGCGGCTCATGCTCGAAAGGGGTGTCGCCGTGGCGGAAGACGATAGCGTCACCAGCAACAAGATCGTCAGCCAGATGGAGAACTGCATCCTCGAACTCGGACACGGCATTCGTCAAGCCACTTGTCCCGGGCGCTCGTTTGCAGGCTGCCCGTCGGCGCCGCCGGCGTGGTCGAGGCTCGGGGGGACCATCAGCCCGGTCAGCGTCGCCTGCGTCTCGTCGGGCAGGCTCCTCCAGTCCGGCGTTGGACGCGATCCGGCAGCGCCGGGCGAACCGAGAAACTCGAGTGGCTGAGGTGCCGTTTGGCGTGGCATGGGCATCCCGTGCGAAGGCTGTGCCGCGCGGCTTGAAGACACCAGGACTCTGTGCCAAAGCGCGCCCTTTCCGGGCCAGGGTGACTGTATGATGACCGAGATGTTTCTCTCCGACGATGACCGCGACAAGCTGAAGAAGGCGCTCGATGCCCGGACACCGGAAGTCGTCCAGGCCCGCATGGCCAATGCCCTGCTGCTTCTCTCCGAGGGCCTGCCCGTCGAGGATGTCGCAGGTCTTCTCTATCTTCCCGATGAGACGGTCGCAGGCTGGCGGAAGCTCTTTGCGCGGCGTGGCCGCCACTCTACCGCCTGATGCCAGATCGCTGAACCAGCCGGCCAGGCGGGACAGTTCCCGCCGTTCCCGACCGGCCTTCTCCGCACTGGCGGCACGACGGACACGCGTAAGCAAGGCCGCGCGCTTGAGTTCAGCCGCGGCTTCCGGCACCAACGAGGCCTCATCGGGAGGGACGGATGTTCCAGACCGTCACGATCCTGCTCGACTGCTGTGCCGATGGAGGCGGAGGCGGAGGCGAACGGCGGCGCCGAGGACCGGCTTCTTGATCTTCTGGAGGCCGTGATCGGCGACCTGCCCGGCGACACGCGGGCGCGGTTGCTGAAACGCCTCCGCTGAAGCTTCCGCCTGTTTACGGACGAGGGAGGATGTGATGCTGGTCGGTGATTGCAGTTGCGCCGTGGCCTTCAGCCCCAGGCGTGATCAAACCCGCAAGACTGGCAGCAGAAGATGGGGTGGCGCGCCGCTGCCGAGTGCCCTCGTCATCGCGTGCATGTCGGCCCGCACGTCAGGACCCAAGGTTGCGCCCTTTCGTGCGCCTGCAAATTGCTCAGCGCGTGGCTTTGATCGAGATCGGGCGGCTGCCCTCCTGCCCAGCCCCTGACGGTAAATGTTGAAAAAGCTCCTTTGATTGGCCGCACTGCGGCCAATCTTGCCTTTGAGACAACGCTTGGGGGGATCGAAACCGTCGTTCCAAGGCCTCTCAGACAGGCGCCTCCGGCGTTGTCAGCCGCCGAGGGATGGAAACAGCAAAGAAGCCGCTCAGCCGAAGCGCGGGGGCTTCTGACGGTGGTGGTGGATGGTGATGATCTCGACCGCCTCGGCGTGAAGCCGGTAGTGGATGCTGTAGGGCAGACCGGAGACGCGCAGAGTGCGTGTTGGCCCACCCTCCCACTCCACGCCGAGGCGGGGAAAGTCCGTAAGCATCTCGGCGCTCTGGCGAATGCGCAGAACCACGCGGAGCGCGGTGTTCAGGCTGGCGGCGAAGGCGAGGTAGGCCTGGATCTCCCGCAGACGGCGGGCCGCGCGGGGTGAGAAGAACAGCCTCATTCGAGGCCGAGTTCCTTCCAGACCTCTTCAGCCGGAATGCCCTTCCCGGCGTCGAGTTCGGCAATCCCGGCCGCGATCTCGGCGGCGAGCCATTCCTCGTAGCCCGGTTCAGGCTGGTCTTCGGGCAGGCCTGGCTTCAGCCAGCGATCCACCTCGGTCTGGGCCTCGATGCGCATGATGGTGTCTCCTTCGGCCAAGGTAGGCTTTTTCCGGTTTCCGGGCAAGCCGCAGTCTCCCTGAGCAGAAAGGTCGCAGCCGTCACGAAAGCCGTCCGCTTTCCCATCGATGAACCACGGGCCTTGGCGAGTTGATCATCGAACTCCTCGGCCATGTCGCGAGCGGCAACATGGTCACGCTGGTGCCCGTGGGCACGATGCTCACGACCCAGCAGGCGGCCGACATGCTGAACGTCTCGAGGCCGCACCTGACCAAGCTTCTGAAGTCGGGAGATTTGGGTGAGTTAGGATTGTGAAATTCACGAGTCAAGCGCGATGAAGACCCCAGTTTTAGCGAGGATGATCGGGCAGGTGGCCCGTCCTCTGGTCATCCTCGGCCGGGCTTTGGACCGAAGTGGAACCGATACCCGCAGCGCTGGTTCTGGCCCAAGACTCAAGAGAGGGGCGTGACCTTGAGCCTTCCCCCGTTGCCCGCGCGCCCAAGCGCCGCCCCGTCCGGTTCCTTCTGGCGGGATGGGGCTGAGGGATGGCGGGGCGGTCTCGGGTGGGCAGGCGTCGGCGGGCTGCTTCTGACAGGTGCGGCCGCACTCCTGCTGCCGGTCCTGACCGGAAAGACGCCGGACGTGACGCGGCGGGACGGACAGCATCTGCGGCGCGAGACGCGGGCCGACGCTGCGCACCGTTCTCGACCGGATGCGCGAAGAGGCCGGATGCTATCTTGGCGAAGTGCGGCAGGCGATGGGGACCACGCAGGGTCGCCCGATCAACGACCGCACGCTGATGGGGTGCCTTGCAGCCGCCCAACATGAGACTGAACACCTGCTCGGCGGGGCGGCGCGCACCCTGCACGCGCTCGGCTTCGCGCCCGACGAGATCCGCGGGGCGCTGTTGCATCTCGGGCGGACCGTCGAATGCCGACCCTTATGGCCTCTTCTCGCCCGGTCATCCGGGCGCCCCGGCACGCGCCGGGGCTTTCCCTCGGATCAGGCGGCGGTCCGATCCATCCAGTCCTTGTGGCGCTGCTCGTCCGCCAGCGCCCGCTCCACCAGCGGCATCAGCTTGGCCGAGGACTGCGGGTTTTCGACCGCGTTCGAATAGGCGGTGACCGTGTCGGTCTCGTTCGTGCTCATCGCCTTGAGGATGGCACCATCCCCCATCAGCGAGGCGAGCTTGACCTTGCCGGTGGTCAGGAACTCCTTGGCGTCGCCCTCGGTCGGAGGTACGAGACCGATCTCGGCCGCGCACTCCCTCAGCCCGCTGAGATGAGCCTCGTGGTCCTCACGGAAGGCGCTGATCTGGGCCACGAAGTCCGGATTCTCGAGCCGCTCGATGACGGCGTCATAGGCGGCGATCGCATCATGTTCAAGCAGGATCAGGTTTTCGACAAGCTTCTCGATCGAGGTTTCAGTGCCGACTGTGGTGACCATTATCTTCTCCTTGGCTACAGACTGCGCTCAGCCGGGCGTGGAGTTGAATGTTCCCCATCCCGTGCCCCGATCGCCGCGGGGTCGTTCCGCCCGCACGGGGGGAGAACTGCCGGTGATGGTGCCTGGACGGCTGGCAGCGGCCCCGAGGGGTTGCCGTTCGGCGCGATCCGCGGCGACGTTCTGAAGCAGCGGCCGGCAAGGGCTTGCCTCGTCGCTTGCTGCCCTCGCCGCTCCGGCTTGGGCGCAGGAGACGTGCGGCCGGATCAGCATCGCCGAGATGAACTGGGCCTCGGCCGGGGTGGCGGCGCAGGTGGACCGGATCATCCTCGAGGAAGCCTTTGGCTGCGACGTGGAGCTGGTCCCCGGCGACACGATGCCGACCCTCACGCGAGATGTGGGTGAACGCGCCCTGCTCGACGCCGCCGTGGAGGGGGCCGGCTGGTGATCGCGGCGCCCATCCTCGAGGAAGTTTCGCGGCTCAGAAGGGCCGCTGCACCTGCTGATCGACAGCACCGGCATCAAAATCGAGGGCGAAGGCGAGTGGAACGCCCGTGGCGGCGCCAAACGCAGGGTCTGGCGCAAGATCCACATCGGGATCGACAAGAAATCCCTCGAAATCCGGGCCGCGGGGTTCACCACCAGCGACGCGCCCATGCTGCCCGAGCCGCTGGACCAGATCCCGCCCGAAAAGCAGATCGCCAGCGTCACTGCCGATAGCGCCTTCGATACCCGCAAGTGTCATGAGGCCAGGCAACCGCTACTTCCCCGAATAGTCGCGATACCAGGCGACGAAGCGCGCGATGCCGTCGCGGATGTCCGTCTGCGGGCGGTAGCCGGTGAGGCGCTGGAGAAGCCCCGCATCGGCCCAGGTCGCGGGCACGTCGCCCACCTGCATCGGCAGGAGGTTGCGGATCGCGCGGCGGCCGAGGCTCTCCTCGATGGCCTCGATGAAATCCAGCAGCCGCACCTTGTCGGAATTGCCGATGTTGACGATGCGGAAGGGGGCCGCGGGCGAGAGGCTGTCGCCCTCGACCGCCGTCTCGGGGCCTCCGGGCACGGCCTCGATCAGGAGGCGGATCGCGCGGACGAGATCGTCCACATAGGTGAAGTCGCGCCACATCTCGCCGTGGTTGTAGATGTCGATCGGCCGGCCGTCGAGGATCGCGTCGACGAACTTGAACAGCGCGAGGTCGGGCCGCCCCCAGGGGCCATAGACCGTGAAGAAGCGGAACAGGGTGACCGGCACGCCATGCACATGGGCCCAGGCGTGGCCCATGCTTTCGTTCGCCTTCTTGGTGGCGGCATAGATGGTGAGCTGGTGGTCGGCCTTGTCGGTCTCGCGGAAGGGCATCTCCTCGTTGGCGCCATAGACCGACGAGGTCGAGGCCATCATCAGGTGGGCCACCTTCAGCCGCCGCGCCGCCTCCATCACGCTGAAGGTTCCGATCACGTTGGCATCGAGATAGGCCCGCGGGTTCTCGACCGAATAGCGCACGCCGGCCTGGGCCGCGAGATGGACGATCACCTCGGGGGCGAACTCATCGGCCACCCGGTCGAACAGCGCCTGATCCTCGAGCAGACCCTCCGTGGCCGAGAAGTTCGGGTCCTGCAGCAGCATCGCATGGCGACGGCGCTTGAGGGTCACGTCGTAATAGTCGGTCATCCCGTCGTAGCCGTGGACGCGGAAGCCCTCGGCGAGCAGCAGCCGCGCAAGATGGAAGCCGATGAAGCCGGCCGTGCCGGTGACGAGGATGCGCCTCACGAAAAGCCCCTCCTGGGTTCGCTGGGTGGTGCCCGGCCCGCAAAGGCCGGGCGGTTCTTCATTCGGCGCGCCGGGCTGCCGTCAGGCCGTCTCCCGCGCATGCTCCCCGGAAGCTTGCGCCGCACCACGATCCGTTCCCTGGTCCTGACCCCGGCCCGGCAGCCCGTCCAGCCGCCGGCCCACCGCCTCGCAGGCCATGAAGCCCGCCGCGCGCACCGCCTCCGGCTCGTAGACATTGCGCAGATCCGCAAGCCGCGGTACCGCCATCAACCCTGCCAGGCGCTGCAGATCAAGGGCGCGGAACTCGTTCCACTCGGTCAGGATCACCAGCGCCTCCGCCCCCTCGGCCGCGGCATAGGCATCCTCCATCCAGCGCACGCCCGGCAGGAGATGCTCGCCCTCGCGCCGCCCCTCGGGATCGACCACCCGCACCTTCGCCCCCGCGCCGACCAGGGCCGGGACGATGGTCAGCGAGGGCGCGTCGCGCATGTCGTCGGTGTTGGGCTTGAAGGTCACGCCCAGCACCGTGATCACCTTGTCGCGGCACGAGCCTTCGCAGAGATCCTCGATCTTCTCGATCATCCGGCGCTTGATCTCGTCATTGACCTTGATGACGGTCTCGACGATCTGGATCGGCGAGGCATGCTCCTGCCCCATCCGGGCGAGCGCCCTGGTGTCCTTGGGAAAGCACGAGCCGCCATAGCCCGGTCCGGCATGGAGGAACTTGTTGCCGATCCGCCCGTCGAGGCCCATCCCCTTCGAGACGGCCTTGATGTCGGCCCCCACCCGCTCGCACAGCGCGGCGATCTCGTTGATGAAGGTGATCTTGGTCGCGAGGAAGGCGTTCGCGGCGTATTTGATCATCTCGGCGCTCTCGAGGCCGGTAAAGACCACCGGAAAGTCGCGCAGGAAGAGCGGGCGGTAGATGTCGGCCATGATCTTCCGGGCGCGCTCGGACTCCAGCCCCACCACCACGCGGTCGGGGCGCATGAAATCGTCGATGGCGGCCCCTTCGCGCAGGAATTCGGGGTTCGAGGCCACGTCGAAATCGGCGGCCGGATTGGCCGCCCGGATCACCTCGGCCACCTTGCGGTTGGTGCCGATCGGCACGGTCGATTTGGTCACGACCACCGCGTAATGCTCGAGCGTGTGGGCGATCTCTTCGGCCGCGGCCATGACATAGGTGAGGTCGGCATGCCCGTCGCCGCGCCGCGTCGGCGTGCCCACGGCGATGAACACCGCCTCGGCGCCGCGCATCGCCTCGGCCAGATCGAGCGTGAAGGACAGCCGCCCCGCCGCCACGTTGCGCGCCATCAGCGCCTCGAGCCCGGGCTCGAAGATCGGCACCTTGCCGTCCTTCAGCCTGGCGATCTTTGCCGGGTCCTTGTCGACGCAGACGACCTCATGTCCGAAGTCCGAGAAGCAGACACCGGATACAAGGCCCACATAGCCCGTGCCGATCATCGCGATCTTCATGTCGTTGAACCTCTGCAAAAGGGAAGGAGCGCCGCCCGAAGATCCGGGCGGCGCAGGCAAGAGGCAATCAGGTCACGGGGTCCCCGCCTCTCCATGAACCGCCGGTCTGCAAGGACGCAGATTCGCGCCATTATTCGGCGGCCCTGCGGAAACCGACCTCCTCCTCGAGGAAGGCATGGAACTCCTCGCCCAGATCCGGGCGCGCGAGCCCGAAGGCCACCGTCGCCTGCAGGAACCCCGCCTTCGAGCCGCAATCATACCGGCGGCCGCGGAAGCGGAACCCGAAGACCTGACCGCCGGCCCGGATCTCCTCCGCGATCGCGTCCGTCAGCTGGATCTCCCCACCCGCCCCCGGCGTCTGACGGTCGAGATGCTCCATCACCCGCGGGGCCAGGATATAGCGCCCGATCACCGCGAGCGTCGAAGGCGCGGCCTCGGACTTCGGCTTCTCCACCAGACCCTGCAGCCGGACGAGCGGTCCCGTCTCCCCGGCAATGTCGAGAATGCCATAGGAGGAGGTCGCCGCACGCGGCACTTCCGTCGCCGCCACCATGCTCCCGCCGGTCTCGGCGTGCGCCTCGATCATCTGCTGAAGGCAGGGCGGATCGCCCGCGATCACGTCATCGGTCAGGATCACCGCGAAGGGCTCGTCCCCCACCAGATGGCGCGCGCAGCGCACCGCATGGCCGAGGCCCAGCGGCCGGTGCTGCCGCACATAGGCGATCGCTCCCGAGTCCACGTCGGTCGCGGCCAACGCCTCGAGAAGGGCCGTCTTGCCCGACCGGCGCAGCGCTTCCTCGAGCTCGGGCGCCTCGTCGAAATAATCCTCCAGCGCCGATTTGCCCCGCGAGGTGACAAAGATGAACTGCTCGATGCCAGCCGCCCGCGCCTCGTCCATCGCGTACTGGATCAGCGGGCGGTCGACGAGCGTCAGGATCTCCTTCGGGATCGACTTGGTGGCGGGAAGAAAGCGTGTTCCAAGACCCGCGACCGGAAGGATCGCCTTTGTGACCTTGCGTTGCATGAAGTATCCTTGAGGATGAGAAAAGAAGCTCTCGCCGCCCCTCGCGCCCAGGATCAGGCGAGAGAGCGGCCGAAAGCCGCGCGGCACCGGAATGGCAGGTCCCCGGGGAGCGGCCGCAGGTCATGTCGGAGCGATCTCCCCAAGACTGCCCGTGAGCGCCGCAAGACCACGGGCCAAAAGATCCCCCGCCGCCCCGGGAGCTCCGGCCTCGACAGAGCCGGGTGCCCGAGCCGCCGCAGAGCAGGATCTGCGTGATCATGGTTCCTCACTTTCCCGATGGGTCCTCCGGTCCCGGCTGTTCCGGACCCGGATCTGCGGATCAGTCCCTGGCCTGCGGCCGGTAGCTGTACTGGTAGCCATAGCCGTATCCGTAGCCGTAGGGTCCGCGGCCGGCTTCGGGCTTGTAGGCGTTGAGCACCGCGCCCGCGGGCTTCACGCCCGCGCTCTGGAGCTGGCGCATCAGCGCCTCGACCTCACCCGTCGTGGTGATATCGTGGCGCACGACGGCGATGGTCGCCCCCACCGCGCGCCCGATCACCACGGGATCGGTGACGGCGAGCGCGGGCGGCGCGTCGAAGATCGTCAGATCGAAGCGGCGGTCGAGCTCCGCCACGAGCTCGGACAGGGCCGGCCGCATCAGGAGCTCGGACGGGTTGGGCGGATAGCGGCCCGTGGTCATCACCCGGAGTCCCGGGATCGGCGTGGGTCGCAGAAGATCCTCGAGCGCCGCCTCGCCGGCGAGATAGTCCGAAAGCCCGGGCTCTCCCTTCCCCACCCTGAAATACTGCCGGATCCGGCCGCGGCGCAGGTCGGCATCGACGAGGCAGACCCGTTGGCCCGCATCGGCCGCCACCACCGCGAGATTGACCGCGAGGAAGGACTTGCCCGCCTCGGGCGCCGAGGAGGTGAAGGCGATCGAGCGGCTCTGCGCGTCCAGCATCCCGAAATGCAGGCTCGTCCGGAGCGACCGGATACCCTCGACGGCCACCGCATCGGGCTCGGTCAGGGCCAGGATCGGCAGGGCGCCCTTCCGCCGACGGTTGCCCGCCACCGCGGGGGCATAGAGCACGGTGGCAAAGACCGGCAACCCCATCCGGTCGATCTCCTCGGCGCCCCGCACCCCCCGGCGCAGCCAGTGCCGCCCGAGAACGAAACCCGCCCCGCCGAGCGCGCCCAGCAGAAGGGCGAAGGCCAGAACCCTGCCCCGCCGCGGCGCGATCGGCAGGGGCTCGGTGCGGGCGCTGTCGATGATGCGCACGTTCCCGAGCGTGCTGGCCTTCAGCACGCTCAGCTCCTGCGCCCGGTTCAGAAGCTGCAGATAGACCTGCTGGGCCACTTCCAGATCGCGCGTCAGGTTGAAGACCTCGCGCTGGGTCTCGGGCAGCTCGGTCGTCTCGCGGCGCAGCGCCGCCAGCCGCTCCTCGAGCCGCGCCCGGGCGGAGAGAAGTTTCTGATAGACCGGGTGCTGCTGCGTGTAGCGCTCGGCGAGATCCTCCTCCTCGGCGGCAAGCTGGCGCAGCTCGGCCTCGGCGGCGGCGATCTGGGTCAGGAGGCTCTGGCCCTCGAAGCCGAGGTCGATCGCCTGCTGGGCTTGGCGGTAGGCGTTCAGCCGCTCCTCGGCCTTTGTGACCGCCGCGCGCGCCTCGGGCAGCTGGCGCTCGATGAAATCGAGGCTGCTCTGCGCCTCCGCGGCGCTGCGGCTCATGTTCTGGCGCAGATAGGCCTCGGTGATCGCGCCCAGCGTGCGCTGCAGCTCGGCCGGATCTTCTCCCGTCAGGCTCACCTCGAGGATGGACGAGCCCCGCCCGCGCTCGGCGACCGAGACCCTCTCCCGCAGCGACTGGATGGCCTGGGTTTCGTCGCGCTGCAGGATCACGAACGCGCGCCCCGGGGGGCCCTCGAGCGCCCCGATCCGCAGGCCGAACCCCTGCCCGGGCAGCGAGAGCGGCACGCCCACCGCGCCCTCGGCGAGGCTTTCGTCCGGCAGCCGGAGCGTGAAGCGCCCCCCTTCCCCCGCCGTCACCCGGATCTCCTCCCCGATCCACTCGGGCGGCACCTCGAGCATGTCGAGCCGGATCCGGGCGTCGCCCCGGTCATAAGCGGTCAGGACATCGAGATCGGGCAGCGGCAGCCGTCCCGAGGCCACGGCCTGGCCAAGGAGCGGCAGCCGGACCGGGGCGGCGCGCCAGTCGAGATGGGTGCCTGCCACCGCTTCGCCCAGCACGAAGCGCGAGCGCAGGATCTCGACCTCGGTCGCGCTCTGCGGCTCGATCTCCGCCATGGCGGACAGGGCCTGCGGCAGTGCCATCGAGCCGCTCTTGGCCTCGAGCTGCAGCAGCGCATCCGCGCGGTAGGTGGGGGGCGTGTTGACGAGATAGGCCAGCGCAAGGGCCGCCGTTCCGGTCATGAAGCCCGCGATCCAGTTCCTTCCGGCCCAGAGCTGGGCCATGAGCAGTCCGAGATCGATCTCGTCCTCTTCGGCGGCCTGTGCCGGCCGGGACGTGTCCGTCATCCGTCAACCCTCTTGCGCAGCCGGACCGACCAGGCATCGGCCGCCGCGGACAATCGTGAAAATGTGCTCTCGTACATCTCGGCCAGGCGGCCGTAGGGATCGGGGATCCCTCGACTTCCCGTCCAGTGGTCAAAGAGCATCGTCCGCCCCAGAAGCTGCGGCGCCATCCGGGCGATCCGAGCCCGATGCGCCGTCTCCATGACGAGAATGAGATCGAACCCCGTCCCCATCGCCGGCGTGAACTGCCGCGCCACATGGCCCGCAAGCGAAACCCCCTGCGCCTCGGCCACCGCCGCCGAACGCCCGTCCGCGGCACTTCCCACCAGCGCGGCCAGCCCCGCGGACTCGATCCGAAGCCCGGGCAGCCGCGCCCGCAGCAGCCGCTCGCCGGTGGGCGAGCGGCAGATGTTGCCGACGCAGACCACGAGGATGGACTGAACCTCCACCGGTCAGTTCGTCCCCAGCCGATCAAGGCTGCTGGTGATCCCCACCGAGGGCAGCAGGTCGCTGATCGTATCGTTCCAGCGGCTGAGCGGCGCGCGCGTCACATAGACCACATCCCCCGGCTGCAGCAGGAACCGTGTCCCCAGGAGAAGCGCCGTGGGCGACCGCGCATCAAGTTGGAACACCTTCATCCCTGGCCCGCCGTTCGCGCGAAACACGAAAACCCCCCGCGCATCCGCCCGCCGCTCGAGAATGCCGCCCTGCCGGCTCAGCGCCTGGGTCAGCGTCAGAGGCTCGACCGAGAGATCCACCGCCGCGGGCTTCACGATCTCGCCCAGAAGATAGGCCTCGCGCGCCTGCCGGCGCGCCACCGTGACGATGTCGCCCGGCCGCAGCACCGGGTTGTTGCTCCCGAGCCCCGCGTTCAGGAACCCCTCGAGATCCACCCTGTAGGAGCTCGTGCCGCGCCGGACCGTCACCCGGCGCGCGTCCGCCGTCTCCGTCAGCCCCCCCGCCGCGTTGATGGCATCGAGAAGCGTCAGCTCGACCGTCGTCAGCGGCTGGCGGTTCGGGCTCCTCACCTCCCCCGTCACGCTCACCGCCTGCGAGTTGAAGGCTGTCACCCGCACATCCACCTGCGGGTCCGGAACGAAGGCCGCAAGCCGCGTCTGCAACTCCGCGCGCACCTCCTCCGGCGCCCGGCCCTTCGCCCGCACCGCCCCCACATAGGGAAAGGCCACCGTCCCGTCCGCCTGAACCCGGAACCCGCTCTCCCCGGCGGTCTTCTCGCCCCCCGGCAGCAGCAGTTCCGGATGGTCGAACACCGTGATCCCCAGGATGTCCCCCACCCCGATCCGGTAGTCCCATCCCCCTCCGGCCGGCAGCCGCGTCGCCTGGTGCGGTTCCGCCGGCACCTCGAAGCTGCGGATGTTCTCCGCATCCAGCCGGATCACATGCACGTTCTCCGGAAGCGCCTTCTGCGCGCTCTCCGTCACCGGAAAGCGCACATGGCCCTCCGAACAGCCCGCCAGAACCGGCAGGCTCCCCACAAGAACAACCGTCAGTCGATGCAGCATCGGCGAAACCCGTCTCCCTCACCGCCGCTGCCTCCCTGAAGAGCCCGGCGACTGACACCAGAAATGACACCGTGAAAAGCCGGTGCCCGGGGGAAGCGCATCCGGATCCAAATTCACCCGCAACGCGTGTAGCCCCGCAACCGCTAAAAGCACAAAGCAACCCCAACAGAAATCCAGCCGGACGGTCAGGGCAAATATCGCAGGTATTAAAAAACCAATACCTACGAGAAAAGTACGGGAGGCGTGCAAGCAAGAGGCAGAGACCGCGGAGTATCCTGCATGGTCGAAGGCTCCAGGACCAGAAATCGGTCCGCAAAACCGTCGCAGGAGAGGGTTGCCGGCCTGCGGCGAAGCCTGCGCCGGCCGCGGCACATCCTTACGGATGGGCGAAACCGTTCGATCATATCGCAGGTTTCTGGCTGTCCCTTCGCCGCGGACCCGATGCAGTCAGCGCAACCGGGATCACCGGAAGAGAGTAGACGTAAGATTAACAATGACCCGAACAGTCATGAAACCGATCGCACCAAAGACATTTCCGGAAACTTTGGCGTCCATTTGAGAATGTGCGGCACCCCCCGTATCAAGATCCAAATTTAAGATATTGGGGAGAAGCCATATGACATCCGGTGAATGGATTCCCATCATCACGGCATTCTCCGTATCTCTCCTCTCCGCCGCACTCCTCGCGTGGACCCGGGACCATCACATCTCCCTCGTCCTGCGGCGCAACGATCTCCGCGCCGTTCAAGCCAGCCACTGCACCCCCACACCCCGCCTCGGAGGATTGGCTGTCCTCGCAGGCTTGACCGCCGGGGCGCTCCTGGCATCACAGGATACGGCCCACCTGTGGTCCATCATCCTCGCTTCCGCAGCCCCCGTAGCCTTGGCTGGCCTCGCCGAAGACCTCGGCCTCCGCATCCCGCCAGCAGGGCGCCTCGCCGCCGCAGCCCTCTCCAGCGTGGTGGCAATCGCCACCCTGCAGATTTGGCTCACCCGCCTCGACATCCCGGGTCTCGACCTCATCATGACCTGGTCGATCGTCGCCATCCCCTTCAGCATCTTCTCCGTCATGGGCGTCTGCAACGCCTTCAACCTCATTGACGGAATGAACGGTCTGTCCGGCTTCACAGGCGTTGCGACCGCCCTCGGCCTCGCAGCCGTCGCCCTGCTGGCCGAAGACCCGGGCCTCGTCTGGATGGCGCTCCTGCTCGTCTCCGCCCTGGTGGGATTCCTGATCTTCAACTACCCCCAGGCCCGGATCTTCCTCGGTGACGCAGGTGCCTATTCCCTCGGCCACCTGCTGGCATGGGTGGGGATCCTGTCGATCTCGCGGATCGACGAACTGACCCCCTGGGCCGTCCTGCTCATCTTCTTCTGGCCCGTCGCCGACACGCTCCTCGCCATCTGGCGCCGACGCACCGCCGGGCGCCCCTCCGATGAACCCGATCGGCTGCACTTCCACCAGCTCGTGATGCGCGCCCTCGAGATCCTCATCCTCGGACGTCAGGCGCGGCGCGTCGCAAACCCCCTCACAACCCTCATCCTGCTGCCCATGATCGCAGCCCCCATCACCGCGGGCGTCCTGCTCTGGAACCAGCCCCTCATCGCCTTCGCAACTCTCGCAGTTCTTGGAGCCCTCTTCATCGCTACCTACATGACCGGAATGACCCTCGCCGCCCGTCGCGGAAGGTACCTTCCGTCGCTCAGGGCACGCATCCGGGCAGCCAGCGCTGCCTGGACAACCTCGCCCACGCAAGAGGCCCGCGGCGTGTCCGATCTCGATGAAGCCGGAGATCGCGCGTGACCTGCCACCAGAACCTCCCCGACACGGCCCCCTGGTACCTCGTCCAGACCAAGCCGAACGCCTTCCGCATCGCCGAACGAAACCTGCTGAGACAGGACTTCTCCGTCTTCTCCCCGACGCAGAACCAGACGAAGAAATTCGGAACCCGCTTCCGCCAGGTCGTCCAGCAGCTCTTCCCAGGTTACGTCTTCGTCCGCTTCAATCCTGAATTCCCCCAGTGGCGCGCCATCAACGCAACCTATGGGGTTGCACGTCTCGTCACCTTCGGAAACATCCCCAGCCCCGTCCCGCACGCGCTCATCGCAGGCCTGCGCCAGAGATGCGCAAACGACGGAACACTCCTCCCACCCGAGCAGCTCAACCTCGGCGACCGCGTCCGGATCATCTCCGGCCCCTTCGCCGACTACATCGCAACCGTCGAGCAGATCGAGCCCGACAAACGTGTCTGGATCCTCCTCGATATCCTCGGGGGACAAGCAAAAACCCAGATCCAGATCTCGGCACTCCAGAAAGCAGGATAGGCGTTCGATCCCGGATGATAAATGGTTCAGCCTGAACAACCCGATCCGGCGGCTGCGAGGCTGTGCCGCTGAAACTGCTGATGCCTGATCACCGCTAGGACGAAGGGTGATGACGGAAGCAAGAAGAGCCCTCAGATGTGCGAGGATCTTGCGGATGTTGTGGTAGCAGCTGTTGATTTCCGCTGAGAGCTGACCCGGGTAGGCCGGAATGTCCAATGAGAAGTGACCCCACGGAACTGGGCCGAATGCGGTTTCGTGCGCCTGCGTTGTAGATTCAAGCTGCTAGATACTAACCTCGAGCAGCTTCCGACGCACGCATGGGTGAAACGCTATCGCCGGCAACGACCGGGTTCAACCGCTCTCTGCGCAGCGTTTGCCGTGCCGATCGATTGACGAGAGACCCTGCGCGGTTCTGCTCCCGGAGGTGCTGGAGCGCAGCGGCATTGTCCCGTGGATGACATACGTCATGACGTAAGTCATGAAACCAAGCCCCGGCAGGCGGCCCTCGGCGGCTTGAAGTTACCCACAAGTATCCGCCGGGGGCCTTGCGAGGCGGGCACCTTC